>NZ_JASATW010000029.1:0-59973 GCF_030405905.1 Sphaerothrix gracilis Ecp01
GAGGAAATAGCGTTGAAATTAGCTGATTGACCTGATCTTTACCGTATACGTGAGAGAACTGGGACAGCTTGCCGTTACCATTGGCCGTCTCGGCGGCGGCTTCAGCCGTCGTCTCAGCGGCAGTGGGTGGCACTGAACCGTTGGACGCAGTGACAGGCGGCTCGGCATTAGCGGTGCTGCTTGACGCCTCAGCGCTCTCCTCCGCAGCAGGTTGGGGAGGCGCAACTGGCTTAGCTAGCTGCCGACTGCTATCGCCCACCAGAGTCTTGGCTGCGATCGCGGCTCCGTCATCAATCGCCGGATTAATGACGGTGGCCTCAGCGCCGACGCAGGCGTGAACCCCAATGCGACCGCTGCCAACGACCAAAACGCCCTTGCCAAGGCTAGCGCCCGCAGCCAGCTCTAGCAGTCCCTGATACACCTGCAGTACGCTACCAGCCCCAATGCAGACTCCCTCCGCTAGACAAATACGGCTGCCTGGAGCCGCTTCTAGAACAGCTCCAGGGGCGATCGCCACGCTAGGGTGAATTTCCACCTCTCCAATGGCACAAAAGTGACTTTGGCTACTCAGCCGTAGCGGGGACGATCCCATAAGTAATTTTCGGGCTTAAGGTCTCTGAATGGTTGCTTCTAGCACCCGCCGCTTCGCTTTCGGATCGATACCGACCAGTCTGACATACTCGCCGCTGTGATCGGCCAGCAGCCTCTCCAAAGAGGAAATTACATCAGCCGGACGACTGCTATGAATCGATTCGCCACTGCTCCAGGCACCGCTGCTGTAGCGACGGCGATCGGCAAACTCAGTGCCAACCTGATAGCCCTGATTCACTAGCTGAGTGACCTGCTGACGTAAATCAGCATTGAGGGCGCTACTTGAACCGCCATTGCGGCTGGGTGAGGCGGCGGGGCTGTTGTATTTAGGGGGATTGGCGTAAGGCGTTGCCGCCGCCGCTGTAGCCTGTCTATCCGTATGGGCGGGTTCTAGGCGACCATCCGGGCGCTGAATTGTCTCCTCAAAAACGCGCCGCTTGGCCTGGGGGTCAATGCCGATCAAACGGACATACTCAGTTACATGGGACTGCATAAAGTCTTCCAAAGTGGCAATTACAGCCGACTGGCTCTGGGACTGTAAGCTTGGCCCTGTTTGCCAGGCACCGCTACGATAGCGGCGGCGGTCAGCATACTCCAGGCTCAGCCTATAGCCCTGGGATAGACTCTGGCGAACCTTATGCACCAGCTCTGAACTGAGCGCTTGGCTAGTAGCAGCTGCCCCATTGCCGTTCTCATAGCCCGACGAAGCGGCTCTGCTGCCATTTTGAGATGGCTTAGCTGACCGTTGGGGCGGATCCCCCGGACGCTGAATGGTTAGAGGAGATCCCATACGGCGCTTCATTTGAGGATCAATGCCAAACATGCGCACATATTCCCCAGCATGTTCTTGCACGCAGCCTTCTAAGGCGGCTAGAACCTCTGCCTCTCGATTGGATTCGATTGGCGAACACGTTTGCCAGACGCCACTGCGGTAGCGACGCACATCTGCGTGTTCAGTGCCAATTTGATAGCCCTGGCTGATCAACTGCCGCGCCTTCTGAATTGCCTCGGCGCTCAGCGCTCCAGTTGCCGTAGCGGCCCGCTGCTCTGAGCGAGGTGAGTTATCAGGCGAGTGGCTATACGCCGCTCCATTGCCAGAGAGTTCAACCGGCTTGCCGTCAGCACGCTGAATTGTCGTCGTCGCAATCCGCCGCTTAACCTGCGGATCGATACCAAACATGCGGACATATTCCCCGGCATGTTCTCGCAGGCAGGCTTCTAGGGCGGCTAAAACCTCTGATTCGCGGCTGGACTGAATCGGCGGACAGGTCTGCCAAACGCCGCTGCGATAGCGGCGGGAATCGGCGTGTTCCATGCCAATGCGATACCCCTGATTGAGGAGCTGCTTTACCTGCTGCACAACTTCACCGCTGAGGGTGCCGTAGCTGGCGCTGCGCTGACGACCGGAGCTATTAGACTGACGAATGGGAACGCTGGCTCCCACTGTCTGTCCGGCAGAAGTCTCAATGGGCTTGCCGTCTGGGCGCTGAATGGTCATGGCCGTGCCCACTCGCCGCTTAGCTTGGGGGTCAATTCCAAACAGACGGACATACTCGCCTGTGTGCTCTTGCAAACAGGCTTCTAAAGCCGCAAATACTTCTGATTCTCGCTTGGACTGAATGGGCGAACAGGTCTGCCAAACGCCGCTGCGATAGCGACGCACATCTGCGTGTTCGGTGCCGATTTGATAGCCCTGGCTGAGCAATTGCCGCACCATCTGCACAATTTCTGGAGCTAATCGTTGAGTTTGCATCTCGTTTCTTCCGTTGCTTTCAGTGGACTGCTTCGTATGGGGACGATGAAGTTTTTGTTGAATGGGGGTGATGCGGTTAGCCTCTTCAGCGTAAAGATAGCTAGAACCCAAACGGCTAGCACCAATCACATCTTGCGCAAAGGCGCGATCTTCCGGCTGCACATCCGGTAGCCGATCCGCTTGATCTTGCGTGGTAATCGAGGCTCCCGATGGCACAAACTTGCCCGGTGGTACCTCAACATCCTGAATCAGGGCATGCATCATAATGACGCAGCCCTGACCAATTCGAGCACTAAAAATGGTTGAGCGGAAGCCGATGAAGCAGTCTTTGCCGATATAGACAGGCCCGTGAACCAAAACCTTGTGGGTAATGGTAACCTTTTCACCAATCCAAACAGAGCAGGGTTGATTGTTATCACCCAGAATCCGCCCCTGTTCTAGAGCGTGGATGACAACGCCATCTTGAATTTGCACACCCGCTTGAATATGGAACGGGCCTCCTTGGTCAGCCCGAATCGACGTGCCTGGGGCAACTGAAACATTTGGCCCTATGCGAACATCGCCAATGACTTGGGAAAAGGAGTGAACCTGAGCCGAGCTATCAATTTGAGGTTTCATCGCATGATGAGAAAAAGGCTGGGAAAGCCGCCGAGCGGCGATCGCTGATTAGAAACAATCTCTGTATCAGATTGAGACAGCTAAAATGGGCAAAGCCTGCGCTCAGAGCGCACCTGCTAAAGGGTCAACCGTTTGTGAAAGGGCGTTAGCCTTGACGAGCGCATCGGCAGCTTCCGCAGAGCAAAGAACCGCAGCTAGCTGAAGTCGTCTCGTTTACTGTAAACCAGGCCCGCGTCCATGTTGACGGTGTCTACAATTGCCACAATTGCGGCGTCCACGGGACGCTCCAAATAGCCGTCATGCTGCCTAGCCCCGCTCCCTCTGGAAACTAAAACCCATTCACCGATGCCAGCACCCACCACGTCTGCAGCTACCTCATACTCCGGCAAAAGATCTCCTGACTCATCAATGAGCTGAACCAGGAGAAATTTTGCGCCCCTCAGGCTAGGCTCCTTGCAGGTGCTAACAACCGTGCCGCGAACTTTTGCCAGGCGCATAAAGCCTATCTACCGTAGGGCCGGATACCGCTGACGCTCTCTCTGAACTGCTCAACCGCTTCGGTGTAGCGAATGGGCAGCACAAACTCTAGGTTTTCGTGGGGGCGAGCAATGATGTGGGTCGAAAGAACCTGACCTCCATTGACGCGCTTAACGTTTTCAATTCCCGCTGCAACTGATGCCTGCACTTCGGAGACGTCTCCGCGCACAATCACGGTTACGCGGCCACTGCCAATCTTTTCGTAGCCAACGAGAGTCACCCGTGCAGCCTTGACCATGGCGTCTGCTGCTTCTACAACAGCCGGAAAACCCAGGGTTTCAATCATGCCAACTGCGATCGCCATTGTTTAACCTTACCTTTATCTAAAAACTACGGAGCGTGAGTCGTAACCAAATCAAAAAATATAGAAAGCTAAGTCACCGAGACTGTCATCTCTAAATGTGCCGCGGCCAAGCCCAAAGCTGGTACACCCTCTCTGGGATGCCATCTAAAGTTCGCTAGCCTATCTAGGACCAAGGGCCAGATAGGCTAAGTTCGGAACTGCTCGACGGCCTCGGTATAGCGAATGGGCAGCACAAACTCCAGGTTTTCGTGCGGACGCGCAATAATATGCGTAGACAGCACTTCTCCCCCATTGACGCGCTTGGCTGACTCAATTCCCGCCGCCACTGATGCCTGCACCTCGGAGACGTCTCCGCGCACAATCACGGTCACGCGGCCACTTCCAATCTTTTCGTAACCTACCAGGGTTACACGAGCAGCTTTCACCATCGCGTCTGCTGCCTCAACTACGGCAGGAAACCCTTTGGTTTCAATCATTCCAACGGCAATAGGCATTGTCGTAATCTCCTCATAAAACAGGCACAGGCGCAAAAGCCCTCAGCTGCCCTGGAAGTAGATTTGCCGTCTGAAAAATCAGGGCAACAAAAACCAGGCAAGCGACGACTTTTGCCAAGAGTTTCAAGTTCTGTATTTTGGCCTGCGTAACTCTGAACGTAAACTTCAGAATAGAAGTGCGGGGACGCTTTGGCAATATAAGTCGCAATGATTGTTGCTAATATTAAATATCATTAAATCTAATACAAGAAAATCTTGCAAATCTAAACATAAGTTGAAGTAGGCGAAAGTAGTCACTCATCACTGCAGCGAACTTTTGAGCTTTGAGCCCAACGCCAGCGCCATCGCCGCAAAGAGTTCTGGCGAGTTCACCGGGAAGCTGAATGAAATCAGGTAAAATTGTGAGCAACGTTAAGGCACTTTGTCTAGGCTGTTAGGGCTATAGGCAGGGTTGACTGCTTTGCACGATGTCATTCTTGCCCTAATCTGCAGAAAACACCCAGCCGTTACTGGCAGAGTTGCTAATGCCCTGGGCGATCGCCTGTAGGGCCGAGCATCCAACAGAGCACCCAACACAGAGTCTTACCTAGATTTTTATTGCCAAAAGTCTATTGAACCTGAATTTAGTAGAAAAACTAGAGATACCTTAGATGACGCAGTTCCTCATTCAGACGAGCTGGCTAGTACCGATTTACGGACTTTTAGGTGCAGTATTAGGACTGCCCTGGTCTATTGGGTTGGTGCGGCGAACCGGACCTCGTCCCGCCGCGTATATCAATATTTTTACAACCGTTTTGGCCCTGCTTCACGGTGGGGCAATTTTTCGCGGCATTTGGAATGAGGGCACCCAAGAGCTGGTCTTTAACTGGCTGCAGGCGGCTGATCTCAATCTTTCGTTTGCCTTTGAAATTTCAATTTTGAATGTCGGCTTTTTAGAGCTGATTACGGTGCTGAGTCTTTTGGCCCAGATTTACGCGCTGGGCTACTTGGAAAAAGACTGGGCGATCGCGCGGTTTTTCTCTCTTATGGGCTTTTTTGAGGGAGCAATGAGCGGTATTGTCCTCAGCAGCTCTCTCTTTGTCAGCTATTCTCTGCTCGAGATGCTGACGCTTTCTACCTACATGCTGGTAGGTTTTTGGTACGCCCAACCCCTTGTTGTCACAGCCGCCCGCGATGCGTTCTTAACCAAGCGCATTGGTGATGTTCTGCTGCTGATGGGCGTTGTGAGTTTAGCAGCCTTTGCGGGCGATCTGAATTTCAATCACCTCTATGAATGGGTCAAGACTGCTGATTTATCACCGCTGACGGCAACCCTCTTAGGGCTAGCGCTGATTGCCGGGCCGACCGGCAAATGTGCCCAATTTCCGCTGCATCTCTGGCTAGACGAGGCAATGGAGGGGCCAAATCCAGCCTCAATTATGCGAAACTCCGTGGTGGTTGCCTGCGGCGCTTATGTTTTGATCAAGCTGCAGCCGATTGTAATTCTGTCACCGATAGCGCTGACCGCGCTGATTGCCATTGGTGTCACTACCGCCGTTGGTGCCTCCCTCGTGGCGATCGCTCAGATTGACATGAAGCGGGCGCTTTCCTATTCCACCAGCGCCTATTTAGGGCTGGTGTTTATCGCCGTCGGTACGGAGTGGCCTGGAGTAGCCTTGACCATTCTTTTTACCCACGCGGTCGCCAAAGCCCTGATTTTCATGAGCGTGGGGTCGGTCATTCTAACCACGAATAACCAAAACCTGACCGAGCTAGGCGGACTGGGGGCGCGGATGCCGGCGACTACGTTTGCCTATGCGGTTGGCAGTCTGGGTCTGACAGGGTTCTTGCCCTTTGGCTGCTTTTGGGGGTTGCGCTTAGGAATTGATTTCCTGTGGCAGGACTATCCCTGGCTGGTGGCAGTTTTTCTGCTAGTCAATGCCCTGACGGCTCTCAATCTGGTGCGGATTTTTCGCCTGGTGTTCCTGGGCCAGCCTGAGGCTAAAACCCACTGCACCCCGGAAGTCGGCTGGACGATGGCGGTGCCGATGATTGTCTTGGCGGTTTTTACGCTGCTGCTGCCAGTGATGATGTATAAGCTGCTGCTGCTGCCGCCCTGGCGGTACATCAATCCAACTGCGATCGCGCTGCTTGTGGCTTCTGGCGCTGTCGGCACCTTAATAGGTGCCACCATCTCGCTGAAGAAAATCTGGTCTAGACCGATTCAAAGACCTTTTCGATTGCTGCAGGACCTGCTGGCCTATGATTTCTATACCGAAAAGCTCTATCGCTTCACGGTGGTTTTAGCGGTTGATACCTTAGCTCGCCTCAGTAACTGGTTTGACCGCTATATCGTCGATGGCTTTGTCAATCTGATAGGCTTTGCCTCTCTCTTTAGCGGCGAAAGCCTCAAATACAGCATTTCGGGCCAGTCTCAAGGCTATCTCCTCACCATCGTTATTGGAGTTAGTCTGCTTGGCCTACTGATGACCTGGTCAATGTGGTAATTTTTGCCAAATCATGCTCAGCGCACTCATTTTTATTCCTATTTTCGGGGCTATCTTAGTCAGCCTTTGGCCCAGTAAGGTCCAGCAGTTGCGAGCTGTTGCGCTTGTTGTTGTGGCTCTAACCCTGGTGGTCAGCGGCATTTTAATCAGCCAGTTTGATATTGCTCAATCAGGGGGGCAGTTCCAGGAGTTTTTGCCTTGGTTAGACAGCCTGGGGCTGACCTATCGGCTGAGTTTAGACGGGATTTCGCTGCCGTTAGTGTTCATCAACAGTTTGCTTGGCTTTATCGCTATCTATAGCAGCAGCGGCAATATTGCCCGGCCCCGACTCTATTTCTCTCTGATGCTGCTGATTAATGCCGCCGTAGCTGGTGCTTTCTTGGCCCAAAACCTGCTGTTGTTTTTCATTTTTTACGAGCTGGAACTGATCCCCCTCTACCTGCTGATTGCGATTTGGGGCGGGGCGCGGCGCGGCTATGCGGCCACCAAGTTTCTGATCTATACGGCCATTTCCGGCATTTTGATTTTAGGCGCTTTTTTGGGGCTGACTTGGCTATCAGGAGCCGCTACCTTTGACTACGATGTCCACATGTCCCAGAGTCTGCCGCTTTTTCAGCAGTTTGTTCTGCTGGGAGCGCTGCTGGTGGGATTCGGCATCAAAATTCCGCTTTTTCCCTTTCACACTTGGCTGCCGGACGCCCACGTAGAGGCTTCAACCCCGGTTTCAGTGCTGTTAGCGGGCGTGCTGTTGAAGCTAGGAACCTACGGTCTGCTGCGCTTTGGCTTGGGGTTATTTCCGGTTGCCTGGACAATCCTAGCGCCAGGGCTGGCAACCTGGGCTGCCATTAGCGTTCTATATGGGTCTTTGGCAGCGATCGCCCAGCAGGATATGAAAAAGATGGTGGCTTACAGCTCTATCGGCCATATGGGCTATGTGCTGCTAGCCTGTGCGGCGGCCACGCCCCTAAGCATCTTGGGCACCGTATTCCAGATGATCAGTCACGGCCTGATTTCAGCTCTGCTGTTTTTACTGGTTGGGATTGTCTATAAAAAGACAGGCACGCGGGATTTACAGGTGCTGCGGGGTTTGCTCAATCCTGAAAGAGGACTGCCTTTAGTCGGCAGTCTCATGGTGCTAGGCGTTATGGCTAGCGCTGGCATTCCCGGCATGGTGGGCTTTATTTCTGAGTTCCTGGTCTTTCGCGGTAGCATCGTTAGCTTTGGTCCTCAGACCTTGCTCTGTATGGTGGGTTCCGGTCTGACCGCAGTTTACTTCCTGCTGCTAGTCAACCGCGCCTTTTTTGGTCGGCTCAGCATTGGCCCCGTAACCAAGCCGGAAGAAATTGATCTGTGCTTGCCCTCTGTGCAGTGGAGCGAGCGAATTCCAGCGATCGCCCTGGCGCTGCTTATTACCTTCTGCGGTCTGCAGCCAGAGTTAATCACCCGCTGGACAGAAAATACCACGACGGCTCTCGTACAATCACTGCCGACGGCGATCGCCCAGATCTCCGAGCTGGCCTGCACAAGCCCTGTTGAAGACTGCCCGCTATGACAAACATGCTGACAACTTTTAGCCCCTCTGCGATCGCAGCAGACTCAGACACCTATATCGCCCGCCTCCTATCGGGTCAGGCTTTATTGCCAGATACTCCAGATAACCTGTTAGAGGTTGTCGGCATTCTTAAAAGCTACGGCGTTGTTTTAGACGCCTATTCGATTAACCTCAACTACATTGCCGAACACCAGTTTTTGGTGCTGTTTCCTTTTTTCAAATACTTCAATGGTGAAGTGACCTGGCAAAAACTACTGCGTCACTGGTGGCATGACCGCATTAACTACGAATATGCCGAATACTGTATGCGGACGATGCTCTGGCACGGCGGCGGCGGTTTAGACGATTACCTGCATACGGCGGAATTTTCCCAGCTTTGCGAGCAGGCAATTCAAGCCAAAATCAGCTCAAACCCGATGATGTCAGCTCTGCACCGCCTATTTCCCCAGTTTTTGCCGGAGCAGGTGCGCCAGCTAGCCTATTACAGCGGTTTGGGTCAGTTCTGGCGGGTTATGAGCGATATGTTTTTGTCGCTGAGCGATCGCTATGACGCTAAAGAAGTCACCTCAATTCCCGACGTGGTTGATCACGTCAAGGCAGGCTTAGTCGAAGCGGCAACCAAACCCATTACCTACAGCGTCGAAATTAAAGACCAGCCCTATTGGCTTTTACCGCCAGAGGCAGAACTCACCTTTTTGATGGATACGGCTGTCCCCTATGTAGAAGCCATCTTCTTCCGAGGGACGCCGTTTCAGGGAACGGTTTCCTATAACGCCCAGGCCAATCAGATCTCGCCCGATCAGGGTCGTTTTACCTACGGCGCTCTGTACGCCGATCCCCTCCCTGTCGGCGGTGCCGGTATCCCACCCACGCTGCTGATGCAGGACATGCGCCACTATCTGCCCGACTATCTCAGTACCTTCTACCGCCAAGGACTGCGGGGCGAAGCCGATATTCGCGTGCGTATCTGTCAGAGCTTTCAGAAGTCAATGTTTTGCGTGACTACAGCCGCTCTGATGGGGTTGCTGCCCTTTCCTGCCGATACGAGTGATCCTAAAGAGCAGCAGGCAAATCATGACTTTCTGGCCGTTTGGATGGAGCGGCTAGAAACCTCACGCCTAGACGTAGTTCAGGTTACTTAGGTTAGTCAGATAGCTAATAAGACTGGGCTTAGGCGGGGGGCAGCCCGTCTAAAGTAAAGCGAATTTTTAGCAACCTCAGCCGCGCCAACCTTTGTGTTTTGGGCGAGGTTGTTCTGCGTTTAAAGCAAAAAAAGGGGGAATGTTCCCCCGGCTCAAAGCATCTCTGTGAAGAGACGCATAGGATAGTTAAAGGCCGTGAACTTAGTAGGCTAAGCCCATGCTGCGCGTGGTTTCAGCGCCGAGATAGACCCGAATACTGAGGTAATCGGTCGGGCAAGCGGTTTCGCAACGCTTGCAGCCTACACAATCTTGGGTTCGGGGAGATGAGGCAATCTGACCGGCCTTGCAGCCATCCCAGGGTACCATCTCCAAAACGTCCGTCGGACAAGCCCGGACGCACTGCGTGCAGCCGATACAAGTATCGTAGATTTTGACTGAGTGAGACATTGAATTTATGACTCCAATGTTAAAGATTTTCAATAGTACGAAACCAGAGAATCAGGGATGACCTCTGGAATCAACCATCAGGTAAGGGTTCTCCAATCAATGAATAGTCTATAGCGAGGGATTTTACAGATTGAAGGCTAAACTACAAAAGTTTATGGAACGTAATATCCGTCGTTTGCGGCGGAATCGCCTCAAATCTTTGATTAGCAAGGTTTTCACCATCGATTATTGGATTGCAGCCGGTGGAAGGTGCGCTTTCAGATTAAGATGTAGGAATGCTTAAACGCGAAAAGGCAGCTATTTCAAGGCTGGCTGGCTTGATTTAGTTCCCCGATCGTGGTTTAGGTGTTGTGGGTACGTATTTTATCGATTTACGACATTGCGAAGAGAAGGAAAACATGAGCCAGGACGCAGTTTTTGAAAAGGTTCAAAAGATCGTGGCTGAGCAGCTCGGCGTTGAAGAGACTGAGGTCAAGCCAGAGGCTAGCTTTGCCAATGATTTAGGGGCAGATTCGCTCGATACCGTTGAGCTGGTAATGGCCTTGGAAGAAGAGTTTGATATCGAAATTCCTGATGAAGCGGCTGAAAATATCGGTACCGTTCAGGCTGCCGTGGACTTCATCAAGGACAAATCTGCTGCTTAAGGCTGTAAAGACAGCCGCAAAGCGTTCTCAATATCTGCGCTCTGGGTAGACAACGACTGGTTTTAAAGTTATGGCAGATTCCAATAAGAAGCGTGTTGTTATTACCGGGCTAGGTGCCGTTACTCCACTAGGAAACACTCTGTCTGAGTACTGGCAGGGACTGGTCAGTGGCCGTAGCGGTATTGATGTCATCACTGCTTTTGATGCGTCCAAACATGCTTGTCGAATTGCAGGTGAAGTTAAGGGATTTGATCCGCTTGACTATGTCGATCGCAAAGACGCTAAGCGCATGGATCGCTTTGCTCAGTTTGCGGTAGCCGCCAGCCAACAAGCCATCGAGGATGCCCAGTTCCAGATTACCGATCTCAATGCTGAACAGGTCGGTGTCATGATTGGCACCGGCGTTGGCGGCATTAAAGTTTTAGAAGATCAGCAAGAGGTCTACCTGACGCGGGGGCCGAGTCGGTGCAGCCCGTTTATGGTACCGATGATGATTGCCAATATGGCAGCGGGTCTGACCGCTATTCATGTGGGAGCTAAGGGGCCTAATTCCTGTCCGGTGACGGCCTGTGCGGCTGGATCTAATGCGATTGGTGATGCTTTTCGCTTAGTGCAGCAGGGCTACGCCCAGGCCATGATTTCAGGCGGTACGGAGGCGGCGGTAACGCCGCTGGCCCTAGCAGGATTTGCTTCGGCCAGAGCACTTTCAACGCGCAACGACGATCCGGCCCATGCCAGCCGTCCTTTCGATCGCGATCGCGATGGCTTTGTGATGGGGGAAGGCTGCGGCATTTTGCTGCTAGAAGAACTAGAACATGCGCTCAGCCGCGGGGCCAAGATTTACGCCGAGATTGTGGGCTACGGCATGACCTGTGATGCTTACCACATGACTGCTCCGGTACCAGGCGGAGAAGGCGCGGCTCGTTCCATCCGGCTAGCGCTGAAAGACGCGGGTTTACAGCCAGAAGACATTAGCTATATCAATGCCCACGGCACCAGCACCCCGGCCAACGATCCCACTGAAACCGAGGCGATCAAGCGGGCTTTAGGCGATCGCGCCTATCAGATTGCCATCAGCTCGACTAAATCGATGACCGGACATCTGCTGGGGGGATCTGGAGGGATTGAAGGCGTGGCTGCCGCCCTGGCCGTTGCCAATGACGAGGTACCGCCTACCATCAACTTAGATAACCCCGACGCTGACTGCGATTTAGACTACGTACCTCATCAAAGCCGCAAACTCAAAGTTGAGGCTGTTCTGTCTAATTCGTTTGGCTTCGGTGGGCATAACGTTACCTTGGCCATGCGAAAATTTAGCCGTTAGCGCCGAGGCAGTAGGTATAATGACTTATCAATGGACATTATGATTTAGATGAATGGGCTGGCTTCGAGGCTGGGCTAACTGACTCAGTCTAGCCTTGGTCTGAATTGTACGGGGGCAAGTCACTGGGGACTTGCCAAGTTCGGCCCGTGGCTAATTGCTTGATCCTCACTCCCTCAGGATGGGATGATGGCAAGAGCGTCTAAAAATTTAAGGACTTCAGGGCGTTAATACTTCAGGGCGCTAACACTGATGACCCAGGCTCCTTGTACCGTTACTCAATCATTAGGACTATGGCTGTCGCAACCCAATCTCTGGAAGCACTTTGCATCAACTCAATCCGTTTTTTAGCTATTGATGCTGTTGAAAAAGCTAAATCTGGTCACCCTGGCCTGCCAATGGGGGCGGCGCCAATGGCGTTTGTCCTTTGGGATAAGTTCATGCGGTTCAACCCTAAGAACCCCCAGTGGTTTAACCGCGATCGCTTTGTGCTTTCAGCGGGTCATGGCTGCATGTTGCAGTATGCCCTGCTCTACCTGACGGGCTATGACAGCGTCAGCCTAGACGATATTAAGCAGTTTCGCCAGTGGGGTTCCCGCACGCCGGGACACCCCGAAAACTTCGAGACAGCCGGGGTCGAGGTGACAACCGGGCCTCTGGGACAGGGCATTGCCAATGCGGTCGGCCTAGCGATGGCAGAAGCCCATCTGGCTGCTCGATTTAATAAGCCAGACTGCACCCTGGTAGACCACTACACCTATGCGATTCTGGGTGATGGCTGCAATATGGAAGGGGTTTCGGGTGAAGCCTGCTCTTTGGCGGGACATTTGGGCTTGGGTAAGCTGATTGCCCTCTACGACGACAACCATATTTCTATTGATGGTTCGACTGATATTTCCTTCACCGAGGATGTCGCCAAGCGGTTTGAAGCCTATGGCTGGCACGTTCAGCACGTAGAAGACGGCAATACCGACTTAGATGCGATCGCCAAAGCGATCGAAAATGCCAAGTCCGTGACCGACAAGCCCTCGCTGATCAAAGTTACCACCACCATTGGCTACGGCTCGCCCAATAAAGCCAATACGCCGGGCGTCCACGGGGCAGCCCTAGGCACTGATGAAATTGTCGCTACCCGCGAGCATCTTGGCTGGAACTACGGCGATTTTGAAGTACCAGAAGATGCCTTCAATCACATGCGCCAGGCGATCGATCGCGGTTCTAGCTACGAGGCCGAGTGGGAAGAAACGTTAGCCACCTACCGCACCCAGTATGCAGAAGCGGCGGCGGAGTTTGAGCGGATGCTCTCTGGCAAGCTGCCTGAGGGCTGGGCGGACGGCCTGCCGACTTTCACACCTGCCGACAAAGGAACCGCGACTCGTAAGCATTCTCAGGCGACGCTGAACGCTTTGGCTCCGGCTTTACCCGAACTGATTGGCGGCTCCGCTGACCTGACTCACTCCAACCTCACAGAACTCAAGATTTCGGGCAGCTTTCAGCGCGGCCAGTACGAAAACCGCAACCTACGCTTTGGCGTCCGGGAGCACGGCATGGGCGCTATCTGCAACGGCATTGCCCTGCACAACTCCGGGCTGATTCCCTACTGCGCTACTTTCCTGGTCTTTGCCGACTACATGCGGGCCGCGATTCGTCTGTCAGCCCTGTCTGAGGCGGGCGTGATTTACGTCATGACTCATGACTCGGTCGGTTTGGGTGAAGACGGCCCCACCCACCAGCCAGTCGAAACCATTGCTTCTCTGCGGGCCATCCCCAACCTGACGGTGATTCGTCCAGCCGATGGCAACGAGGTTTCCGGTGCCTACAAGATTGCCGTTGAAAACCGCAAGGCGCCGACTCTGATCGCCTTCACCCGCCAGAACGTGCCTAATCTGGACGGTTCTTCGATTGAGAATACCGCCAAGGGAGCCTACGTGCTCTCAGGCGGCGAAGAAACCCCCGACATCATTCTGATTGGTACCGGCAGCGAAGTTTCTCTCTGCGTAGAGGCAGCCGAGCAGCTTCGCGGTGAAGGTAAGAAGGTGCGGGTCGTTTCCATGCCTTCTTGGGAGCTGTTTGAGGCCCAAGACGCGGCTTACAAGGAGTCCGTACTGCCCAAGTCAGTCACCAAGCGTCTAGTGGTAGAAGCGGCTTCTAGCTTCGGCTGGTGTCGCTATGCCGGATCTGAGGGTGACATTCTCGGCATTGAGCGCTTTGGGGCTTCAGCTCCGGGCGGTTTGGTGATGGAGAAGTTTGGCTACACCGTTGAGAACGTGCTGTCGCGGGCCAAGGCGGTTTTAGGCTAAGGCTGCCAATTAGCCAGTCGCATAGGAGTTACGCCGTTTAAAATTCGAGACGCTAGCAGTAGTGATGGGATTCCCCTTGCCCCTTGTTTAAGGGGAGTGGCGGCAGCCAGGGGGATCCTGTGATTAATTAAAATCTCGTCAAGAGCGTAAGTCCTGTTGTTTAAAAATGATCAGCACCGGGCGGGGTAGCTACTAGCTGCCCCGCTTGCCCTGTTTAGGCGACTGTTTCGCGATCGATCTCGGCAAAGGTGGCGATCGCTCGTTTACCGTTCACGACTTCAATAGCTGGCTCTCGCGGCCCGGTTTCAGCCGGCAAAATGGCAGGTTCCCGCTGAGTTTGGGTCTGCTCTTCCACAAACTGAACTTCGTCATTGGTGAGCTGAAGCTGATTTTGCAGCGATCGCAGCCGCCGCCGGATAATCTGACGCGGTGGATTTTCTAACTGGATGGCCTCTAGATAAACTTGCTGATACTGGTCAAGCTTCTGCCGCTTTTCGGTGTGGGGTAAAAGCACTTGAGCTTCGATCGCCTCAGCGACTTGCGACGATAAAGCTAGATTGGCTCTAAGAAAATCCAAAATTTTACGGCTTTGCTCAGTGAGCGTGCCATAGCTAGCCGCGACGTATTCTTCTACGCTGCGCCGATATTCCTGCTCAGGTGTGTAAGCCGGGAGCTGCATCAGCGTCAGTTGGGCGCTGTCTCCGAGCGCGTACAGGAACGGATAAATTTCCAGGTTGGCTTCGTGGATTTCGCGGTAGATGTAGTGATGCAGCTCAGCGGCCGAGATAGCCCCATCCCCGTTAATGTCGGCTAGCTCAGTGCGAATACCTTCGGTCAAAATTTGGGTATAGAGCGGCAGCGGCCCCTTATCAGTCAGGGTGAGGGACTGACCGCTACAGGCCAGGACCACCCGATTTTCGCTGGCGAGATGGGCTAAATTGACCGAGCCTAAAATCGAAGAATTTTCGGTCAGAGCGCCGTACCAGCTACAGTCTAAGATCATAATTTGTCGCTGAGATAGGCTACTGTCGAGCGATCCTTTGAGAAAGGCGGCTGAAAGGGCGGTGGTCTGTAAATAATGAGGATCGGTATTGGTGGCGGCTAGATAAATCTCTTTAGTTTCAGCAGTCATCAAACCCGCACCAAAAAAATAGAGCAGACGCAAATCCTCGGCAGCAGCGTTAGTGCAGAGCCGCGTCACAGCCTGTCGCATCTGCTGGGCGTCCGGATTGATCAGCGTTTCAACTTCCGCTTTTTGAAAAGGGCCATGCTCTGAAATTATTACCTCCCGTAGCGCTTGTACAGTTTGCGTTGCGGCCCCTAATGGATGAGACGGTAGCCAAGCCCCTGTTCTATCGATCCCGATTAGCAATGCTTTATTCGTCATTTTGCTCCCCTCTGGCCCTTATAGACCTGTAAAACCAGGCCCACATACGCTTTTCTAAACTAAAAGCCAACTGTCAGGATGTTTGGGGCTTTTACTTAGACAGCTTTTCTGTAGATAAAGACCTCATGATTGTTTTGGTATTTTGTTCAGAGCGACTGTCATCATCAGGCCAGCGGCCCCCACCTATGTCCTGTGCAATCACTTTGATCAGCAGCCGCAGCCAGCGACCCGCTGACAATTGCTATATCATCAAAAGCAAGTCTGAGCCGCATTACTTATGTCTGACCTTGTGACCACATCGCCCATGAGACTGCCCAAACAAACGCTCAGAGGCATTCACCACATTGCCCTCAACGTTCAAGATATGATGGCCTCCCGTCGGTTTTATGGCGAAATTTTGGGACTGCATGAGCTGACAGGGACAGAAGTTCCTAAAACCCTTAAAGAGCTGGTAGCAGCCGGGAAAGTAGCTAACTTCAGGCTGCCGGACAATACCATCCTGGATTTATTTTGGGAGCCAGAGCTGTCACCGCCTGCTGCCGATCCGCAGCAGCAGTTTACCCGGGCCAACCATTTAGCCTTTGACATTGCCCCGGAGCAGTTTGATTTAGCGATCGCGGTGCTGCAGGCCAATCAGATCCCGCTTGATCACGGCCCGGTCAGCCGCCCTACCGGACGCGGCATCTACTGCTACGACCCAGACGGCTTCCTGGTAGAAATTCGCTGCGATCCAGCCTAGCGGGCTGTCAGTTCGGCATGGCTATCAACCGAGAGCAGCCCAGTAGATTTGAGGCTGAGCAGCGACAAGCGCCGTTAGTCACGGCTCTACAGCAGTGCGCCCTGCGATCGCAGGCGGCTTTTTACACTCCTGGGCACAAACGGGGGCAGGGAGCTACCCAGCTTCTACGCGAACTCATTGGTCAGAAGGCACTGCAGGCGGATTTGCCGGAACTACCGGAGCTGGATAATCTGTTAGCCCCCGCTGGCCCAATCCAGGCAGCGCAAAAACTAGCCGCCGCTGCCTTTGGAGCTGAAGAAACCTTTTTCCTCGCCAATGGCTCTACCTGTGGCTTGCAGGCGGCTGTTCTAGCGGTTTGCCAGCCTGGCGATCGCATCTTGGTGCCGCGCCATGCCCACCGCTCGCTCTTTACAGCTCTTGTCCTGGCCGGAGCTGTCCCCGTTTGGCTACAGCCTGCCTATGACTCGGACTGGGATATTGTGCGCGGCGTGACCCTGGCCCAGGTGCAGCGGGCTCTGGTTCAACACCCGGCGATTAAAGCCGTTGTGTTAGTTTCACCGACCTATTTGGGGCTTTGTTCTGAAGTCGCCGCGATCGCCCGGCACGTGCATCAGTTTGACCTGCCGCTGATTGTAGACGAGGCTCATGGCGCTCATTTCGGCTTTCACCCCGATCTGCCCGCCGCTGCCCTCGCCGCTGGGGCAGATATCGCCGTGCAGTCAACCCACAAGGTTCTTTCGGCCCTGACCCAGGCGTCGATGCTGCACGTTCAGGGGCAGAGAATCAATCGCGATCGCCTGCGACAGGCTTTGGCAATGATCCAGTCCAGCAGTCCTAGCTATTTGCTACTGGCCTCTTTGGACGCGGCCCGTCAGCAGATGGCAACCCAGGGTTATTCGCTTATGAAGCGAACCCTGGAGTTAGCGACAACAGCGCGATCGCGGCTTAGCCGTATATCCGGTTTGCGCGTTTTATCTCCTGCGGCGGTGGCTCCTGATCGGCTCGATTTGACCCGGCTGACTGTTGAAGTTGTGGGTTTGGGGCTAAATGGATTTGACGCCGATGAGTGGCTGCACCATCGGCTTGGCGTAACGGCTGAGCTGCCCACGGCCAGACACCTGACCTTCATCGTCAGTTTGGGCAATACGGCGGCAGACCTACAGCAGCTTGTCACCGCCTTTGAGCAGTTGACCCCCCAGGCGAGTCATCAATCGCCGCCGCCTGGCTCGCCGCTGCCTCCCTATTCGGCGGTGCCGTCCCTGACGCCGCGACAGGCTTTTTTTGCGCCGACTCAAACGGTCCCTGTGCAAACCGCCCTTGGCGAAATTAGCGCTGAGCTGATCTGCCCCTATCCGCCGGGCATTCCCCTCATCTTTCCGGGAGAGAAAATTGGGCCGGAGGCGATCGCCTATTTACAGACTATTTTGGCAGCCGGGGGCACTCTCACAGGCTGCGCTGATCCCAGCTTACAGACCGTCAGAATCATCTCGTCGGCGAGCCTAGCTTGAGTAATTCGTTTAACCTGATGAGGACTGATACCTTTATCCGCACCATCTAATAGCACAATGGCTTCTCTGTGGCCCTATATCACGCCCGGTATTCCTGACGCTTTGTTTGAGCAGCTTCCCGGTATTCCCATGAGCAAGCGGGAGGTGCGGCTATTGGTCTTGAGCTACCTGCGGCTGAAAAAAGACTCCAGGCTGTGGGACATCGGCGCGGGTACCGGCACGATTGCGATTGAAGCAGCACTGCTGTGTCCGACAGGGCAAATTGTTGCCGTAGAGCGCGATCGAGACGTTGCTAATTTAATTCGGCACAATTGCGATCGCTTTCAGGTCAGCAATGTGGACGTGATTGCAGGCAGCGCCCCCGACTGTTTAGCCCACCTTCCCCCCCAGCCCGACTGCATTTTGATCGAGGGGGGACGACCGCTGCAGGCAACGGTGAAAGCCGCTTGGCGATCGCTGAGTGCGGGCGGCCGCTTCGTTGTCACTGTCAGCAATTTAGAGAATCTGTATCAGGTATCCGAAAGCTTTGCCGAGCTGCAGGTGCGCAATATTGAGGTTGTCCAACCCGCCGTCAATCGGCTAGAAAGACGCGGCTATCATCAAGTTTTTGCCGCCGTTGATCCCATTTTCATCTTCAGCGGCGAAAAGCTGGATTAATGGGACTGACAGGTTTGTATCGCCACTTGAATCACCTCTAGCAAGGGCGAGCTGGCGGCATTAGCCGAAGCACTTTCCAAAGAAGCCAGACAGGGGAAAACCCTCAGTGTGGCTAGCTGATTGGCAAACTGGGTAGCTGCATTGGTCAAAGTCACGACAGGTAGGCTAGACAGTGCTGGCTGTCGGCTCAGCCGTTGCAGACATGTTTCCGGATTATCGATCTCAGGATCGAGCAGAATCACTTGAGGCCGCCAAATTTGGCTTAAAAGCTTGGCCTGATCTACATCATCTACCTCCAACACGCGGCACTGATACTGCTGGAGGAGGCGATCTACCGGATTAGTAGAGTGGCTCAGGGTTTCTGCCTGCTTCAGCAACAGCACAGTCACATCTGCCAGGGTGGGCGGTACGGGCCTGAAGCGAGCCAGCAGCGGCTGCAGCGCAGTCGGATCAAGCGGCACAGGTAAAACATGATCCACCTGACTGGCTTTAGCAACCTGGGTTTCGGCGGCAGCGATCGCAATTAGCATCGGCGGTTCAGCCTCAGCTCGTAGCTGCTTGATTAACAAATCGCTGCTGTCAGCCACCGCCAGATTCAGCAGAACGGCTTGGGGCCGCAGCTGCTGCACTTTCTCTAAAAGTTCTGGCTGGGAACGGGCGATCGCCGATAGACAATCCAAAGATTCAATGGCCTGGGCTAGACTCTCAATCTGACCTGGATCTTGCTCTAGCAAAATCACCAGGGGCTTATCGGCCATCGAATTGGGCTGCGCGATCGCCTCTGGCAGGGTTGAGACAGCAGGCAGCAGCAGGGTGAACTGGCTGCCCTGGGTTGCTTGAGAAACAAAGCTGATCTCGCCGCCCTGCAGACGAGCTAGCTGCCGCACTAAAACAAGTCCCAAGCCGGGACCGGTAAAGCGCTGCGTTAAAGGATTCTCAATCCGCTGCAGGCGGTGGAAAATGAACCGCTGCTGCTCTGCCGGAATGCCTACTCCCGTATCCCACACGCTCAATAGGATCCAATCTCCCTGGTGCTGCACGGTCAGCCCGATGTCGCCCGTTTCAGGAGTACACTTGAGCGCATTGCTAAACAAATGAATCAAAACCTGCTGCAGCCGCAGCTCATCGACAACCAATCTTTCTAACCCCGGCTCAATCTCCAGATGGAACTGGTTGAGGGTTAGAGGATGACTACGAGCTTCCCCCTCCCCTCGAGCGCGGTTGTAATCCTCTGCCTGTAGCAGCGCCTGATGGCAGAGATCGGCTAGCTTAACCGGCTCCATCGTCAGCGTCATCTGGCCTGACTCAATGCGAGTGAGATCTAGGATTTCGTTGACGGTTGCTTTGAGGCTGCGGGCATTTTGATAAATCAGGGCGGCGTAGCGGTTTTGGCGATCGCTCAGGGGGCCTAAGCGCGGATCTTGCAGCAGCTTAGAAAGTCCTAGCAGCGACGTTAGAGGGGTTTTCAGCTCGTGGCTGAGACAGCCTAATAGCTCGGCTCTAAGCGTGTTGGTGCGCTCTAAGTCTGCATTGCGATCGCTGAGATCCTGCAGGTGCTGCCAGGTTTCTAGGGGCTGAGCCACCAGCAGCCAAAATCGCAGCAGCGGCGTGGCGGGTGCTAAATCGGGGATGGCGCAAACTTGCTCAAGCATGGCCATGTTAGACGCTAACTGCCAGTCTGGGACAGAATCAGCAAGATAGGCCAATTCAGCCAAATTAACTTCTAGGGGAACTCGCCAAACTCGCCACGCAGGCGCTCCTTCTGGGGGCTGGGCTGCAGCCGCGATCGCGGGCAGAGGATGCGGATCTAGATCTGTTACCAACTGGTGGGCGTCCTGGCTAAGCCCAATAGCGGCTGCTCGCTCTTCTAAAGAGGCCAATAGAGAGGGACTCTGAACTGCAGCAGCAGGCATTTTCTCCAGGCTGCTGTGATGCACCTGCCAAGTCTCTGTCTGTCCCAGTACTCGCCCATCGTCTGCCTGTAGCTGTAGCGGCAGCGGCATCTGCTGCAGAACTTCTAGCAAAATTTTTTGACACAGATTGCTCAAGTCAGCCGTCGCCCTGAAGCGCTGTAGTAGCCGATCATTAGGCAAAACTGGCTTCTGTGCTTTGGCTTCTGTAACTGACGGCCTCAGAGAGGGTATGGCCTCTGGGTTGGCGGCTACAAACTGTAGCAGTTTTGAGCTATCAAGCAGACCGAGATAGTGCGATCGCTCATCTACCACTGCCCAGTGGCCCTGTCTTTGCCCTAGCTGCTGCCACAGGAAAGGTAGCGGCGTCTCGACGGAAATAACCCGTAGCGGTTCTACGTCAGCCGCAAAATGCGGCATTAAAAGGGTAGAACCGGGCAGGCTCTCTGTTTGCAGCAGGCAAGCGGCAATCTGAACTGCCCTAATGACGCCAATTGGATACTGAGCAGCGTCCAGCAGGACTAAATCATCTTGCTGAGAACGACAGCAGCACTGCCATGCCAGCTCTAATGTGCTTGACTGCTTGCAGCTAGGCGCCGGACTCAAAAACTGAGCAATTGTGGGTGTAGCCATGAACTAGGGAGGTAGGTGCCTCCTGAAATTGCTGAAGCGGTTGCAGTGTCACGATGAAGTGTCTGGGAAGCGGTATGCTGGTTTTGGACTGATTCAACTTAGCTAATCAAAGTCGATTGATCAAGGGCGCTTAGAGCAAACCTTTAGACCCACATCATCTATATATCATCAATGCCCAAGCCGGTCAGCGCTAGAACATTAGCTCCGTAATCAGGCCACATCAATCCCCACCTCAATTATGAGCATAGCTTTTCATTTCAAACGCCTTTGACCTTACAATAATTGTTAAGAATCTTGCAATAATACAGGCGGTGACTGGGAAGGCGATCTGTAATGATCTGGCGCAATGCTGGCTGTAGGTGATTTGTCAAACCTTTTTCTCTATTTCTGAAAGCATTTTGCCCTCTCAATTTCTCGTTGGTATTTTTGCTCCGGCTCCAACATTGGCTGAGACGCTCAAACAAAATCTCAGTCAAGACTCTTATGTATTGAAGCAGATACCGGACGAAGCGACGCTGCTGGACTGGTCTACAGCTAATCATCAGCAAATTGACTGCCTCATCTTGCAGCGGAGCGCAAACCTTGAGCATATACTCGCGCAGCTAGAAGCCAAAGAGTCCCTGCTGCCGATTATTGTCATCGATAGCGGAGCTGATACCGTAGCACCTCATCAGGAGACAGAAGCTGATTCAAGCGTGCTGCCTACCCTACAGGCTGTTGTGACTTATTTAGATCACAAAAATCTCAACGATTTAGAAAACTGTATTCACCAAGCTATCAACCGATTTGTCACTCTAGCTGTCAGCGATCGCGATGCTGATAATTCTCCTAGAGCCACCGAGAGCCGCAGCGCCTTGACCAGCAAGCAACAAAAGCTTGCTAAAAAACTGAAGGAGCGTTTAGGGTATCTTGGAGTTTACTACAAGCGCAATGCCCAAAACTTTTTTCGCAATATGACCCGCGCAGAGCGCCAAGAACTAATAGATAAGTTGAGCAGTGACTATCGCAGTATCGTTTTGAGCTATTTTTCTGAAGATTCTGCCCTCAATCAGAAAATTGATGACTATGTCAACATAGCTTTTTTTGCCAATATTCCGGTCTCTCAGATTGTTGAAATTCACATGGATCTGATGGATGAATTTTCAAAGCAGCTGCAGCTTGAGGGACGCAGTGAAGAGATTTTGCTGGACTACCGCCTCACCCTAATTGATGTGATTGCCCATCTCTGCGAAATGTATCGCCGTTCTATTCCTAGAGAACCTTAAAACTTATCTTTGCGCTTACCTGAAATTCTGCAAGCTAAAACTTAAGAGCTATGAGTCCGCTTAAAAAAACTTATATTTTGAAGCTTTACGTAGCGGGCAACACGCCCAACTCGATTCGAGCCCTGAAAACCTTAAACAATATTCTCGAACAGGAGTTTCAGGGGGTCTATGCGCTTAAAGTGATTGATGTGCTTAAGAATCCCCAGCTAGCAGAAGAGGACAAAATTCTAGCAACGCCGACTTTAGCTAAAATTTTGCCGCCGCCAGTGCGCAAAATAATTGGGGATCTTTCCGATCGAGAGCGCGTTCTAATTGGCCTGGATCTTTTATACGACGAACTGCAAGAAGAGGAGCGCTTTAGCTAGAGCAAATTTTAGATCCTCGATACAGACCCAGACTTTTTTCGCTATCAACCTCTCAAAGAATTTTTAATGGTTTTTCCTTTCCCTTTTTGTAGTTATGTTTAGTATTTCTCTTTTGATACTCCTATGAGCCAGTCTTCTCAAGATGAAAAAGCTTTACCCAAAAAAAAGCTGACAGGCGTTCAAAAGATTCGCACCATGATTGAGGGCTTTGACGATATTAGTCATGGCGGTCTTCCAGCGGGTCGGACTACGCTGGCGAGCGGTACCTCCGGTACCGGTAAAACCCTGATGGCAGTTCAATTTCTCTACAACGGCATTGTCCATTTTGATGAATCAGGCGTCTTTGTCACCTTTGAAGAATCTCCAGAAGATATCATCACTAATGCTCAGAGCTTTGGCTGGGATTTACAACAGCTTATAGATGATGGCCGACTATTTATTTTAGATGCCTCTCCTGATCCTGAAGGCCAGGATGTTGTAGGCAATTTTGATCTCTCAGCCCTAATTGAGCGCATCCAATACGCCATTCGCAAGTACCAGGCCAAACGGGTTTCGATTGATTCAGTCACAGCCGTTTTTCAGCAATACGACGCGGCTTCTGTCGTACGACGAGAGATTTTTCGGCTTGTCGCTCGTCTCAAGCAGACGGGAGTGACTTCTATCATGACGACCGAGCGCGTAGATGAATACGGGCCAGTAGCCCGCTATGGCGTTGAAGAATTTGTTTCCGACAATGTGGTCATTGTGCGCAATGTCTTAGAAGGTGAACGTCGTCGCCGCACGATTGAAATTTTAAAGCTGCGGGGAACAACTCACATGAAAGGGGAGTATCCCTTTACAATTACCGATCAGGGCATCAATATCTTCCCACTGGGGGCTATGCGGTTGACTCAGCGATCGTCTAACGTCCGAGTTTCATCCGGCGTTAAAACGCTGGACGAAATGTGCGGTGGCGGCTTCTTCAAAGACTCAATTATCCTGGCTACGGGAGCAACCGGAACCGGCAAAACATTGCTAGTCAGCAAATTTTTAGAAGATGGCTGCCGCGCCGGAGAGCGAGCCGTCTTATTTGCTTATGAAGAGTCTCGCGCCCAGCTTTTCCGCAATGCCTATTCCTGGGGTATTGACTTTGAAGATCTAGAACAGCAGGGTTTGCTGAAAATCATCTGCGCTTATCCAGAATCAGCCGGACTGGAAGATCATCTTCAAATTATTAAGTCTGAAATCACTCATTTCAAGCCATCTCGCATGGCGATCGATTCTCTCTCCGCGCTCGATCGCGGCGTTAACAATAATTCGTTTCGTCAGTTCGTGATTGGGGTTACGGGTTACGCTAAGCAGGAAGAAATTACCGGGTTTTTCACCAACACGACCGAGCAGTTTATGGGATCGCACTCTGTTACAGATTCTCACATCTCTACGATTACAGACACCATCCTGATGCTGCAGTATGTCGAAATCAGAGGTGAAATGTCTCGCGCCATTAATGTCTTCAAGATGAGAGGTTCCTGGCACGATAAGGGCATTCGCGAGTACACCATCAGCGAAAAAGGTCCTGAAATTAAAGACTCTTTCCGTAACCTGGAGCGAATTATCAGCGGTTCCCCCACGCGAATCACAGTGGATGAAAAAAGCGAGCTATCGCGAATTGTTAAAGGGGTACAAAGCGATTCTTTGGGTAAAACGTAGACAGGTTAGCCAATCCACTAATCTACAACTGAGTCAGCTATTACCTACAGACGGGAAGATCTACATTAGCTAGGTAGGCGCTAAACTTAGGTAATCTTTCCTAAATCAGGGGGCGTCTCAGTATTATGAAACCAATAAGGATGAACTATCGGTTTCCACCGGTAGTTCTTGGAATCGTAGGCTGTAGTCTGCTGGCGATGGGGCGTTCTGCGTATGCAATTGGCCTTGTCCCGACAGAGATTATGTATGATCCCAATAGTGACTGGAATGGTGACTACGCCTGGATTGAACTCTACAATCCCCATGAATATGATGTTGACCTCTCCAATCATGTCTTTGCAACCAATCGCTCAACGCCAGGCATTATCCCTCAAGGCAGTTTGATTGGTGCCCGCTCGTCCGCCGTCTTGTATGGTAGCGTTGTTCGAGATCCTCAGAATGACTGGGGCAATAATGGGTTACGTTCTCTACCTGACATGTGGACTGTAAAGAACGGGCAGGAGATCAACTTTATTCCTGTTTTCTTTCCTGACTGCAAGCTAGGCCACGCTCCTTACTGCGAGTTTTACCTACGGGGCCAAGTTATGAGATTCGGGTTGTGGTCTACAAACGCATGGAACAATACCCCTGATTTTTCTAGGGCATATTTAGACTTCAGCTTTGAGCGCGCCACTGAAAAATTTAGCTCTTCTTTTCCGACACCTAACGATAGCGCTTCAATCTATTTAAAGGATATTACGTTAGATCCAACGGTTGGCAGCCACTGGCAGCTCAGCGTTCCTGGCGTTGACGGCGCCTATGCCGTCTCTGCCAATCAAGTTGGTAACATAGCTGCTCATCCATCTTTATATGGTTCAAAGGATGTGGGTTCCCCCGGATTTGTGTCACAAAATCCGCCCGTTCCTGAACCGTCTATGTTCTTAGGAGCGATCGCAGGGAGTCTTGTTTTAGCACTCAAGCAGATTCGTCAAAAATATTTCAAACTCAAAACGAGCAGTCGATAGCTACACTGCAGCTTTTTTCAGCTCAACAGCGCATATTTAACTTACCTAATATGCCTGTTAAGAACTTGCTCTTTGAAAAATCAAGACATGTTACGCGTACTTTAAGCCGTTAGGCTAAGGAAGCATCGTGACTTACTTAGAATTTGTTAAGGCCTGGCTAAGATACCTACCCATGAACGTTAGCCTGCCTGGTTTAGTGCGCTGGCGGCCTCTGAGGGAACCTAAATTGGGCTACAGCATTATTATTGGCTGCATGAATAATATGCCAGCGATCGCGATCGCCAATGTCGCTTTTATCGCCAAAATGCATTTGCCCAATATGCGGCGCTTAATCCTAGTTTTTGATGTTGAAGAATCAAAAATTTCCTACAAGCAGCAAGTCCTTGACGCGGCTCAAAACTTACCTATTGAAATCATTGGTTACGATGCAAAGCAGGCTGCTGTAGCAAAGTTCTTTTCTTGGGGTTGGGTGTATTCTTGGCTGTCTTGGACAAAGGGCATTGCAATTGCAGACACTCGATATGCTTTGCTGCATGATTTAGACGCAATGCCTACAAATCCGCATCTATTTGAGGATCTTTACGAACAGATGCAGAGTCACAACTCTATGTTTCAAGGAATTAGGTCATACACTAACCAATATTTTTCAGCCGAATCAGGTTTAGTAAGAACATTTGAAATGTTCGTTGATATTCAAAAGCTTCGCCAAGATTTTTCACCCTTTGACGCTTTTAACAAAGTCAAGCTTGTTAACGGCAATTTGGTTATTTACGATACCTTTTTATATATTCAATCTCAGACCAATAGCTGTCATTTGGCATCTGCCATAACTCAAGATAAGCTAGTCCATCCTTCACAGCTAATTAGTCAGTATACTGATTTCTTGAGGAATCGAGTTACCAAAGGCTTCTGGGAAAAATACGCAAATTTACCGCTTTTCCCAATTTATAATTTTTTGGGAGAAAATTCTACGCTACTGAATTCAATCATTTCGCATATTCAGTCCAGCCAAGATCCCAATCTCCCTTTTATGGGAAAAAGTATTAATTTTTCGGGCGTTCCTTCCCATCATTGGCAATGGATCTGGGAACAGGCAAGAACATTGCAAATTGCCTATTATGGCGATCTCAACCCAGAAATTGAGCAATATATTAATTCTGTTAAGGCTGTTTATGACGAAGGCTGATAAAGATTAATGCTGATCGGATTGATTGAATAGGCTATACATAAAGTTAATTCCTCATCAAAACTATCTGAGCCATGAAAAAAGTTTTTGTATTAGGCGGTGATGGGTTCTGTGGATGGCCGACTTCATTACACCTTTCAAACTTGGGACATGAAATTATCATTATTGATAATTTAGCTCGTCGAAAGATAGATATAGACTTACAAACAGAGTCTCTCACTCCTATTACTTCGATTTCTACTCGAATTTCAGCTTGGCAAAAACTGTCTAGTCAAAAGATAGATTTTTATAATATTGATATTGCAGCAGACTATCAAAGCTTTTTTTCGCTGCTTTGCGAATTAAGACCAGACGCTATTGTGCATTTTGCGGAACAGCGCTCTGCTCCCTACTCCATGCTGACAGAACAAACTAAGCGATACACTGTGAATAACAATTTGATTGCTACTCACAACGTGCTTTGCGCTATTGTTGAATCTGGCTTAAATATTCACCTACTGCATCTAGGCTCGATTGGGGTTTACGGTTACAAAACAGCTAGTATAGAAATTCCTGAAGGTTATTTATCTGTCACTCTTAATTCTCAGTCGGGTCAAGCTTTAGAGCAAGAAATTTTGTATCCAGCGAATCCTGACAGTATTTATCACATGACTAAATCTCAGGATCAGCTCTTTTTTCATTTTTATAATAAAAACAATGGACTGCGAATTACCGATCTGCATCAAGGAATTGTTTGGGGCACTCAAACGTCTGAAACAAAGCAAGACGAGCGATTAATTAATCGTTTTGACTACGATGGCATCTATGGAACGGTACTCAATCGGTTTTTAGTTCAAGCAACCGTGGGCTACCCTCTAACGGTGTACGGAACGGGCGGGCAAACTCGAGCTTTTATCCATATTCAAGATACAGTCCGCTGTATTGAATTAGCTCTCAGTCAACCTCCTGATGGCGGAGATAGAGTACAAATATTCAATCAAATTACTCAAACCCACAGCATCAATAATTTGGCGAAAATTATAGCTGACTTAATGGGAGCCGAAATCCAATATTTACCCAATCCTCGTTTTGAACCAGAGGCAAATGAATTTGTTGTCTCGAATCGCTGCTTTCTCTCTATGGGGCTTAATCCAATAGTCCTTGAATCTGGTTTACTTGAGGAAGTTCAAGAGATCGTATATCGCTATAAAGATCGCTGTGATTTGTCCAAAATTCCTGCAACTTCGCATTGGCGCAAGTGAGTGAGGCTTTTTCAGATTAAGCGCTAATGGCGGACTGTAGCTGATATAAACTAAGCTGATTTTGCTGAACCCAAGAGTTCAAGTCTTGGAGCGCGCGATCGCGGTACTGTCCATAGCGCTCTCGCTTGTTTTTGATCCGCTGGGGCAGGGCGGGCAGAATGCCAAAATTGGGTGGCATGGGCTGGAAGTGCTTGGGGGAGGCGCTGCTGATAAAGTCGAAGAGCGCACCCATCATGGTGGTTACGGGCAGCGCCAGGAGCGATTTTCCGTGAGCCAGGCGAGCGGCATTGGTTCCGGCTAGCCAACCTCCGGCAGTGGCTGCCGTATAGCCTTCGGTGCCAATGAGCTGTCCGGCAGCAAGTAGGGTAGAGCGGGTCTTGAACTGCAGGGCCGGGCTGAGCAGTTCCGGCGAATTGATGAACGTGTTGCGGTGCATCACGCCCATACGGACAAACTCAGCTTCTTCAAGTCCGGGGATGAGGCGAAAAACCCGCTTTTGCTCGCCCCAGCGTAAATTGGTTTGAAACCCGACCATATTCCAGAGCTGACCGGCTTTGTCTTCCTGCCGGAGCTGCACCACGGCGTAGGGCTTTTTGCCCTTATTGGCCGGATCGCGAAAGTCACCTAAGCGAGCATCAAACAGACCCACCGGCTTCAGCGGCCCGTAGCGCATGGTATCTTCTCCCCGCCGGGCCATTTCCTCAATGGGTAAACAGCCCTCGAAAAACTTAGCGGTTTCTCGCTCAAACTCTTTCAGCTCCGCCTGCTCCGCTTCGCAGAGCAATCGCCAAAAATGCAGATACTCTGCTCGGTTCATCGGGCAGTTGAGGTAAGCCGCCTCGCCCTTATCGTAGCGCGAGGCTTTAAAGGCTACTTCCTGGTTGATGCTTTCCCCCACCACGATGGGACTAGCCGCATCAAAAAAGCTCATATAGGCCAAACCCGTAAAGCGCTGCAAATCCTCTGAGAGGACAGAACTGGTCAGCGGTCCGGTCGCCATTACCACGATGCTCTCGTCTGGAATGTGGCTGACTTCCCCCCGTCTCAGCTCGACCAGAGGGTGCTGCGCCAGAGTTTCGGTCAGGTCGCGGCTAAATACGGCCCGATCCACGGCCAAAGCGCCCCCCGCCGGAACCGCATGTTCATCTGCTTTGGCGATTACTACCGAACCTAGCTGACGCAGTTCGGCATGGAGCAAGCCAGAGGCGCGATCGCTCGACTGAGCGCCAAAGGAGTTACTGCACACCAGTTCTGCTAAATGCTCACTGTGGTGGGCCGGACTGCGGTGAACGGGCCGCATCTCATGCAAAATCACCGGCACTCCCGCCTGAGCAATCTGCCAGGCTGCCTCAGTTCCTGCGAGTCCGCCGCCAACTACGTGAATGGGTTGTTGCGCCGTTGCCATCTTGCCTCGATCCATACACCAGCTTTATCAGCATAGCCAACTGAAGCGCAGGAACGCTTGACGCCTACGCTGAAGCAATGACGAATTTTCGGATTGGATGCTTAGCTAGCCAACGCCGGGGATTGCTGCTGCTGGAGCTGCTGGGCGATCGCCTGTAGGCGCTTAATCCGCTCTTCCGTTGACGGGTGGGTGCGAAAGAGGGTTTGTAAGCCTTCCTTAGAAATAGGATTGACAATCAAGAGCGGCGACATGGCCGGATTACCATGCATCGGAATCTGACTACCAATTTCCTCCAGCTTTTCTAAAGCACTGGCAAGGGCGAGAGGAGTTCCCGTAATTTCAGCCGCACCAGCATCAGCCGCGTATTCGCGAGTGCGAGAAATAGCCATCTGAATCAGGGCGGCGGAGACAGGCGCGAGCACAATCAAAAACAGCAGCGCCATCGGGTTTGGCCCCCGGCGATTGTCATAAGAGGCAGGGCTGTAAAGTGCCCCAAATGTGAGAATACGGCCTAGAAAAGTAATTGCTCCGGCTAAGGTACCCGCCACGGCCTGGGTCAGGGTATCGCGGTTGCGCACGTGGGTCAGCTCATGGGCTAAAACGCCTTCTAACTCTTCACGCGAGAGAAGCTGCATAATGCCTTCGGTAACGGCTACGGCGGCATGTTCGGGATCGCGTCCGGTGGCAAAGGCGTTGGGTGACTTCGTTGGGACTACAAAAATTTTGGGCAGGGGCAGTTCGGCGCGATCGCACAGTCGGGTCACCATGTCATAAAGTTCGGGAGCTTGCTGCCGGGTAATCGGCTGGGCCTGGTAAGCTGCTAGCGCGGCGCGATCGGAAAAGTACCAGGAGCTAAAGCTGGTAATCGCCGCAAAAATAAGCCCTAAAATTAAACCTTGCTCATTGCCGACTAAATAATAGCCCGCTAAAACCAGCAGGCCGCTGAGCAAACCTAACAGAGCTGCAGTTCTAACCTGGTTGTTTAACATAGTTTTTTCAAGAGTTTAGGAAATAGCCTTGTTCTAGTCAGAGTGTCAGAAGTTGTTAAATCTGACTTCTCCCAGGAGACTGAACCTGACGTTCTACCAGTCGATAGGGCTACAGCCCAGAACATATTGACCTTTTATAGAAGGGGTGTTTAGGCCAAACAGTTTCCGAAATGATTTGAGTGCTATGAACAGAAAAAGCAATTTTTAGCTAACTGAGACGCATTATCTACATCGGCTCAAAGCCAAGGATCCTATTGAAGGCGCTAGGCTAGGGCTATAGGATGAATAATTGTTAACGCTGCAATGGGGAGAAGGGCAATATTGTGAGTAGTTTCAACGCCAAGAAAACGCTGTCTGTCGAGGGTAAAGACTATCAAATTTACAGCCTACCGGAAGCGGCTAAGACCCTAGGTGATGTGAGTCGTCTCCCCTATAGTCTCAAGGTTTTACTGGAAAATCTGCTGCGCCACGAAGATAACCGCACTGTGACGGCAGATGATGTCAGAGCGATCGCCGCCTGGCTACAAACCCAAACTTCCGATCGCGAAATTGCCTACCGTCCGGCAAGGGTGCTCATGCAGGACTTCACCGGCGTGCCGGCAGTGGTGGATTTAGCTGCGATGCGAGACGCGATGGTGGCTCTAGGCGGGGATCCAGACAAGATTAATCCTCTGTCCCCGGTAGATTTGGTGATCGACCACTCGGTGATGGTAGACGCCTTTGGCTCAGCTAACGCCTTTGATGAAAACGTCAAGCAGGAGTTTCAGCGCAACCACGAACGCTATGCCTTTCTCCGCTGGGGCCAAAAGGCATTTGACAACTTTCGGGTAGTCCCGCCTGGAACCGGAATTTGTCATCAGGTGAACTTAGAGTACCTGGCTCAGGTGGTTTGGACTAAAGAAGCGAACGGCGAAACCGTGGCCTACCCCGATACCCTGGTCGGCACTGACAGCCACACCACTATGATTAACGGTCTGTCTGTTTTAGGCTGGGGCGTCGGCGGTATTGAAGCAGAAGCGGCCATGCTGGGCCAGCCGATTTCGATGGTGGTGCCAGAAGTCGTCGGCTTCAAGCTCACCGGACAGCTTCCAGAAGGGGCCACGGCCACCGACCTGGTATTGACCGTGGTGCAGATGCTGCGGCAAAAGGGCGTTGTCGGCAAGTTCGTTGAGTTTTATGGCAACGGCTTGGCCCACCTCACCCTGGCTGATCGGGCCACAATTAGCAACATGGCACCTGAGTATGGCGCCACCTGCGGCTTCTTCCCCATTGACGAAGAAACCATTACCTATCTGCACTTCACCGGGCGGGAGGCCGATCGCATTGCCCTGGTGGAAGCCTATGCCAAAGAACAGGGACTCTGGCGCTATGCGGACACCCCCGATCCCATCTTTACCGACACCCTAGAGCTAGATCTGTCTACGGTTGAACCCTCTCTGGCGGGTCCCAAGCGTCCCCAAGACCGGGTACTGCTGTCGCAGCTAGCCGAGCAGTTTAGAACTTCTGACTTTCCCAGCTTCAGCGGCTTAGAATCCTACGCCGAGAAGCGGCTAGCGCCGGTGCAGGGGGCTGACTACGACCTCGTAGATGGTGCTGTCGTCATTGCGGCGATTACGAGCTGTACCAATACCTCGAATCCTTCGGTGATGATTGGGGCCGGACTGGTGGCTCGCAAAGCGCGTGAGAAAGGGCTAACGGTGAAGCCCTGGGTGAAAACTTCCTTGGCACCTGGGAGTCAGGTAGTTTCTGACTATTTGGAACGAGCGGGCCTGCAACAGGACTTAGACGAACTAGGCTTTAACCTGGTGGGCTATGGCTGCACCACCTGTATCGGCAATTCCGGGCCGCTGCCAAAGCCGATTGTAGCGGCGATCGAGGACAAAGACCTGGTAGTGGGCGCTGTTCTCTCCGGTAACCGCAACTTTGAAGGCCGCGTCAGTCCCTACACCAAAGCTAACTATCTGGCCTCGCCGCCGCTGGTAGTGGCCTACGCGATCGCAGGCAATCTCGCCATTGACTTACTTAATGACCCTATTGGTCAGGACGCCGACGGTCGGCCCGTTTACCTGAAAGATATTTGGCCTAGCACGGCCGAAATTCGTGAGGTGATGCAGGCTTCGCTGACGCCAGAGATGTATCAAAGCCGCTACAGCAATGTCTTTACGGGCACTGAGTCCTGGCAGCAGATTGAAGCAGCTGATAGTCAAACCTATCCCTGGAAAGCTGACAGCACCTACGTGCAAAATCCGCCGTTCTTTGCCGGGATGCAGTCTACCGTGGGCGATCGCGCTGTCGAAGATATCCACGGTGCCCGTCCCCTGGCGCTTTTAGGCGACAGCATTACCACTGACCACATTTCACCCGCTGGCGCGATTAAAAAAGACAGTCCTGCCGGCAGCTATCTGATTGACCACGGGGTCACCTCGGCTGGCTTCAATTCCTTCGGCTCCCGGCGCGGCAATCATGAGGTGATGATGCGCGGCACCTTTGCCAATATTCGCCTGCGCAACGAGATGGCCCCTGGCACCTCTGGCGGCGTCACTCAGTACATGCCCGCTGGCGCAGAAATGTCGATTTACGACGCGGCGATGAAGTACGTGGCTGAAGATACGCCGCTGATCGTATTTTCGGGTAAGGAGTACGGTACGGGGTCATCGCGGGACTGGGCCGCTAAGGGCACCCGGCTTTTGGGCGTCAAGGCGGTCGTCGCGGAAAGCTATGAGCGGATTCACCGCTCTAATCTAGTTGGCATGGGCGTTTTGCCGCTACAGTTTCCCACGGGCACTAGCCGCGAAACGCTGAAGCTAGACGGCAGCGAAACCTTTGACCTGACCGGGCTCAAGGACGGCATCAAGCCCGGTATGGAGGTAATGCTGACGGTGCATCGAGCCGATGGCAGCAGCGAACAGACCACTTTGCTTTGCCGAATTGATACCGACGAAGAGGTGGAATACTATCGCAATGGCGGCATCTTGCACTACGTTTTACGCCAGCTACTCGCTGCGTAGAAAACCATAATTGGACACAGCAAATCTTCAGGGTGAGTGACGCTCACCCTTTTTTATTAGATTAATGTTCCTGAAATAAGCGCTGTTTAGCTTGCGAAATGTTACAAACTGCTTTTGCTTGTCCCTGGTTATTTTCAATAATGGAAATAAATTGATTGATTTCAATAGATTAATGCTTGGCAAATATGCGCTTAAGCTGAGATTAAAGCTAAGCTATAAGGACATTAAAGCGCTGATAAAACTACAGAATTTAGCCTAAAAACGATGGAAATTGAGGAGCGCATTCACCACCAAAGAGTTAGACACGTGATTGATAGCTATCAGCTATTCGGTGAAGAGTGTACTGCTTTTGAGGTGTATCTTAGCTGCCTTTTAGACTGCTATTCAACTGCTTTAGTCGAGCTAGCCCTAGCTGAAATTTTGGTCAAAAACTGGCTGCGCTATCCCATGATTAGGGGCGTTAGTTTCCTAATGCAGGTACATGAGAAACTAAAAAATTGGGAAACTCAGCCCGTCATGAGCGTTTTAACGCCCACCCAGTTTCAGCTAGTTACCGGACTTGATCCTGAACCCGTTTTTGCCCTGGCCTATGAGGCTTTGTCCTAATCTGGGAGCCAGCGCGGGCGATCGCGGCAATGCCCAATACCGAAACCTGATGCCGCCGCAAAGTATTTGCCGCTGACAGCGCAGTCGCCCCGGTTGTGTAAATATCGTCTATCAGCAGGACGGAAGTCCTAGATCGCTGCTGCCAGGCATGACCCAGCTCAAATGCCTCAGCCACATTGCGCTGCCGCGCCTGAGCATCTAGGCCAAATTGGGCTTCAGTCGCGCGAGTCCGCTGCAAACCGCGAGCCGCCAGCGGCCAGCCCGTCACCCGGCAAAATCCCTGGGCAATCAGCTCCGCCTGATTGTAGCCCCGCTGCTTCAGCTTGTCAGGATGCAGGGGAATGGGCACGACAACAGGGCGCTGACTGAAAATCTGACCGTGCTGATGCCAAGCTTCTCCCAGCCACTGACCGAGAACAGCCCCAATCTGAGCCTGCTGCTGATATTTCAGCGCCGCGATCGCTCGTTTCAGCAGTCCTTCGTAGCGGCCCCAGGCCAAAACAAGCAGTGAGCTTTGCCGGTCAAGCTGAGGAGAAACTTGCTGCTGTAGGCTAGTGGTACAGGTAGGGCAAAAGGCAGCGGGCGTAGCGCGATCGCAGAGAGGACAGGTTCCCTGTAAAAATAGGTTTAGGGTGGCCTGAAGGGGCGATCGCGCTGCCGATAGCAGAGTGAACATAGGACAATAGGTAAACGGCACCAGCTCTATCGTTGACTAACCAACTACCGCCGTATCCCGCAAAAACCAGGATTTTTCAGCCTTACCGCTCCCTGACAATCCGTAAAAATGCCGGGTTTGCGGGTGGCCGCCAGCCCCGTCCCCCCAAATTTCTTGATAAGCTGAAACACTGGACATTTATCTCGTTGCTATGACTGCGGTTGCTGATTTTCCTTCCCCCGCTACGTTCCCGCTGACGGCAATTGTCGATCAGGACGCCATCAAGCTGGCGCTGCTGCTGGCGGCAGTCGATCCGGGCCTCGGCGGCGTGGTGATTGCCGGGCGGCGCGGTACCGCTAAGTCGGTCATGGCCCGCGCCCTGCACGAGCTGCTGCCGCCGATTGAGGTGATTGACGGCTCCTGCTGCAACGCCGAGCCGACGAATCCCCGCCGCTGGGATGACGCTACCCTGGAGCGACTGGGTCAGGAAGCGAGGGATATTTCTGAGCTGCCAACTAAGGTGATTCCAGCACCTTTCATTCAAATTCCGCTAGGGGTGACGGAGGATCGGCTGCTGGGTTCAGTAGATGTCGCCAAGTCGATTACGCGGGGGGAAACGGTATTTCAGCCGGGGCTGCTGGCTGAGGCCAATCGCGGCGTGCTCTACGTTGATGAAATTAATCTGCTGGACGATCAGATTTCCAATCTGCTGTTGTCGACGCTGACCGAAGGCCGCAACCTGATTGAGCGTGAAGGCATTAGCTTTCAGCATCCCTGCGAGCCGCTGCTGATTGCCACTTACAATCCAGAAGAAGGAAATCTACGAGATCATCTGCTCGATCGAATTGCGATCGCTCTAGCTGCCGATCGGCCCCTGGACTTGGATAGCCGGGTTGAAGTGGTGGAGCGCACCGCTCGGTTTAATGACGACCCGCAAGCCTTTCTGGCCCAGTATGCTGAGGAGCTAGACGCGCTCAAAACCCAGATCATTTTGGCGCGAGAGTGGCTGAAGGACGTGCGCATCAGCCGGGAGCAGGTGCAGTACCTGGTGACAGAAGCGCTGCGGGGCGGCGTCCAGGGACACCGGGCGGAACTGTTTGCCCTGCGGGTAGCGAAGGCCCATGCCGCTTTAGACGGTCGCACCGCAGTCAGCGCTGAAGATCTGCGCTGCGCAGTTGAACTGGTGATCCTGCCGCGATCGCTGGCAATGCAGGAACCGCCCCCAGAGGAGCCACCGCCGCCACCGCCGCCGCCGCAAAGCCAGCAAGCGGATGAACCAGACGAGCCAGAAGAAGACAATGCCGAAGACCCGGAAGACGAAGAGGACTCTGATGAGGAGCAGGAGGAGTCGCCCCCTAGCATTCCAGAAGAATTTGTCTTCGACCCGGAAGGGGTCGTGATCGATCCGTCAGTGCTGCTATTTGCCCAGGCCATGAGCCGCCAGGGTAAGTCTGGCAGTCAGAGCATTATTTTTTCGGATGAGCGAGGCCGCTACATCAAGCCGATGCTGCCCCAAGGCCCGGTGCGTCGAATTGCGGTGGATGCGACGCTGCGGGCTGCTTCTCCCTATCAAAAAGCTCGCCGCGCCCGTCAGCCCGAGCGCCGGGTAATTGTGGAGCAGGGGGACATCCGAGCCAAAAAGCTGGCCCGTAAAGCCGGATCTTTGGTGGTGTTTCTGGTGGATGCTTCTGGCTCGATGGCGCTGAACCGGATGCAGTCAGCCAAGGGAGCCGTACTACAGCTCCTCACCGAAGCCTATCAAAACCGCGATCAGGTATCGCTGATTCCGTTTCGGGGCGAGCAGGCCGAGGTGCTGCTGCCGCCAACAAGATCCATTGCTGCCGCGCGGCGGCGACTAGAGCGCCTGCCCTGCGGCGGCGGGTCTCCGTTGGCCCACGGTCTAGCGCAGGCGGTGCGAGTAGGTACCAATGCCCAGCAGTCCGGCGATATTGGCAATGTGGTGATTGTGGCGATTACTGACGGGCGCGGCAATATTCCCCTGGCCCGATCCCTGGGAGAACCCGTTGACGCCGATGAAAAGCCAGATATCAAGGCTGAACTGCTAGAAATTGCCGCCCGCATTCGGGCTATTGGCTTTCAGCTCCTGATTATCGACACCGAGCGCAAGTTTGTCTCTACCGGCTTTGGCAAAGAACTGGCGAAGACGGCGGGCGGCAAGTATTACCGTTTGCCCAAAGCCACCGATCAGGCGATCGCGGCGATGGCCAGGGGGGCGATCGCGGACATGCGTTCTACCTGATCTCTCGCTAGGGGGGCGATCGCTGTAGGATAATAGCTCTAATAGCTGCAGCTCTCACCGATTTAGGCTGCAGAAAAACGACATTATGGGGCGGAAAAAAACGAAGGGCCATTCGGCTTGGAAGCACGAATTTAACGATCTCGTGCGCGGCGCCTGCGGCGGTTTTCTATTTGGCATCCCCCTGCTCTACACGATGGAAATGTGGTGGATTGGTTCGGCGGCAGAACCGCGACTGCTGCTGCTGGCTCTAGTCATCACGTTCAGCGTAGTCTTTTTGCTCAACCGCACTGAAGGCTTTCGTAAAACCCAGAGCGTTCACTGGACTAGCGCTCTGTTTGACAGCATTGAAGCGATCGCCATTGGTCTGCTCTGCGCCGGACTGATGCTGATTATTTTGCGAGAAATTACGCTGACAACCCAGATTCAAGAAGCCTTAGGCAAGGTCGTTTACAGCGGCGTACCTTTTGCCCTGGGTGTCACCGTTGCCAATCAGTATCTCGGCAGTGAAGACGGTCATGCTCGCCGCGAAGACCCCAAAGACAATCTGAATGAGACGATCAGCGACATTGGCGCCACCCTGATTGGCGCTATCTTTATTGCGTTTAACATTGCCCCCACCGAGGAGGTGCCCATGCTAGCAACCGCCATCTCTGGGCCTTGGCTAATTGTGATGATTGGGGTTTCGCTGCTAATTTCATACAGCATCGTGTTTCAGGCCAGCTTTGCCAACCAGCCCAAGCGCCGCCGCCAGCGGGGCCTGTTTCAAACACCGCTAAACGAAACCGTAGTCTCTTACCTGATTGCTCTGATCGCAGCTGGACTGATGCTGGGCTTTTTCAAGCAGATTGAGATTGGCGATCCGCTGGCGGTTTGGCTCTCACAAACGTTGGTGCTGGGACTGCCGGCGAGTGTAGGTGGCGCAGCAGGTCGGCTGGTGATATGAGCAACTCCAAACCAGACCCACAGCCGCTGCCGCAACATAGTGACGCCCCCTTTTTAGAAGATGAGTCTTCGCGATCGCTGGCAGAATGGACTAGCTTTGCGATCGCCTCTATTATTCTCACCGTCATCGTGGGGCTGGCTAGCTATCTGTGGCTAGGCGAACCTAAAACCCAGGAACCGCCTCATCTAGAGGTCAAATACCGACAGGTGCGACAGCAGGGGGATCAGTTTTACGTGCCGTTTGTGGTGATGAATCAGGGAGGCCGTACTGTGGACTCAGTTCAAATTACTGCGGAGCTAGAGGTCAACGGCACCGTGGTTGAATCGGGGGAACAACAGTTTCAGTTTTTAGCCAGCAGCGAAACCGAAGCAGGCGCTTTTGTCTTCAACCAAAATCCCAGTCAGGGGAACTTAGTGATTCGTATTGCCAGCTATAGCCTACCGTAGAACACCAGATCTGAATCTCAGCGTTTTAGCGTACTCGCCCGCTAAAACGGGTACTTTGAAAGCAGGGGTACTTCGGCTTTTAGTCTACGCATGAAAAATGCTGTTGATGTCTTTAATAAATCTGACACGCTAGACAAGGTTGTCTATGCTTTACAGCATCACAACGAGAGTCGCCGCATCAAGAAGCTCATTTTTGCTATTTGTCAAAACATTTGGGAAAACAGTCCGGCTGTTCTAGCCAAGTTTGAGTTAGAGTTACTGCTGCAGTCTTTGCTCGAACGCTATCCCACGCTGGAGGCGCTAGAAGCAAAACTGCTGGATACGGTGGCTAGTCTCAATCACCGGCAGGTTTATACGGCAGTCGCGCAGACTATTGTGGCGCAGGTCAGTCATCTCTATGCCGCTCGCCCGCTCACATTCAGGCAGGCTGATAAGGCCACTCAGCTAGAAGTCAGCCTGGTGACCGAAAAGTACGAGGCGATCGCTCAGATGATAGGGCGATCTGCGCAGCGGCGGCGGCTGACCAAGCTGCTGTACTGTCTCAACTACAGCAGTTGGGAAAACAACGCTCAAATTTTGGGGCAAATTGACCTTACAGAATTAGTGCAGCAGGTACATCAGCAATTTCCAACGGCTCAGGCGCTCAAGTCTCAGCTAGAGCACATCATTAAACAGCTCAACCGCCAGAACGAGTACCGCCAGGTAGCCTATATCTTGCTAAAGGCGGTACAGCCGCTCTATCACGCCTCAAAGCTAATCTCTACTAGTCTAGATACTTCTATCGGTCAGCCTGGCCAACGGGCAGCTCCGCTCACTCAGCTAGAAGCCCCCATCCAGTCAGCCGTTACCGGGCAAACCCGCACGCATCAGTCGCTACTGCGACCCCAGCCGACAGTTGCCACAGAAACCGCTCAGAACCGCCGCAATCTGTTCCCGCTGCGTTTAGAAATCCTGAAGTACACCAATCCGCTGCGAGCCAAGATCCTACTGCAGTCCTGCGTGTACGGGCCGTTTAGCTTTACTGAGCCTGACTGGCGATCGCTGCGAGCCAAAACCTTAGAAGACTTGCTCAAAGAAACCTTTGACTATTGCAAAACCTTTGCCGATCTGGAAAGCAAGCTGACCATTTTGGCCCACTGCTTAGACGGCGCTGACGAAAATCTGCGGGTAGCGGCGGCGATCGCGCGGGTAATGCGACCTTACTACCTGCTATGAACGCGAGCGAACTACTACAGCGTTATGCAGCAGGTGAGCTAGATTTTCAGGGTGCCCATCTGGTCAGTGCCCAGTTGGAAAAGGCCGACCTGATCGGGGCCAACTTAGACAAAGCTGACCTGGAAAATGCCAATCTGACCCTTTCTTTTCTCAGTCGCGTCAGTTTTTGTCAAACTAATCTGATGCGAGCGCGGCTGTCGGGGGCCAATCTCAACCAGGCCAACCTGGTGCACGTCAATCTTAGCGACGCCGATCTGCACGGGGCCAGCCTGCAAAAGGCCAGCCTATATGGTGCCGATTTAAGCCTGGCGAATCTGCTGGACGCCAACCTGATGGACGCTGATCTCAGAGATGCCAATCTCAGCGGCGCTAATCTCACCGGAGCCTGTCTGCGGGGGGCAAATTTGAGGCAAGAAAGTCTTCAGGGCAGAGCCTATCTGCGGGGGGCAAATTTGAGACAGGCAGATCTACAGGGGGCCAATCTGCGGGGGGCAGATTTAGCCAATGCCGATCTGCGGGGGGCAAACTTGAGCGAAGCATTTTTGCGAGATGCCGATCTCAGCGGCGCAAAGCTGCAGGGCGCTAATTTAGCGCAAGCCTCTCTCAGTGATGCCTTTTTGACGGGGGCTGACCTAACTCAGGCCAATCTGACCGAGGCTAAAATGCAGCGATCGCAGCTCATGGGCGCTAACCTGTCGCAAGCGGTTCTGACAGAGGTCAATCTGGCTGAAGCCAAGCTGACTAATGCCGTCCTCAGTGAGGCTCACCTCTTGAAAGCACGTCTCAATCGAGCAGACCTCAGCCGGGTTGATTTTTACCGAGCTGATCTAACCCAGGCGACACTGGTGAGTGCCTATCTAGCGCGGGCGAGGCTGATTGAGGCTAATTTGGCTGAAGCCCTGCTCACGCGAGCTGAAATCAGCAGCGCTGACCTGACAGGCGCTAATCTAAGCGGGGCGACACTGCCCGATGGCAGCCTCTATAAATCTAGCTGAGCAGTATTAGCGCTGGCAGACTTTGGCCCACCAGCGCCAATAACTGTTCCAAATGGATGTCAGTTTCTTTCAACTTTGTAGACAGAAGCAGACATGGGGAAGCCAGAAAAGCGGACGCGGCGATCGCTCATCTAGAAAGCGTCTTTGCGTCTCCACATCTTACCTCCCCAAAACCTGACGCCTGACACCGTGTTAGTCTTCATCCCCCTCAAAGTCATTATCAGGGGCTTCGTCATCTTCATCTCCGGCAAAATCGCCATCCTCAGCATCTAAACGCTGAATGCCGATAATACAGGGACGCGGCAGATCGGCAATCTCTTCAAACCTGTCATTATCACCGGGCAGCGGATAGCCAATATTGCTGGGGAAACCGCTGCTTAGCGGCACCCGACGCACCTGATTGAACAGGGTGCCATCCAAGTTCAATATTTCAATTTCGCGCTCTAGCACAGTTTCAGAACCGACAGGCACATCCTCACCGGGGTGCTGCACGGATGCAATCAGGGTGTCAGAACCGACAAAGGTAGGGCCTGTAATCTCACAGCGCATAGGGCCTTGAGCGAATGGCACCACGGCACCGGCATCCTGACCGCGCGTGGGAATGTAAAACACCCAGTTATTGCCGAAGACACCTACCAGAGCATCGGTGCTGCCCGTCTCGGTATGATCAATGGTGCGGGTACCCGGATTGATTCCCGTGCGGAAGCCATTTTGACGACTGGTAGACATATCGGTGACGCCCCAGACATTGCCTACGCCATCAAAGGCGAGGTTATCGACGTTGGCAAAACCAGTTCCTTCATCAGCGCCGGCTTCACCGGCGGGGGCAAAGTTATCCCAGCGGAAAGTGGTTCCGGCTCCATTGGCGCTGCTCTCAATAATCTTGTAAAGACCTCCGGAGGGTTGCTGGGCATTTACTTCAGGGCTGAGCTTGGCCGTTTGGAAAATGCGGGAGTCAGGATAGCCATCTCCGCCCGGAATGTGATCGGTGTAGGCAATGAAGACTTCGCCGGTACGAGGATGAACTTCGAGGTCTTCTGGCCGCGCCGATGGAGTCCCACCGATTAGGTTCGCCGCCAAATAGGAATCTACTAAAACTGCGCCCTGACTGGCATAGAAGTCACTCAGCTTTTTACCCTGATAGGCACTGAGAATGCTCTCATTCTCAAGCGTAACGGTAACAACGCCACCGTCTTTACCAGAAAGCGTGGGGGTGCCGTTCTCAGCGTCAGTGGGATTGCCTCCTGCATCCGCAAAACCGCCATCGGGGAATCCAGGCCGGAGCGGTAGCAGCAGGTTAACACTCCGTCCCGGATCGCCCAGAGCGGCGATCACTTCTGACGCTAAGACCGAAGGCGAAATCGGGTTGGTCGTTTGGTTAATTTCTAGGGGTAGCCACTCGCCCGTGCCGTTGGGATTGAACTTAGCAACGTACAGAGTGCCCTCTTCAAATAGGCGGCTGTTGCTTTTGTCTCGCGGACGGCCTAGGACTCCCTTGCTGACGTATTTCCAGGTATGACCGCCTCGGCGATCGTCGCCCATGTAGGCAATTAGAGGCTGACCCCGTCTGAGGCGAAAAGCGATGTTTTCATGGCGGAAGCGGCCTAGGGCCGTATGCTTCTTGGCCCGCACGTTAGGATTTTCGGGATCAACCTCAACCATCCAGCCGTATTTCTCACCGACTAGGCCGAATTCAGCGCCTACAGTGCCGTCAATATAATCGGTCTGGGTGCCTTTGGAGTCGACCAGTTCCTGCACACCCACAAAGAAGGTACTGCTGGCCTGGAAGTTTTCTTCGGCTGAAAGAATCGTGCCCCAGGGGGTGTCACCGCCGGAGCAGTTGAAGCCGGTGCCGATAATCTTTTCGCCCAGGCTATCGCTGTTGACCTGCTTGAAGACATCGGTTGCAGCCGGCCCAGTGCCGATGAAGTAGTTGTTATCACCGCGCTGGTGGGGACGCGCTCCCCAGGCGGCAGGAAAAGAACGGTTACGATTGAGCGCTAGACCTGAAACCAAAGAGTAGCGGCGATTAGCACTGTCGCGCGCCACAGGCTTGTACTCACCGCCGCCATTGCGGCGAATGCGAACAACAGACCCCCCAACGTTGTAGGCAAATTCTCCTAGCAGTTCGGTATTCACCACGTCGGGCAGCGCAAAGCCAACTACATCCTCAAACGTGGATTTGAATTCTGGACTGTTGAAGGCAGGGTCAGCGCCCGGTGCCAGCGGTGAGAAAGGATAGGAAATGTATTCGTGATTGACCCAGAGATAGCCATCGCTGAGATCCCGGCGACGAACCGGAATGAACGCTGTGTAGTCATTGTTATAGCCAAAGTAGTCGCTGCTGCTGGGGAAGACGCGATCGCCCCAGGCAATGACGACGTAGCGACTGTATTCTGGCGGAACAACCACATCGTCTACGACCGTATAGCTATCGAGCTTGACATTGCTAGTGGGCCTCAGAACAGCTTTCGTCTCTGGCAAATAGCTGTTAGCCGCCTGATAGGCCGGCAGCGGATGGGGCAAACGAACGGGGGTTAGCTTAGGGCTGATAAAGGTTGAGCGGGCGATCGCGGCCTCAGAGCGATCGAATACGCGACTGCTAAGGGTCGGCGCTAGCGCGGTTGTTGCGGCACTTGCTCCAAAAAAGATCAGGAGCTGCCTACGGGAAAGCTTGGACATGGTATCCCTAAGAATCTCTCGGCTTACATCAGATAACTTTCAATCCAGACCGACGGCACCAGACTGCAAAACTACAGTCCAGATCAGTCGAACAGCAGAAGCGAGAGCAGGGAGCTTAGCCTAGGCGCATAAAGCAATTAAGTCTGACCCAGTAAAAATCATTGAGCCAACAACAACAGCTCTGTCTTATGGGTGAATAAGCACAGATAGCTGCAACAGCAGCCTTATTGATGAAAGAGCCAGAGCAGAAATATGCTATGCAGCCTAAACCCGCGTTTAAACTGTCCTAAAAATAGAGCAGTTTTTTGCATAAAACAATCTAGTCTTTTTTATATTAACTAGGTTTATTGAGGCTGAAAAGAAATTTGTGGCATTTCGCTAATATTAAAAATTTGCCGCGATCGCACTTAAGAATTGCTTCAAATTTTAGGCAAAAGACTCCTTACTTTTGAAGCGTTTTATTCAGCTAGCCTATTTTTTAATCTGAGCCTGATTAATTTAAGAGTAAGTACTGGTTAATTAGTGATTAAGCTGTTGCGGCTGAAGCCTAAAAATGGCTTATTCTCTGCAAATGTGATCTGAGACACTCGACAAGCTCTATAAATTGTTGGTATGAGTGCTAGGGCAGAAGCGAGAATAAAACTGCAGCACAAGGGCCGGGGTGACGGCCTGTGTCTGCCTTTTACGCATTCAGGCTGATCGCAGCTACTTGTGTGGCGTCAGCGTTTCCGCTAACAGCCTTTTTCAGTCATCTCGGAATGCTGGATCTTGTTCCAGGACATCTTCATAGGGCAGTGAGGCAGGGGCTACTGAAGCGGGTTTTGCCACCGGCGATCGCTCCGGTTCCAAAAGCCCCAGCAGCGCTACTGAACTTAGCAAGGCTTGCGGGCGCTCAGCAGTTATTTGGCTTTCCTGCCACTGTTCTCGCGTAATGGCTGTTAGCACCAACGGAGCAGATTGACCATTGCGATCGCCTAACACCGTGAGGGTCACTTCTGTCAGCTCGCTATCATTAGTAAAAGCCTGACTGAGGGTTTGCTGGGCTAAACTTTCAGCCTGCGCTAATACGCTTCTATAGGAACTTAAGCCCTCTAGCTTCAGGGTGACAACAATTTCTCTAAATTCTGCTATTCCTGGGCGGATCAATATTATCCAGAGGCTGCTAGCTAGGACGCCCAGATGAACTAAAAGTCGCGTCATTTCGCTGATAAAATCTGGCAGCTTGTCTACTTTTAAGCGTAGACGACTCTCCAGCGAATTGGGTTAACAAGTGTTTAATTTGGCTTTAACAAAAATGGCTTGACAGTTTTGTATTTTCAGTGAAGGCTTGGCCGGATCAAGCTCATACAAAATATCCAGAACATCGACAAGGCAAAGTTTTCTCTGGACTAATAGGCCATAGCTCAGGTGAGCCGGTCTGCCGCATTGCCTTGACAACCGCTAGCCAGGACTGCCGCGAGAAACTCGCCCCTGTCTTATCCTGGAAGAGATGAGCTAGACAGACCTGCATGGCGACTAAGACCACGGAAACGATTCATTACCAAACGACCCTGACACTGCAGACGCGGGGCAAATCCCTAGAGCGCTTCACCCATAAAGTACAGTCAGCCGTAGCTGATTCTGGCGTTCAGACCGGGCTGTGCAGCATATTTCTACGGCATACATCCGCTAGCCTGGTAATTCAAGAGAATGCCGACCCAGACGTGCTGGTCGATATGGAAAATTATTTTGCCGATTTAGTGCCCGAAAACCGCCGCTATCGCCACAGTACCGAAGGCCCGGACGATATGCCTGCCCATATTCGCACAGCGCTAACCCACACCTCTGAGCAGATTCCGGTGAGCAACGGTCGGTTAGGGTTGGGCACCTGGCAGGGTATTTATCTTTGGGAACACCGCGATCGCGGCCATCAGCGAGAAGTCATTATTCACATCACGGGCAGCTAGAACAAGATGGAGGAACTGAATCTAAGTTTGATTCCCGCTGCTCCAGAGGGATTTTGCTCCGGCTTTGTCGGCATTGTCGGACGGCCCAATGTCGGCAAGTCCACCCTGATGAACTACCTGGTGGGGCAGAAAATTGCCATTACTTCACCCATCGCCCAGACGACCCGCAACCGTCTGCGCGGCATTCTGACAACGCCGACGGCCCAAATTATCTTTGTTGATACGCCCGGTATTCACAAGCCTCATCATGAACTGGGCCGGGTGCTGGTGCAAAACGCTCAGATGGCTATTTCTTCAGTAGATGCTACTCTATTTGTGGTCGATGGCACAGGGGCAGCCGGACGGGGCGATCGCTTCATTGTGGAATTGCTGAAGCGCAGCCAGACGCCGGTGATTTTGGGCATCAATAAAATTGACCAGCAGGCTGAAGAGGCTGATGCGATTAATCAGAGCTACGCGGCGATCGCGGCCGAACACCAGTGGCCGCTGCACCAGTTCTCGGCTCTAACGGGTGCCGGTATGGACTCGCTGCAGGACTTGCTGACGCAGCAGCTTGAACCTGGGCCTTACTACTATCCGCCCGATCTGGTGACCGATCAGCCGGAGCGGTTCATCATGGGTGAGCTAATTCGGGAGCAGATTTTAGCGCACACCCGCGAAGAAGTGCCTCATTCGGTGGCGATTTCGATCGACCGGGTGGAGGAAGAAGAAACGATTACGCGGGTATTGGCAACGGTTCATGTGGAGCGATCGTCTCAAAAGGGCATTTTGATTGGCAAGGGCGGCAGCATGATGAAGACTATCGGTACGGCTGCCCGCCAGCAGATTCAAAAGTTGATTGCTGGCAAGGTTTATCTAGAGCTGTTTGTCAAGGTGCAGCCGAAATGGCGGCAGTCCCGTACCCGTCTGGCCGATCTGGGCTACCAGATTGAAGAATAGGGACGGGTTTTGCGTATAGACATATTTCGCGTGGTTTTGTAGAGGGTCAGTTTAGTTGAGATATATCAGCCATAAACAGTCCACTCTACAAAACCCACCTCCTACTGCCGAGGGATGAATGTGGGGCTGATATCTCTCGGTTCGTAACCTGCGCCAATGCAGCGCTCTAGGGCATTATCTAGATCCAAACCTGCTGCCTGATTTAATCCCACGACGCAGTCAGAAAAGCGCAGCGGCAGCAAAGTGCGGCGACAGTGAGACAGGGTGGACGCAGACTCACTCAGCGCCAAACTGAAATGAATATCTACCGTACAGTCAGCCAGCTCTAGCGGTCGCCGGACTCGGCGGCAGGCAAACACAACATCCGCTAAATCTAATTCCGTTTGCGCCTTAATATCCGTGACACATTCAGAAACCTCATCAGGCTCCAGCGCCGAAGCACAGGCTGCAGCCGCCACCTCAGTGTCAACTCCGGCTGCCAGCAGTCCGGCAGCACATTCCTGAAAGTCGTTGCCCAGAGCCGGGCGAACCGCCGCTAACGGTAGCGAAGCCGCCGCCAGCCCCGCGATCGCCAACTGTATCACAGGCCACTGGAAATGGGTTGACCACCGACGAGAATGAACCATAACAGAAAATTACGGGTTATATCGGTTGATTAAAAGCGTATCGTGAAGTTAACACAACTCGATTTAGGCTAACAACAGCCTATCAACTGATCGCTGCTCTAGCTTCAGACAAACGCTTGGATTTCGGATTAGCGATCGCCCCCACCCTAAACTTTTATTACAGTGAAAGGGTATTCAAACCTTAATTTACGTGATCTTGAGGGTATTTCAATATGCACCTGAGTGAAATAACTCACCCTAACCAACTGCATAACCTTTCCGTCCATCAGCTTGAGCAAATTGCCCGTCAAATTCGAGAGAAGCATTTGCAAACGGTGGCGACTAGCGGCGGGCATCTAGGGCCTGGCTTGGGTGTTGTTGAGCTGACCCTGGCGCTGTACCAAACCTTAGATCTTGATCGAGACAAGGTGATTTGGGATGTGGGCCATCAGGCCTATCCCCATAAACTAATCACTGGGCGCTACAACCAGTTCCATACGCTGCGCCAAAAGGACGGCGTGGCGGGCTATCTCAAACGCTGCGAAAGTAACTTTGACCATTTTGGCGCCGGACACGCTTCTACCAGTATCTCGGCGGCGTTGGGCATGGCCCTGGCCCGCGATGCTAAAGGCGAAGACTTCAAAGTAGCGGCCATTATTGGCGACGGGGCGCTCACGGGCGGCATGGCCCTAGAAGCGATCAATCACGCCGGCCACATGCCCAACACTAACCTGCTGGTGGTGCTGAACGACAACGAAATGTCGATTTCACCCAATGTCGGCGCCATTCCCCGCTACCTCAACAAAATGCGCCTCAGCCCGCCTGTACAGTTCATCTCTGACAATTTAGAAGAGCAGTTCAAGCAGCTGCCCTTTGTCGGCGAGTCCCTCTCCCCTGAACTCAGCCGGGTCAAGGAAGGCATGAAACGGCTAGCCGTTCCCAAGGTAGGGGCTGTATTTGAAGAACTAGGCTTTACCTATATGGGGCCAGTAGATGGTCACAACCTAGCAGAACTGATCGGCACCTTCAAAGAAGCCCACAAGCACGTTGGGCCGGTTTTAGTCCACGTAGCCACGACCAAGGGCAAGGGCTATAGCCTGGCTGAGAAAGATCAGGTGGGCTACCATGCCCAGTCGCCCTTCAACCTCAGTACAGGCAAAGGGATGCCGCCGAGCAAGCCCAAGCCGCCGAGCTACTCTAAAGTTTTCGTGGAAACCCTGATTAAGCTAGCCGAAGACGATCCGCGAATCATCGGCATCACAGCGGCGATGGCAACGGGTACAGGGCTCAGTAAGCTGCAGGAAAAGTTGCCGAAACAGTACATCGATGTCGGCATTGCCGAACAGCACGCCGTCACGCTAGCGGCAGGACTGGCCTGCGAAGGAATGCGCCCGGTAGCCGCTATTTACTCAACTTTCCTCCAGCGCGGCTTTGACCAAATTGTGCATGACGTTTGCATCCAAAAGCTGCCCGTCTTTTTCTGCTTAGACCGGGCCGGCATTGTCGGGGCTGATGGCCCTACCCATCAGGGACTCTACGACATTGCCTATCTGCGCTGCATTCCCAACATGGTGCTGATGGCTCCCAAAGATGAAGCTGAGCTGCAGCGCATGATTGTCACAGGCATCAACTACACGGATGGGCCAATTGCAGTGCGCTATCCCCGTGGCAGCGGCTACGGCGTGCCGCTGATGGATGAAGGACTAGAGGCACTGCCCATCGGCAAAGGCGAGCTGCTGCGCCAGGGCGACGACGTGCTGCTGTTGGGCTACGGCTCAATGGTATATCCGGCGATGCAGACAGCCGAAATTCTCAGCGAACATGGCATCGAGGCAACGGTGCTCAACGCTCGCTTTGTCAAGCCGCTAGATCAGGCGCTGATTTTGCCCTTGGCCCAGCAAATTGGCCGCGTCGTGACCCTAGAAGAGGGCTGCCTGATGGGCGGTTTTGGCAGTGCGGTGGCGGAAATGCTGCTGGATGCTCAGGTCAACGTGCCGCTGCTGCGTCTAGGCGTGCCCGATCGGCTAGTCGATCACGCCAAGCCGGACGAGTCTAAGGTAACGTTGGAGTTGACCCCGGCTCAGATGGCAGAACGGATTCGGGCCTCCATGACGGTCGGGAAATCGGTAGTGAGCGTGTAGACAAACGGGCGATCGCGATGGCAGAGATTCCTGAAACCCATGTTTATCCAGTGGTCTGGCAAGACGATCACGTTTTGCTGATCGATCAAAATCGACTGCCAGCGGTCTATACCCTGGTGTCTATCAGCCGCTTTGAAGACATGGTAACGGCCATCAAAACCCTGATTGTGCGCGGCGGCCCGGCCATCGGCATCGCGGCGGCCTATGGCTTATATCTGGGGGCTAGGGAAATTCCGACCCGCGATCGCCCAGCTTTTTTAGAGCGGCTAGAAGCTGTCGCTGAGCGGCTGAAGGAAACCCGTCCGGCCAAGGCCAATCTGAGCTGGGCTATCGATCGCCTGCTTAAAAAAGTCAGCAACACTCTAGGCAGCGTTGACTACCTCAAACAAGTTCTGCTGGAAGCTGCCCAAGCTTTGCAAAAAGAAGACCTAGAAACCTGCTACGCCATTGGTCGTCATGGCCTGCAGGCACTGCCGGACAGCCCGCAGCAGCTGGCCATCTATACCCACTGCAATCACGGCGCGCTGGCCGCCTCTGGCTATGGCACCTCTCTGGGCGTCGTGCGCGCGACCTGGCAGCAAGGCCGTCTAGCACGGGTCTACGCTGGGGAAACCCGGCCGCGACTGCAGGGAGCCCGCCTGACCGCCTGGGAGTGCGTTCAGGAAGGCATCCCGGTGTCAATCGTCACTGACAGCATGGCGGCTCACTGTATGCGACAGGGCCTGGTGCAGGCGGTGCTGGTCGGGGCTGACCGCATTGCCCTCAACGGCGATACCCTCAACAAGATCGGTACCTATGGCCTCGCGCTGATTGCCAAAGCTCACCAAGTTCCTTTCCTGGTGGCGGCCCCCCTTTCTACCGTCGATCTGCGGCTTAAGACCGGAGACGCGATCGCTATCAGCGAAAATCCGGCTGCCGATATTTACCAGATTGGTGAGACGGTGATCGCCCCGGAGGGAGCCGAGTATTACAACCCGGCCTCTGATGTCACGCCGGCAGAGCTGATTACCGCCATTGTCACCGAGCAGGGAGCGATCGCCCCCTCTGACCTAGCAAACTTAGTGCAGACTGCCAGCCGATAACCGCTAGGCTTCCACCTTGACGCCGCGCCAGAAGGCGACATAGCCTTCAATATTCTTGGCGGCGTCTTTGGCGGTCGGATAGTACCAGGCGGCATCCTGATTGGTTTCGCCATCCACCTCAATCGTGTAGTAGCTGGCCTGGCCTTTCCAGGGACAGGTGGTGTGCTTATCGCTGGGCTTGAAGTATTCCTGGTTGATCGAGTCTGGCGGGAAATACTGGTTTCCTTCGACTACCTCGCAATTGTCGCTTTCGGCTAAAACAGCCCCGTTCCAAGTGGCTTTAGGCATGGGTTTCTCCTTTGATTTTTTACTTTACAAACCACTTTACAAAACTCTTACCCTGGCTAACCTAATCGTCAGATAGATCCTGCAGCCAGTTACGATTTCGTCCTGCCCTGTAACGGCATGTTGGCTAGAAGCGAGTAGGCTGAAGGCAAGCTGCGGTACTATTGTCCGCATGATGCAACTCTCCCAATGGAGGTGACGGTGATGGCTCTTCCCAACGTGCGTCCCCTTGCAGAGCAAGAACGGCAGAACCTACAGCAATCGGTAGACTACAGTAGCGCTCAGGGCATTCCTGAAATTTGGGCGATCGCCGCCGAGCGTTTTGGTCACATTGTCGCCCTCCATGACCCCCACAGTAAACCTACTGCCCAGCTCACCTTTGCGGAACTGCACCAGCAAATTCGTCAGTTTGCGGCAGGGCTACAGGCATTGGGGATTAACAAGGGCGACCGGGTTGCCCTCTTTGCGGATAATAGTCCTCGCTGGATGGTAGCCGACCAGGGACTGATGACCGCCGGGGCGATCGATGCTGTGCGCGGTTCCCAGGCTGACCCAGACGAGCTGCTTTACATTTTGGAACACAGCGACAGTACGGCGCTGATTGTGCAGGATTTAGCAACGCTAAAACAGCTTTCAACCGGCTTAGAAGGGCGATCGCTGCGGTTCATCGGTCTGCTGAGCGATGAGCAGGCGTCTGACTTGCCTGTTAAATTGCTTAACTTCTCGGAAATCATGGCTTTAGGCCAGAGCGCTCAGCTTCAGCCTGTCAGCTTCAAGCGGGATGAGCTGGCGACGCTGATGTACACCTCCGGGACCTCCGGCAAGCCGAAGGGGGTGATGCTAAGCCACGGCAACCTGCTGTCACAAATCACGGCGGCTTGTTCGGTAGTGCATCCCCTACCCGGTGAAGGCGCGCTGAGCATTTTGCCGATTTGGCACTGCTATGAGCGCACGTTTGAGTACTTTGTGCTCTCTCAGGGCTGCAGTCAGGTCTACACCAACATTCGCCAGGTCAAGAAAGACCTAAAGCAGTTTCGGCCTCGCTACATGGTAGGCGTGCCGCGGCTGTGGGAGTCCATTTATGAAGGGGTGCAGAAGCAGTTCCGCGAGCAGCCTGCCAAGAAACAAAAGCTGGTGCGCTTCTTTCTGCAGCAGAGTCATCGCTACATCTACGCTCGCCGCACCTTACACAACCTGGATTTAGAAAACCTGCAGCCTTCTCTGGCAGATAAGCTGGTAGCCCTGGTGCAGGCGATCGCCCTTTGGCCGATTCATCAGCTCGGCGATCGCCTGGTCTACAAGCAGGTGCGGGCGGCAACGGGAGACCAGATTGAGTTTGTCGTCAGCGGTGGTGGCTCGATTGCTGAACACCTAGAAGACTTTTACGAAGTCGTCGGCATCGATATTCTCGGCGGCTACGGCCTCACAGAAACCGCCCCCATTACCCACGTACGCCGTCCTTGGCACAACCTGCGCGGGGCCGACGGTCAGCCTGTGCCCGGCACTGAAACCCGCATTGTCAACCCCGAAACCCGGCAGGATTTGGCGGTGGGTCAGCAGGGCCTAGTGCTGCTGCGGGGGCCACAAGTGATGCAGGGGTATTACAAAAACCCCGAAGCTACTGCCAAGGCCATCGATCCTGAAGGCTGGTTTGATACGGGCGATCTCGGTAAGGTCACTCCGACGGACGACCTGATCATTACCGGGCGGGCTAAAGACACCATTGTTTTGACCAACGGCGAAAACATTGAGCCGCAGCCGATTGAAAATGCCTGTCAGCGCAGCCCCTACATCGATCAGATCATGCTGGTGGGACAAGATCAAAAAACGCTGGGAGCGCTGGTTGTGCCCAACTTCGAAGCTTTAGAACAGTGGGCTGCCGAGCAGGGCAAAACTATAGCCACTTCTCCGGCAGACATCGCCAGTCCAAGTGCCCTGCCGCTGAATCACCCTTCTATTCAAGCGCTTTATCGCCAAGAGCTAAACCGCGAGGTTAAAGGTCGCCCCGGCTACCGCCCCGATGACCGCATTGGCGTCTTTACGCTGATTGACGAGCCGCTAACAATCGAAAACGGCATGATGACGCAAACGCTGAAGATTCGTCGTCCCGTCGTTATGGAACGGTATCGCGGTATGATTGACGCGATGTTTTCATAGTTTCCGCGATCGCTGCTTGCCAGCCAGTTGAGCGGGCCATGACTGCAGGTGGGGCATCTGCCTCGTCGATGTGCGTTAAGAAGAGTTTCTCAGCCGACCAGTATTCCTATGGATGTTTCTCAATCTAACTTACTGATGAAGCGGGTCGTCAATATCAAGGCGATTGTGACTCCGCTCTGGAAAGAAGAAGCCCAAAAGCAGTTACAGGCTCAGCTCAACAAGCTAGACAGCCAGCTACAGCAGCTCGAAATGCAGGGGCAGCGAGCGGTTACTGAAATTCAAAAGCAAAGTCCTCAGCCGGATAGCCCCGCTGTGACTCAGCAAATTGGCAATGTGCAAAACCAGCTCAACCAGCAGAAAAGCAAGCTGCTGCAGCAGAAAAATCAGGCTTTGCAGCAGCTACAGCAGGTGCAAACCCTAGAACTCAACAACGAAGTGGCTCAGGGCCAGGTTGAGAGTTTCTTTCGGGTGGCAGTGGGCGACAATCTGATTCGTAAAATGCAGGTGGAAATTTTGCTACGGGACGGCGTGGTGGAAGAAATTCGCGGCGAATTGTAAACGCCGTTTGTTAATTAAAATGACCTGCGATCGGTTTTAGGGGAGGGTTTTGAGCGTAATTATTCAGACACAGTTGAACAATTTTCTGCTAAACCCTCACCAACGACGACAAATTATTCGGTGGGGCTGACAAATTCCATGTGCGATCGCGCCTCTCCGGTCAGCAGGCTGACCCAGGCCAGCCCCTGACGGGTTCCCACCCAAAGTTTATTCCCCGTATCCGTTGACAGCGATAGCACATAGCTAGACGGCAGGCCCGGCACCTGACCGATAATGGCCCCGTTATAAGGATTGAGCTTTAGCAACCCGTCCTGAGTCCCGACCCACAGACTGGTCGTACTGTCGAAGCCCAGGGCGGTTACGTTACGCCCTCTAAGCTGGGTCACGGCTCGCTGGAGCTGGCCGCTGCGCGGATCAAAGACAAAGACGCCGTCTGGCGTGCCAGCCCACAGCCGTCCCTGCGGGCCAATGGTGAGCGCCTGCACCACATCTCCCGGTACGTTGGCGTTGCGCACCATTGGGAAGGCGCTGCCCGTATTGATCCGAACAATGCCGTCTAAGGTTCCGACCCAGAGCTGGCCGTCGCGATCGATCGCTAGGGCATTGGCGCTAACTCCCGGCAAATCCTGCAGCGTCGTCATCAACAGGCCGCGATCGGGGCTGATCATGCCCAAGCCGCGATCGGTGCCCACCCACAGAAAACCTCGGTTATCTACCTGCAGCGCCAAAATCCGGTTGGACGGCAGGAAAAAGTTTTGGGCCGTAATTTCATTGCTGCGCGGATCTACGCGGGACAGTCCGGCATAGGTGCCAACCCAAATCCGCCCCACCCGGTCTTGCGCCATTGCCGAAATCACGGCGCTGGGCAGCCTCACCTCGGCCTGCACATTACCTGTATTCGGGTCGATACGGGCCAGTCCCTGCCAGGAACCGACCCACAAGCTGCCCGTGTAGTCTTCCTGTAGGGCACCGACCCGGTAGTCTATCTGCTGCTGTTCCTCCAGATAGCGCTGGGGGGGCAGCGATTCCCGGCGAGGCGGTGGCGGCGCGATTTCATAAGAGCTGGGCGGCTCTACGGGCAGTGCTTGAGCTAGTTCGGATGTCTCCGCGTCCCCAGACAGCAGTGAGGCCGCGATCGCGCTGTTAATCAGTTCTTGCCCCGGCAATCCCAGCCACAAACAGGAAGCGCCAATAAAAATTCCCCAGTGCCTGAGTGAAGGTGCTAACACGCCATACCTCGCAAATGTGATGAGATTTTGATGATGCCTTGATAGCTCGCTGTTGGAGAAATGTCAACTCATACCAGCAGTTGTCCAAATACAAAACCCCTTCTTCACGCTCCGAGAAAAAGTGACACTTACTGTCACCTATATTCATAATCAAAAGTTATGAATGTATACAGATCTTTCAAAATCAAACTTATCAGAACACTGGTAGTATTCTAGGGCATAGGAATTTGGCAATGCCTGAAATTCGGTAGGAGCAATCGTTTCGACATTTGTTCCAGCGTTCGGCTGTCAAGATGAGTGCTTCGAACACCTGCGCTCACGTCTGGTTTAGGCCGGTCGTGGCCACTGAGTTGATGGGTAGGGTTGGTTCGAGGTTTATTTTAGATTCACAGGAAGAAGAGGAGATATGTCTTACTCTCAGACAACGACTCAGTCAAAAGCTGCTGGATATGATGCGGGTGTAAAGGACTATAAACTGACCTATTACACTCCCGACTACACCCCCAAAGATACAGACCTGCTGGCGGCATTCCGGATGACGCCTCAGCCTGGCGTCCCTCCCGAAGAGTGTGCGGCAGCGGTTGCCGCTGAATCCTCAACGGGTACTTGGACAACCGTATGGACAGACCTGCTGACCGATCTTGACCGCTATAAGGGCCGCTGCTACGACATTGAGCCGGTTCCGGGTGAAGACAATCAGTACATCTGCTACGTGGCCTATCCCCTCGATCTGTTCGAGGAAGGATCAGTCACGAACATGCTGACCTCCATTGTCGGTAACGTGTTTGGTTTCAAGGCGCTGCGAGCCCTGCGTCTGGAAGACTTGCGGATTCCCGTTGCCTACCTCAAGACTTTCCAAGGCCCGCCTCACGGCATCACCGTTGAGCGCGACAAGCTCAACAAGTATGGTCGTCCGCTGCTGGGCTGCACCATTAAGCCGAAGCTCGGTCTTTCCGCTAAAAACTATGGCCGGGCGGTTTATGAGTGTCTGCGAGGTGGTCTAGACTTCACCAAGGACGACGAGAACATTAACTCACAGCCTTTCCAGCGCTGGCGCGATCGCTTCCTGTTTGTCGCAGATGCGATTCATAAGGCGCAGGCAGAAACAGGCGAAATCAAAGGTCACTACCTCAACGTCACCGCTGCCACCTGCGAGGAAATGATGAAGCGGGCCGAGTACGCGAAGGAACTCGACATGCCCATCGTCATGCATGACTTCCTCACCGCTGGCTTCACCGCCAATACCACCCTGGCCAAGTGGTGCCGGGACAACGGTATGCTGCTGCACATCCACCGGGCCATGCACGCGGTAATTGACCGTCAGCGCAACCACGGTATGCACTTCCGCGTCTTGGCCAAGTGCCTGCGGATGTCCGGCGGTGACCACATCCACACTGGAACTGTCGTCGGTAAGCTAGAGGGCGATCGCGAGAGCACCCTCGGTTTCATCGACCTGCTGCGCGAGAACTATGTCGAGAAAGACAAGTCTCGCGGTGTCTACTTCACCCAGGACTGGGCTTCTATGGGCGGCGTCTTTGCCGTTGCTTCCGGTGGTATCCACGTTTGGCACATGCCAGCGCTGGTGGAAATCTTCGGTGATGACTCCGTTCTGCAGTTTGGGGGCGGTACTCTGGGTCACCCTTGGGGTAATGCGCCGGGTGCAACCGCTAACCGCGTTGCTCTCGAAGCCTGCGTCCAAGCCCGGAACGAAGGCCGCAATCTGGCCCGCGAAGGTGGCGATATCATCCGCGAGGCTTGCAAGTGGTCACCTGAACTTCAGGCGGCTTGCGAACTGTGGAAGGAAATCAAGTTCGAATTCGAGACGATGGATAAGCTCTAATCTAGCTTTGACGGCGAGCTGTCTGAGGCGGGCAGTAGGTCAAATTCTGCTGCCCGCGCCTTCAGCCGCTCGAATGGGGCTTTAATCAGGACTCATCTGCCATCAATACGCTGGCGGAGAATAATCGTCCAGGTTTTCGTGAATTGATGGATCTAAAGCAAATTGCCAAGGACACCGCCAAGGTGACGGTCAGCTATCTGACTTATCAAGCCGTGCGTACAGTCCTCAGCCAGCTACGCGAAACCAATCTGCCCCGTTCCTATTGGCTTAATGCCTTTGCGACCCGTGAAAAACTGCAGGATGGCGAAGCCTTTTTGCAAGCCCTACTGCAGGAACAGCCAGACTTGGCGGTTCGCGTCATGACGGTGCGGCAGCATATCGCTGAAGAAATCTGTGAGTTTTTGCCAGAACTGGTCAACACCAGTATTCAGCAAGCCAATATAGAGCATCGTCGTCAATATTTAGAGCGGGCTACCCAGATGACGCTGTCGGATGTGGAAGCCAATCCCGACTCAGAAAATTCGTCGGAGTAGGAATTAAACAGCTTAATTCCTCAGTTGTTAATTACTTTCAATTCAACCCCTACTGAGAACTATGAAAACTCTGCCAAAAGAGCGTCGTTATGAAACTCTTTCTTACCTGCCGCCGCTAACGGATGCGCAGATTGAGAAGCAAATTGCCTACATTCTCAAGATGGGCTACATTCCGGCGGTTGAGTTTAACGAAACCTCTGACCCGGAAGTTTATTACTGGACGATGTGGAAGCTGCCGCTGTTTAAGGCGAACTCCACCCGCGAGGTGCTAGATGAAGTTCAGGCTTGCCGTTCTGAGTATCCCAACTGCTTTGTGCGCGTTGTCGGCTTTGATAACGTGAAGCAGTGCCAGATTCTCAGCTTTATCGTGCATAAGCCCGGTGGCAGCAGCTATCGCTACTAAGGTTTAAGCTAGTTTCCTAAAAGGTCATGGGTGGGCAGTTTACTGTCCGCCCTTTTTTGTTTGCCCTCGTAGCAGAAGGGTGAGTTTGCTTTCAGTAGAGCGATCGCGCTGCTCTCTCAATCTGCCTCAAGCTGATGGCTTGGCGGCGCAGGGTTCTCAAGTGGGGTATTGCCTTTCGCCGTTGATGATTTCACCGAATAAGTGGGCGCGATCGCGGATGCACAGCGTCATAAAGATGCACAGCGTCATAAAATAGACCCCTGCCTGAGCGTAGTCATAGCCAGGGAGTCGCAGCGATCGCCGATGATGTTTTGTTGGGATCGTAGGGCACGAGATGAGCTGAGGAATAAAGGCTGTCCTATCGTGCCCGTGTAAGTATCTTGGAATGATCGCTAGCTGGCAAGACTGAGTTTTTGGCGCGATCGCAAGAGCTGGATAAAATCGTCGCTAACGGTGTGGTCGCGGGTGTCGGCAGCGTGGTTGATCAGTCGTTCTCGCAAGGCTAGAGCATCTTTGAGGGGCAGTAAACGGGCGAGCAGAAAATAGACACCGCGAAAGCGCGGATCGCCTAAGTGCTGCTCTGGCTTGTCATTATTGGAGCCGAGGAAGGTCTGGACAATGAAGAACTCCATGATTTTGTCGTGGCGGAAGTTCCATTCGCGGGTAGGGATGCCCTCGCTGTCAGTGCCTTGACGACAGGTAACCATTTTGAAGCGCTCCATACACTGCAGTTCGTCGTAGAACATGTCTTCTGGAATAGCGGTTTGGTCATTGAGCCGCATATCGTAGACCCATTCAGAGAACCACTGCAGCGGAAAGTCTTTGAGGTGGAGCCGCTGATATTCTGCTGCCATGAGGCGGTATTGCTGCTGCTGGAGCTGGAAGAGGTTGGGCTGTTCGCCGCTAGCGATCATTTGGGCGATTAGGCTCAAATCCATCGGGTTGGAGAGGATGCGGCGGGCGGCGGCAAGTTCTTCTTGGGGCTGATGGGGGCTGAGGGCTTCATGGAGATAGTCGGTGCAGGCTTGGGTGTAGGTTTCTAAGGTGAGATTAGGGTCGAGGGTGTCACCCAGGGTGTGAACCCGATCGCGCCAGCGAGAGACGAGAAATTCCTGTATCTGGTTCTGCCGCAGAGGTTGCAGGACATAGGTGGTGGCGGTGGCAGGCGGTCGCCATTCTAGGGGCTGGGTAGTCATGATAATGCTGCCTTTGAAGTAGCGCTCGACGAATTCGGTGATTTTGGCGCGGGTGTCGGCGGTGACTTCGTTGAGGCCGTCAATACAGATATCGATGGCCCCGCTGTAGATCAGGTCTTGCAGAAAGCTGGGATCTTTAGCCATGCCGTGGAGCTTGGTCTGAATGGCTTCGCTGACGCCAAAGGCACAGCGATCGGCGGGTAAAAAGACGACAATAGGCCTAGGCTGTATCAGCTCTTGCAAAAAGTGCCAGCGATCAGACTGCTCCTGCTGGCGCAGAGTGCGCTGAATGATGTGGCGCAGAAACATAGTTTTGCCCAGGCCCGATTCGCCTTCGAGGATGAGCTGACCTTTGATGGTAGGAATGGCCCTTTGCAAGGGTTCGACTTCGCCGGTGGCTTTGTTTTGCACATCGGATTCAGGGAAGTAGCCTTTGGGCCAGAAGCCTTTGAGTCCGGCATCGGCCAGGAGGGAGTCTTGGAAGGGTTCAAACAGGCGGGCGCGCAGGAAGGGAATCCAGGTGAGGGCAAAGCCGACGTAGCCGAGTCCGGTGATGCGGCGCACCCAGGGGTTCCAGAAAAAGATGGCTTGAATTTGGGGCGATTTGGGATAGACGAAGATCAGCAGCAGCCAAAAAGCGGCATGAAACAGCCAAACATTTCGGCCAATCCAGAGACCGCGCCACCACTCTAAGTGAGCAATTTCGGTTTGCAGGGCATCGGCATAGTTGGAGCGAATGGCTTTGAGGTTGTCGCGGTGTTCTCGCAGGAGGCGCAGGTCCGAGGTTTGCCAAGAATCGAATTTTTTTTCGGACACAGCGCGAACAATATTGGCAATGTGGCGGGGCCATTCGTGGCGGATTTTGCGGGGGAGTTCGTCCGGCCAGGATGCGGCAAAAATGCGCAGAATGCGCTGGGCTTCTTTGTGGGAGAGTTCGTCTGTTGCTAAAGCATAGTCTTCATCTCGCACGCCTAGCCACTGAATCAGGACAATCGCGTCTTCTCTGGCATCACTGACGAAGTAAGCTAAAAAGCGATATTTACTTGCTTTAACCTGGTTCAAGTTGACAGCATTCAAAGCCTGTAAAATCACTTCGTTTTCGAGCGGCCCCATCTGGCTGAGGGCATCTGCTGCATGTAGAGAAGCCTCCTGTTCAATAGAATTTCCTCGAAAAGGCGAATAAAGGCGAACGTTTTTTTGATCTCGCAATAAGGTGGCTAGCTTGGGTGCCTGCTCAGCGGCCGCTTCTCCCAGATTCCCCAAGGCGATGGCCGCCTCATAACGCACATCTGCATTGTCATCATTGACGATCACTTCACCCAGTTTGGGCGCTTCGCTAGCGGCCGCTTCTCCCAGATTCCCCAAGGCTCTGGCCGCCGCAGAACGCACATCTGCATTGTCATCATTGACGATCACTTCAAACAGTTTGGGCGCTTCGCTAGCGGCCGCTTCTCCCAGATTCCCCAAGGCGATGGCCGCCTCATAACGCACATCTGCATTGTCATCATTGACGATCACTTCAAACAGTTTGGGCACTTCGCTAGCGGCCGCTTCTCCCAGATTCCCCAAGGCTCTGGCCGCCGCATAACGCACAGGTGCACTGTCATCATTGACGATCACTTCAAACAGTTTGGGCGCTTCGCTAGCGGCCGCTTCTCCCAGATTCCACAAGGCTCTGGCCGCCTCATAACGCACATCTGCATTGTCATCATTGACGATCACTTCACCCAGTTTGGGCGCTTCGCTAGCGGCCGCTTCTCCCAGATTCCCCAAGGCGATGGCCGCCTCATAACGCACATCTGCACTGTCATCATTGACGATCACTTCACCCAGTTTGGGCGCTTCGCTAGCGGCCGCTTCTCCCAGATTCCCCAAGGCTCTGGCCGCCGCATAACGCACATCTGCATTGTCATCATTGACGATCACTTCAAACAGTTTGGGCGCTTCGCTAGCGGCCGCTTCTCCCAGATTCCCCAAGGCGATGGCCGCCGCAGAACGCACATCTGCATTGTCATCATTGACGATCACTTCACCCAGTTTGGGCGCTTCGCTAGCGGCCGCTTCTCCCAGATTCCCCAAGGC
>NZ_JASATW010000003.1:0-334984 GCF_030405905.1 Sphaerothrix gracilis Ecp01
GCAGCCAAGTGTCGTCTGCTTTATCTGCCGCCTTATTCACCAGACCTCAATCGCATTGAAAAGTGTTGGGCCTGGCTGAAAAGCCGGATTCGCAAGCAGTTCGCGTTGTCGGCCAATTTGCGCACAGCGATGGAGGACGTTCTTAGGCAGGCAGCGTCCTAATAAAAGTGGCTACAGCTATAATCCTCAAGGAGTAGAGCCGCTGCCTATCCGCAGAAAACCCCACCGACGATGAAGGTGGGGAAATATTCTGTGATCGGTAAGCCAGGCGATTTGCTTACTGCAGGCTGAGACGCGGATTTTGAGACAGCAGGCGGTTGCGCTGTTCTAGCCAGTCGGTGCCGATGCGGATCGTCAAATCTGACTCTAAATTGCCCGTAGAATCGGATACCAGCTGCCCTACTCCCAACAGGGCACTCACGCGATCGGCGGCCTCTAGATCGCCGCGCTGGGCAATCACCTCAGTTGTTGGGACCACGTCCGGCCAGTCGCTGACTAAATAAAGATTATCAAGTCCTTCCTGGGCCAGATAGCGGGCAACTTCATTGGCAATTTGCGGTTCGCCAGAGGCATTTTGAATGGCAATGTGCATCTGCCGCAGGGAACGGCGGGGGGCCGAGGCGAGCGTAGCGGCTTCCGTATGGAAAAAGTCCTGCATGACGCGATCGCCCGCTGTACTGTCCATAATCCAGTAGCTGGCCTGATACTCGTTGGGTTCGCTGAAGCGCCCCGGCAGCATCACCATATGCAAATCTTCGGGGGCCAGTTCCAAACCAAAATTGGCCAGCGCCAACATTTCCTCAAGAGACAGATTAGTGTCTATATGACGCTGCAAAATGCGAACAATCTGCGGCAGCTTGGGAATCACGGTAGGGCTAGTCAGGCGCGATCGCAGGGCTTTCAGCAATATCTGCTGGCGCTGCACCCGGCCAATGTCGCCAAAGGCATCCTGGCGAAACCGAGCGAACTGCTCTGCCTGGGCCCCATCTAGGGTTTGCCAGCCCGGCTCTAAATCAATCACCAAATCCTGAGTCCGATCTTCGTAGTACATGCGGCTAGGCACAAATACCTCAACCCCGCCGACTAAATCGACAATCTCGCGAAAAGCGCCGGTACTGACCCGGACATAGCGATCGATTTCCACCTGGTTGAGGGCGGCGCTGACGGTTTGGCCCGCTAGCACTGCTCCCCCTTCAACGTTGGCCTGATTGATTTTATCCTCACCCCAGCCGGGAATAGTGACGCGGGTATCACGGGGAATGGATAGCACATTCACGTCTGCCTGAGCCGGATCAACGCGCACCAGCAGCATGGTATCGGTACGGCCCGAAAAAATATCTTCGCTTTCAGCCTCCGTCACCTGATCAATGCCCATGACGAGGAGATTGACCGGGCGAGTGACGTTATAGCGAAAGCCTGACTGCCAAAGGTCTTTGAGCGAGAGGGTTTCTTGCCCTTGGGGAAAAAGCTGGGGCGGCAGGGGCAGCATTAAAACGGCGGCAGCTCCCAAAGCAGCCGAAACTGCTGCTGTTGAAAGGCAGGCACAGCTCCAAAAGGCAGCCCTTGTCAGCCCAGATAACAGCGAAGAGGCTTGAGAATTAGCCTTGCCGCTCTCCGACTGGCTGGCGGGAGTAGTGGCAGCGTCAGTAGGGGCTTCCGCGTCTACCTCTTCTATTTCGTCGGGACAGGAATCAGATTTTTCTTTGGCATCAGCTTGTTGATTCGTCGGCAATGTGGTCATCAGATTTTGTTACTCACCCCTCGTCACCATCCGTCGCTAGACAGCTATTCAAGCTGATTCTTCGTAGATCCGCATAGTTCCCCGTCAACCATCAAACTTTGCTGACCCCGATCGCTGTGTAAAACTTTGCAGAATGATGATTTGTTAATCAATGTTACGGTGATTATAGCCTGAGGTCTGAGGCAAAAAGCTAGGATAAGACGGAATTTCTGGCGGAGTTAGCCCATGAGTAAGTCGCTGATCCCGGTTATCTTAGCGGGAGGCAAAGGTGAGCGTTTCTGGCCCATAAGCCGTCTGCAACGGCCTAAGCAGTTCTTGAGTTTAGATGGCAGCGGTTTAAGTCTATTGCAGTCAACCGCTGAGCGACTTTTGCCGCTAGCTGGGGACTGGCAGTCGCTTTGGGTGATTACGGCTTCTCACTTAGCAGCGGGGATCACAGAGCAACTACCGCACCTACCCTCAGCCAATCTGCTGGTTGAGCCGCTAGGAAGAGATACGGCTCCGGCAGTGGCCTGGGCTACTTTAGAGATCATCAAACATCACGGCGAAGAGGCCATTGTGGCTTTCTTTCCGGCTGACCACTGGATTGACGATGACGAAAAGTTTCGCCAAACTTTGCTAGCGGCGGCTGAACTAGCCAGTCAGCAGGGGGCGATCGCCACGCTGGGCATTACGCCAACCTACGCAGCCACAGGCTATGGCTACATTGAGCAGGGGGCAGAAGCGGGACAGTACGGCAGCTTACCAGCCTACCGGGTTAGCCGCTTCACCGAAAAACCCGATGTCGCCACCGCAACCGAATTTCTAGCTAGCGGACGCTTTAGCTGGAATAGCGGCATGTTTATTTTTCCGGCGGGTGTGATGCTGCAGGAGCTGAAAACCCATGCTCCAGAGCTGATCAAGCCGCTGCTACACAAAGGGGCCGAGGCTTATCATGACCTGACCAAGCTCAGCATTGACTACGCCGTCATGGAGCAAACCCAGAAAGCCTATGTCATGCCGGTGGACTTTGGCTGGGATGATTTGGGTGACTGGAATGCGATTGAGCGGCTGCTAAAGGGCGATCGCGACAATGTGGAGCTAGCTCAGCATGTCGGCATGGATACCCATGACAGCATTGTCTACAGCGCTAACCCGGACGAGGTGATTGTTACTATTGGCCTAGAAGATGTGGTGGTGGTGCGCGACGGCAACGCAACGCTGATTGTGCGCAAAGATCGCACCCAAGACATTAAAAAAGCGGTCAAACTGCTGGGAGCTGAGGACAAGTATAAGCATTTGCTTTGATAGTGCTTTGACAGGGCTTGGATAGCCGCTCGCTTAAGCAGGCTCAACCTGGAGCGATCGCACCCGGTTAATGGCTGCCGCTAGCTCAAAGCGCCGGAAGCTAGAAAAATCGCTGACAATGCGATCGCTCAAAATATCGAGGCCCTGCCGTTCAAGATCCTGCATCACGGCGTCTAAGACGGTGGCTAAAGGCTGCTTGCCGTCAAAGTAATGGCGCTGGGCATAGACCATAGCCGCTGCGATCGCCCGTACCTGCCCAGGTTCTACTAGCTGCTCTACGGCAGCGAGATCTACCGCTTCTGTGCCAAAGCGCAGTTCGTCTACGTCGCGCACTTTGAGGTTGACTTCACGGCGACCTTTGCTGGCATCCAGGCTGGCAGGCAAAATGACGCGCTGGGTGACGGTGCCAAAGTGCTCTCCTCCCTCAGGCGCGCGATCGGTGGCATATTGAGCGGCGATCGCTTTAGCGGCTTTAGTCACTTCTGCGGGCTGATAGCTGTCTAGGGCAATCACCGTATCGGCTACGTCAAAATAGTCACCGCTGCCCCCCATCACCAAAATTGTGGAGACGCCGTAGTCAGTGTAGAGCGACTGAATTTTGTCGATGAAAGGCGTAATCGGTTCTTTTTCTTTGGCGATCAAAGCCTGCATCCGGCGATCGCGGATCATAAAGTTAGTCGCGGCGGTGTCCTCATCTACCAGCAGCGCCGTTGCCCCGGCCTCAACTGCCTCAATGATGCTGGCAGCCTGAGAGGTGCTGCCGCTGGCATTGGGAGTCGAGAAATGCTGGGTTGAGCGATTCTGAGGGAGGTGACTGATAAACGGCGAAATATCGACTCCAGTGACGCCACGACCGTCTTCGGCTCGAATTTTGACTGCCCCTGGATCGGTGACGACCTGCTGCCGCCCATCAGCGGGTACGTGGTTATAAATTCCCTGCTCGATCGCCCGCAGCAGCGTTGACTTGCCGTGATAGCCGCCGCCCACAATCAGGCTAATACCTTTGGGGATGCCCATGCCCGTAATCCGCCCAGCGTGAGGGCAGTCAAATGCTACCTGTAAGGAATCTGGCGATTGAAAAGGAGTCACCTGCGCCGTCAGGGGGCGATCGTCTACGCCGCTGCGCCGGGGCAAAACAGCACCATCAGCCACAAAGGCCACCAGTCCTCGCTGGCTGAGCTGGCTTCTCAGCCAGTCGGCATCTTCTGCCGTATTGACGTGATGGGATAGCTGATCGGCCTGGAGCTGGCGATAAAGCAGGGCGCGATCGATCAGTTCTGGCAGATCCCCGCAAAGCATGGCCGCGGCCTGATGCCCAGCAATGCGGCGACCAAAAGCCGGTAAACCGGCCACAAACCGCAGCTCAACCGTTTCAGGGGTGACAAAGGCGGTGGTGCGATCGAGAATGACCTGCCCTGGACTCATCACCGAAATCAAACCGCTCTTGCCGGAGCCGCGCTTTTGCCGGAGTGACTGAGCGGCGCGATCGAACTGACGAGTTAAATAGTCTTGCAGGGCGATCGCCCGGCTGGGGTGGCTATACAGCGCTGCCGGAAATCCCGCAACTGCCTGGGGCACTTTCACCTGAAGCTGACTGGGGGCGGCAAACGGATCCCCCTGCACGTAGTCAATCGTCAGAGTAAAGGTGTCAAAGGCATAGTCACCGCGAATTGATTTATAAGCTTTGTAGCTCTGACCGTCGAGCTGGCGCAGCTTCGTTTGCAGGTCTGCCTGAGTCGCCATAGATATGGATGCCGTTGATTGCTTTGGATCAAAGGTCATTATGCCGCGAGCTGACAGCGCTGCTCAAAATTCTCAGGCCGTTCTATCACTGGTAAACACCAGCAAGCCTCGTTTAGTTGAGGCTAGAGATAGCCAGGCAGGATTTTCTGTTGTTCTAGTGGATGCGTCAGCAACCTGGGAAATTCTCGGTTAACATAAAGCCGATTATGGTTCGTCAAGGTTTGGCAGATCAAACCTTGACGGCAGGATCAATTGTGCGGCCCAGGTCCAATACTTTATGCTATTTCAATCGCGCGATCGCCCGTCTCACAAGTCTTCTGCGGCAGCCGTCTGCCATCGCTGGATCCTGCCCCATCGGCTCGCCGTTGGCCCCTTTCCCAACGAACCCGATCTCCTGAATCTACAACAGGCCAAAATTCAGGCCATCCTAACGCTTTGCCCCCTGGCAGAAGGGCAACTGCCTGACAGCGCGATCGCCCATTTTCACTGTCGGCGCTATCCCCTACCCGATAGCCACAGCCCCCGCTTACTCACGCCCGATCAAATCAGTGCCGCCGTCAGTCAGCTTCATCAGCTTCTGCAGCAGGATCTACCGACCTATATTCACTGTTTAGCAGGCATGGAGCGATCGCCGTTAATCTGCATTGCCTACCTCTGCCGCTACCAGCAGCTCCCGGTTTGGGAGGCGCTAAATCATGTCAAAGCGGCTAATCGTCGCACCCGTCTGACCTCCCAGCAGCTCAAGACGCTCCAGCAGTGGGCCAAGCCGTTTGGGTAACTATCAAAAATGGCGACCATTGGCGACAGCGCCATTGCCGTTGTGGGCAGCACCATTGAGGGCAACGGGTTCAGGGGCTGGCCCGTAGGATCGCTGCCGGTAATAGTAGTCGTAGGCAGGCATAGCGCTACGCTTGACGCCGTTGATTACCGTTCCCAGAATAGAAATGCGGCTAATCTTGAGGCGCTCTAGCGCCTGCATCAGCGCTGGAGAGTGGGTCTTGTCCAGGCTGACAACCAGTACCACACCGTCCATGTGAGTGGCTAATAGACTCGCGTCTACCAGCGTCGCTAAAGGCGGCGTGTCATAGATGACTAGGTCAAAAACTTTATCGACCCGGTTGACTAGGTGCTTCATCTTCTGAGAAGACAGCAGCTTAGTTGGATCGGGGGGAATGGAGCCAGAGGTAATCACATAGAGGTTTTCATACTGGGGTGACTGCTGAATTGCCTGTCGCAGAGAGAGCCGAGTCGAAATCAGATTGCTCAGGCCGCGAAAGTTAGGCAGTCCTAGGCGAGTATGTACCTGGGGCTGGCGCAGGTCAGCGTCTACCAGCAGCACCCGCTGCCCCATCGCCGCTGCGGTTTCGGCCAGATTGATTGCTACTGTGGATTTGCCATCTCCCGGTAGGGCAGAACTAATCGTCAGCGATCGCACTGGGCGATCGGAGCCGAGAAAGCGAATACTGGCATGTAAGCCGCGAAAAGCCTCAACAAAGCTGTGATTCTCATAAGCGCCGCTGGCGGACTGTAGACCGGCGATAATCGGTAAAGCCTCAGTATTTGAGGCACGCAGCGAGGTGAGATGACGACAGAAGGGAATGGTGCCCAGAACAGGAAGCTGCGTTTTTTGCTTCAGTTCGTCGGCGCTGTGGAAGACCGTATCTAGCTTTTCGGCCACCAGTGCGGCGGCCATGCCGACTAGCAGGCTGGCGGCAAGGCCCAGTACTAAATTGCGGGGAATGTTGGGCGATATCGGATTTTTGGGCTGCTCGGCTGCATCTAAAACCTGCCAGGGAACTTCGGCCTGAGCGCCCTCAATCTGTAGCGTTTCGCGCGTGGTCAAAAATCGATTTAGGCTTTCTGTCGCCACCTGTAGCTCTCGCTCTAGATCGGCATACTGGCGGGCGATCGCGGGAAGCTGCTGCATCCGCTGGGCCAAAACCGCCTCAGACTGGGACAGACGGCTGCTGCGGCTCTCTAATCCCTGAATACTATTAGCAACGCGAGCGCGCTCAATTTCGACTACGCGCCGGGCCTCGTCCTGCAGAATGGGCAGCAGATTTTGCCGTTCTTCCTGTAGCACCTCCATAGCCGGGTTTTGGTCGGTAAAGCGGGTCGTCTCTTCAGCGATTTTGGCCTCTAGCTCCCGGATCCGACTGACAAGCTGTTCATAAACTGGGGCTTCTTTAAGCACAGCAATGGTGCCAACGCTCTGCTGTAGCTCTTGCCACTGCGATCGCACGGCTGCCAGCTCTTGATCCAACGTCAGCCGTTGCTGCAGCAGCGAAATGCGCTGCTGACTCAGCTCATTGGCCTGATTGCTAGGGTCAATAAAGTTATACTGCTGACGAAATGTCTGTAATTGCCCCTGAAGCTGATTTACCCGCTGCTCTAGCTGCGGAAGCTGCTCATTGACAAACTGGATGCCCTGCCTAAGGTTAGTCTTGCGCTCATTCAGGCTGTAGGCTAGATACGCGGCTGAGAGCTGGTCTAAAACGGTTTTGATTTCCTCTGCATCGGTGGCCCGGTAGCGGATCTCTAGAATTTTGGTGTCTCGTAGTCGGGCGATGGTGAGGGACTCCATCAAATCTTCGTAGTCTAGCTCTGGATACTGCTGCTGGAGCTGAGTAATGATGGGGGCCATCAGTTCAGGACTCTTTAAAACCTGGATCTGGGTATCGTAGTCCAAGCCTGAGGCCGCCTGAGCCAGTCCTCCCACGTTAGGGGTTAGCTGAGCTAGTTCATCGTCTGCGGTGACAGGTTCAACTAAGAGCTGAAACTTGCCTTCATACTCAGGCGTTTGGGTGAAGGTAACAGCGGCGGCAGCGGCGAGAACGGCTCCCATAACGGTAACAATCAAAAAAGCACGACGGCGAACCAGCGTCAACATCTGACGGAGATCGAAATCGTCTTCATCGTCACCCAGAACAGTCTGAGGTATAGGCAGTTGCAAAACCTGGGGCGCAGCGTGATCATTGCCACTGAGAAAGATGGGCTGATAGGGTTCCATTACCTAATTCCTCAAACCATAGATAAAGAGAATCGTTTGCTTTCCCGCTGTCAGCACTGGCTTAAAAGAGAAAAGGGGTAAACGGCAGCAGCAGTCGCAGGGGATTGAAGAGAGCACCTAAGTTTTCGGAAAGATTAGTTAAGCCGGAAGGCGAAACGACGATAACATCCTGATGGCGCAGGACCGGATTTGTTTCATCATTGATACCTGCTGATAAATCTACGTCAATCTCGCGGCGCGTGGCTGAGCCATCGGGATTGAGGCGAATCAGTTCTACTTCTCCTTTGCGGGCCGAGCGGGTAAAGCCGCCTGCCGCGAGCAAAGCCTGATTCAGCGGCGTGTTGGGCCGTAAGGTGACAACGCCGGGTTCTTGCACCCGACCAACGACGTTGACCTCAATTTGGTCGGGCGAAAAGCTGGCGCTGGCAAGCTGTACAGCCTCTTGAGGGCTGAGATCGCTGGCTGTAGGCACTACTACAGTATCACCCTGCTGCAAAATCAGATCCTGCTGCAGATCGCCTCCCTGCAGCAGGGCCCACAGGTCAATGGGAATGCTTTGAGCGGTGCCGCTGCGGGTCTGACGCCGCACCTCCAGCTGACGAATGTTGGCTGAAGGGGTGATGCCGCCTGCTACCTCTAAGGCTCTAGTCAGAGTCGGCTGACCTTCGCCTGCTTCGAGATTTAGCTGGTGTGAACCGGGGCGAAACACTTCACCGACTACGGCAACGTTTAAAGCCTGCTCCGGGGCTTCGGCAAAGTTGGCAGCGGCTAGCTGGTTAACAGCCGCCAAATCTGTTTGCTCGGCGGTGGGAATAACCAGGGTGTCACCGTCCTGGAGGGCTGGGTTTTGACTGAGATCGCCCTGCTGTAGCAGCGTCCAGAGGTTGACCCGTCTGATCTGGGGCGCTCCGTTGGGCTGGGGGCGACGTAGCTCAATCTGACTGAGATCGGCGACCTGCGTCAATCCGCCAGCGGTTTGGATGGCCTGAACCAGGCTGGGAAATTTGGCTCCTTCTTCAATGGTCAAGGTATAGACGCCGGGCTGGCTGACTTCACCGGCGATCGCAATTTCAATTGGGCGAGGCTGCAGTAAGCTAACCGTCACCAAGGGTCGCCGCACCAAAGGCGTGTAGGCAGTGCCAATGGCTTCGCCCGCCGCCGCTAGGGTGAGTCCCTTAACCGAGACTCGTCCGACCATTGGCAAGTTCAAAGCGCCATCAATAAGTACCTGATATTCGCCGCTATATTCCGGCACATTGAAAACTTCTATAGCCAAGCGATCGCCCACACCCAAGCGATACTCCGGATCGATTGCAGGGGGCAGCACCGGACTGGCTGAGTCTACTGGGCTAACCGTTGCCTCAGGTTCCGTCACCGGAAAATCCGAGAGCGACGGCAAAGTCTGAGACCAGCCCGAACCCGCCAGCAGCAGCCAGCCAATTAGTCCCAGACTACTGCCGCCCAGCCATTTAGAGGTGGTAAAAGCCAATGTCAGCATAGCTTTCAAGATAAATAAATAGTCACCCAGAAGGCCATGAACAAAAGAGCGTTACTGCAGAATTAGATGCTGCTTGACAAACTTGATCCCCATAAGCTTAACGGCTAAAACGATTTCTGATAAAAAATAACTCACTTAGCTGGTTTATGACTGCAGACTGGAGCGCTCTCAACAGAAAAAGTATCACAGCTAACACTTAACTAGGGCCGTAGTCGCTTTTTGAAGAATAGCTTTCCCGTAAATCTACTGAAGTGTCAAATCTGGTCAATTTTGGACTATCAGCAGCTACTAACTGGAACCCACTATCAGCAAAAAAACTTTGAAGTATTGGCTCTAACCCATATTCTTGATTGCTCTTGATTCAGGCGAATAGCTAGATTTTTCTCATGGCTAGAATCTAGCCAGAGCTGAACTTCTCTCAATTCTTGCTTCACTAGATTCTGCTAAGTTTCGAGTTTCTTTTGTAGCTTTTCTTACCGCTATTAATTTTTTGAATCGAATTAGGCTGTCCTCTGAACGAGCCGGATTTCAATTGGCTGATTATTTTATACCGACTTGCTAGAAAATTGTTCGGCAAATTTTACAGGTATCGGTTTTCTGATTCTTTGGTTACAGTGAGTCATAATCGGCTGCCAGCAGAATTTTGTGTCTAAAGATAGAGGATAAGTCACTTTTTATACTGTTAAAAATATCAGGCAAAAATAATATTTCTTAATGTCAGTTAGACCAATTCTAATTACCATTTGCAAAGGCTGGCTCAAAGCTTGAGTAGCTTATTTTCAGAGCCTAATTTAGGTGTGAGGAATCGAGATATGACGCGACTAGCCATTTGCCAAACAGTAGAGCGGAGGCGGAGAGGATGGTCTTTTGGGACAAGAAACCTGCTGGCTGGTCTACTTGTCTGCGGTACTGCCGAACTGTTTGGCTTGGTGGGCGTAGCCCTAGCCACGCAGTCTGAGCCGTCAGCGCTGAATCCAGAAAAGTCTCAGGCGGCCACCGCTACAACCCGTCCGTCCACAGCAGTTTCTGGCTTAAGCAGCTTAGCCTCGCAGCTCCACAGTCAAGGTTTATCTAACCTCACAGCGGCTTCGCTGGCCGCTGAATCTGCGCCCGCGCCTGCCCTATCAACACTTAATCAGACTGCCGCTGCCGCTTCGGGGCAGCAGCCCGTTACAGCAGCGCCGCCAGTTCTGGCCCAAGGGGCGACTTTGCCGGACATTCAGGGGCACTGGGCCCAGGCGTTTATTCAGCCCCTAGTGCAGCGACAGATTATCAAAGGTTTCTTAGACGGTACGTTTCGGCCCAACCAGCCGGTAACGCGGGTGGAGTTTGCCGCTTTGGTGCGGCAGGCTTTTTCCGGCTCGGCGGTGCGATCGCCCATTGACTTCACCGATATTGACCCCAGCTATTGGGGTTACGAAGCGATTCAGGCAGCAACCGCTCTGGGATTTCTCAGCGGCTATCCAGACGGCACTTTCCGGCCTAATCAGCCCATTTCGCGGGTGGAAGTTTTGCTGGCTTTAGGCAGTGGTCTAGGACTGACTACCTCAGCCGATGCCAGCACCGTTCTCATGCGCTATTACGCCGATGCTGGAGCAGTGCCGGACTACGCGCGATCGCGCGTGGCGGCCGTGACTGAAGATCAAATTGTGGTCAACTATCCTGACGTGGGGCTGCTGAGACCCGGTCAGCTAGCAACCCGTGCTGAAGTCGCTGCTTTTGTCTATCAGGCGCTGGTCGCCCGCGATCGCGCCCCTGCTTTGGCTGCCACCAACGCCGCCACTGACTACATCGTGGCTTATGAGCCGCCGGGGCCGACTCTAGCCGAACTGCAGGCGATTCGTAATCAGCTCTTGCTGCCCGATACCCCAGCCGAGGTGCCGACCTTAGTTGTAGCTCCCACAGGAGCTTTGGGCATTCCTGGCTCGTCTGTCGGCTCGCCAACCGCCTTTGGCGCAGACTGGCGCGATGTCTTTTTTGGGGCCACATTCCAAGAGCGAACAAGATTCACCAATCGCTCAGATGGGGCTATCAGTTTAGGCTTTGGTCTAGGTGATGCGCGTAACCTGGTCGGCTTAGAAGTCGCTTTGGCCATTGTGGATCTGCGGGGCGATGCGTTTGAAGATGGCGGCGTCAGCTTCAAGCTGCACCGACAGTTTGAGGGCAACTGGGCCGTGGCGGTGGGCGTAGAAAACCTGATCACCTTTGGCGATCCCGATGGGGGAGAAAGCGGCTACGGCGTGGTGAGTAAGGTTTTCCGCCTGAGAGAAGATCCCAGCCAGCCTTTTAGCTCTGTAACGGCTTCCGTTGGCGCTGGGGGTGGGCGTTTCCGCCCGGAAGACAGTGATGATGATCTGGGTATTTTTGGCAGTGTCGGTGTCCGAGTCGTCGAGCCAGTTTCAGTGATCGCGGACTGGACGGGGCAGGACTTGAATCTAGGCGTCTCTGTAGCCCCTTTCCGCAACTTCCCCTTAGTGATTACGCCGGCCTTGGCCGATGTAACGGGGGAAGCGGGGGACGGCACTCGCTTCATTATGGGTGTTGGGGTCGGCACAAGGTTTTGATCTTTTGAAGCTCAAGGAGTCTCAGGAATGAAAGTATTTAGCCGTCCGCTAGGCTTTTCAGTCTTGGCAAGTTGTCTCATCATCGGATTGAGAAGTGCGCCTGCAGAGGCTCAAACGGGCAATGCCTCTGATGTCACTGGCAACATCATCACGACGAGTGACATTGCCGGTGGTGCTTTCCAGCCGCTGCCTTCTACCCCCGTGCGTGGCACGCCGGTCGCGGCAGCGATTGACGCTGCTCTAGATGAATCGATCGCCCGTCTAGCGGCAGGGACACTTGCCCCACCTGCCAATGGACTCGCCAGCGGCGTTACCGCTACCGACTATCGCAGCGCCCAAACAAGCCTGTATAGCCAGCTCGTTTCTCCCGGTGGCAATGCGGCAGCACTGCAGAACAGCCTGATAGCTCAGGGGGCGCCGGCAGCGCCAACCCAGCAGCTAGTGACTCGTCTAGTCAGTTTTTTATCTGGTAGTCCTGCGGCAGCCTCTCTGGGTGCTACGGTTCAGGCTTATAACGCCGTTGTAGGAGCTGCTGGTGCTGATTTTTTGACCAACATTCCGGCTGAGTTTCAGGTGATTCAAGCCCTGTTAGCAGAGGCCAATGACGCGGCGCTGAGCGCAGCCAATACTGCCCAATAGCGTAGTTCGACTCTGTCATTTACAGCCGTTTGGCTTTCCCGAACCCATTCACGAGGAGATAGCATGTTCGGGCAGTACCGATATCAGCTCGATAATTTGCCTGAGGCCGCGCAACAAGCGCGATCGCAGCTCTCGTCTTTGCCTCAAGCGCTGAAGCTCTGCATCATCACCCAGTTTTATCCACCGGACTATGCCGCGACCGGGCAGCTTATAGAGGATTTAGCCCAAAATTTGGGCCAGTTCAATATCGCAGTTGAGGTGTTTACCGGCCAGCCGGGCTATGCTTTTGATCAAATCTCAGCCCCGGCAGTAGAAAGATCGGAGCGGCTGGTGGTAAAGCGATCGCCTATTGCTCGACTCTGGTTTAATCGAATTCGCGGTAAAGCTATTGGCGGGCTGTTATTTTGCTGCCATGCCATTTTTTATCTGCTGCGGGCTGCTCGCCGCCACGACGTACTGTTGGTAACGACAGCGCCGCCCTTTTTACCGCTCTTGGGCTACCTAGCGCAGCGATATTTAGGTTTGCCCTATGTTTGTTTGCTCTACGATCTCTACCCGGACATTGCAATCGCTTCTCAGGTTATCCCTGCCCATCACTGGCTCGCTCGCTCCTGGCGCCGGGTCAACTACAAGATCTGGCAGCGATCTCAGGCAATTATTGTTCTTAGTCCGGCCATGAAGCAGCGAATTGTGGACTATCACCCGGAGCTAGCTACCAAAGTTTCAGTGATTCACAACTGGGCCGATCCAGAACAAATTGTGCCCATTGCCAAAGATCGCAACTGGTTTGCCTGGAAACACAATTTAGTTGAGCCATTCACCGTTCTATACTCTGGCAATATGGGGCGCTGCCATGATTTAGAAACCGTGATGAAGGCGGCGACCTACCTCCGCCATAAACCCATTCAATTTGTCTTTATTGGGGGGGGAGTTCAGCGCCATCAGTGCCAAGAAAAAGCTCAAAGTTTAGGCCTGACCAACTGCCTGTTTTTGCCTTATCAGACCCGTGATACATTGCCCTATTCCCTAACGGCTTGTGACCTTTCTCTAGTCACAATTCGCAGCGGATTTGAAGGCTTGGTTGCTCCCAGCAAATTCTATTCTTCCTTAGCGGCAGGCCGTCCTATTGCAATTATCAGCGAGAAAAATTCTTCCTTGGGGCAATTGGTGAAAAAAACTGGCTGCGGGGCTGTTTTTGAGCCGGGCGATGCCAAAGCTCTGGCTAAGTTTATTCGCTATCTCAGTCTCGATATCTCTGCTGCTCAGCAGATGGGAAAAAGGGGAAGATTTTGCTTTGAAAAGAGCTTCACGCCTGCAGTTATTACCCAAATGTACGCCAGCCTTCTCTTGAAAGTAGTTTCCTTTAAATTGACCGCGCCTGCTAGCTTGGTGATGACAGCTAACAGACGTTAAAGTCAAGTAGTTCAAGATTTTAACGGCTCAAAATTTGGCGTCTGCGGAGAAAGGCTGAGGCAGCTCTTTTTGGGCAATGATTGATTCATAGACAGAAACTAAATAACGGGCGATCGCGGGCCAAGCATATTGTTTTTCAACTAAGCGTCTGCCATTTTTGCCCAAGCGATCCCGCAGCTCTGGGGAAGCGAGCAATGAGGCGATCGCCTCACTGAGCTGAGGCACCTCACCCGGCACAACCAGTCCAGCCTCGGCTGCAGCAATTTCGTCAGAAATATAAACATCTGGAGTAATAACAACGGGTAAGCTAGCCGCCATCGCTTCTACAACAGCGATACCAAAGTTTTCAGAGAAAGAAGGCAGCACAAAAATATCAGATCCCTGAAGCAGCATTTCTTTTTCGGTGCCTGTTACAAATCCAGCAAAAGTTATCTTATCTGCTAAACCTAAAGACGAGACTAAATGCTTCAGATGATCGACATAGCCTGAATCACCAGAACCCGCTAATACTAAATGAAACGAAGCTTCTGTGACTGCTAAAGAACTCAAAGATTGAATTAATATATCGGGACGTTTTTTGTAATGCAGACGTGAAAAAAAAAGGATGATCGAAGTATCTTCTGCAAGCTGATATAGCTTACGCAATGCCTGCTTGACGTCTGATCGGTGTCCAGGAATTTCTACGCCAATAGGGGCGATGAAGGTGGGCGATTTGATCTTAAGATGGCAGACATCCTGGGCCTCTCTGCGTGAAGAACACTGAATAGCAGCAGCCTTTGCTAAATTGCGGCGTTCAATCAAAATGCTATAAATTTTCTTTTTTAGCTGCCCTTGAGCCAGCGCCCAGGGACATAGTTGTCCAATCGGATCAACAGTGTAGGGAATCTGCTGCAGTTGGCAAATTAAACGAGCTGCAGCCGACGGATAGGAGAAAAGATAGCGCGTTTCGACAATGTCATACTGACGAAGATTTTGCCAAAGCCATCGGGTCATCTCTGCAGAGAAGAGAAAAGTATCTTCAGTGCTGAACTTAAAGGCTGATGAATATGAGCTTTGTTTAGGAAAAAAGCGAACAGGCACGCCTTCATAAGTAACTGGTTTATTTAAGGGCACGCTCAGCGTTAGCCTAGGACCATCATCATTAGTTGTGATGATCTGAGCATCAACGCCGCGATCGCGCAAAGCTTTCACAACCCCTATTACCACGTGGCTAGGACCACCGCGAGCTAATGATATGGAAGGAATGACGTGCAGACTTTTCATAAACCGTTAGCGGTGAGTCAAATGGTCGTATGCCTTCATTGACGAGGTAACCTTTAGCTTGTTTGACAAAAGTGATTGTCTAAACAGACGAAGCATATAGTGTGGCAGATTGCTGAAACGCCATTGGGTCAGCGTTGTCCAAGCTTGAACACTTGTAATTATGTCTGTTTGGGGTCGAAGCCTGAAGTTCTCAGCCTGCATTTCCTGCTCTCTGCAGTTGCTTAACTGATTTTCATGTATGCGAAAACAAGCAACTGACGGATCTTGTAATCGAGCAAATTTAACATTTTTCTTCAGCGCACGAAAGTAAAAGTCAGCATCCGCAATCAACTGATAAGTCTCGTCAAATCCGCTCAGGCTCTCATAAAGGCTTCGGCGAAAAATAGCTCCTTGCTGAGCAAAACCAAAAACTCCTGCCTGAAAAAGAGATAAGAGCTGTTTAGGATGAGCTGAAGCAAAGGAATAGACAAAACGCCCTTCTTCATCGACGAAGTCACAGTTTCCATAAACTACGTCTGCTTCAAGCCTCTGTCCATAGTTTGTTAGCCGAAATAGGCTGTTGGGATAAAGCCAGTCGTCCGAATTGATATAAGCTAACCATTCTGTATCTAACTTGCTTAAACCAGCATTAATCGCCCGGTAAATATTTCCCGGTTCTGCATACAGCACCTGTATCTGCCAGCGATGACAAATGTCTAAAGTACTATCCTCTGAACCGCTATCAACAACTATAACTTTGACATCTACATTGCGCTGACTCACTAACGATAAAATTGTTGAGCCTAGAGTGCATTCGCTGTTTAAAGTAGGAATTACAACGCTAATTTTTGTCATGCCTTGAAAAAATATTTCAAATAGCAGCACGTATTATCTTCTGTCAGCTTCACAGAGCTGTTTATAAAGATATAAATTTTGCCCTTGCTTGAGAGTTTGTCTTCCTTTTAGCAAAAATTTGTTTTGCGAAGTTCGAGATGTAACGGCTAGTAGAAGCCATGTGGGTGGGAAAGCGACTGAGAAAGAGGCTAGTAAAAACAGAAACGAAAAAGTTCTACAAACTATTGAAAAGCTAGATACATACGTGTTGCAAAAGATTATGACTATGAAAATTAGAAAGAATAGACCTAGTTCTACGTTGTACTGCGCTAGGGCTGACACGATATCTGTTGTTTCGCTCTCAACATCTTGAAAATGAGAGTACAAATTATACTCATAGTAAATTTTGCTGGATGTAAAGGAGAAGCTGCCAGCCCCTGTGCCAAGCGGATATCTGACTAGAGACAGCAGAGAAATCCAAACGTTGCTTAGTCGATGAGCAACTGAAGCATCCTGAATAAGGCTAAAGGGATTATTCATAGCCTGCTTGAATACTGAAAAGCCTCTTCCTGAAAACGAAATTTGAATCAAACCATAGGCACTTAATAAAAACAAAGAGAAAAGAGTAAGCAGGTAATTTACTTTACGTTCATATACAATCTTATCGAGCAGCCAGTATCCCGTTAGGAATGCAAGAAATATGTATCCCGTTCCTGATTTAGAGAGCAATACCATCGAAATGCTCATTATGGCCGTGGAAATATTATAGAATATGTGAATATTCTCTCGTTTATTAAAATGGATTAGAACTAGTAGTAAAAAAACAGATATTGCACCTAAAAATCCAGGCTCCGGGCAAAAAGATGAAACTCCACGATATGAAAGATGTTCTAAACTACTTTGCTTAACTACGCGAATGAACATTCCTCCAAATTGAGAAAACTTTTCTGGATAAAGTAGGTGAGCGATCGCCCCCCAGAAATAAATATTGACGACAGAGTAGAAAACTTTAAAGTTAAAAAAAATGTATGTTTTTCGGATTGCATAATATATCAAAAATGCAAAAAGCAATCCTATTCTCTTTCTCAAGATAAAGTCAGTGGCGTACATAGAGTTAAAGTACGTCAGAGACAAAATTGAGATAGCTATAAATATTAAATCTATCTTATTAAAAGAAAATCGATCTTTGTACCATAAAAAGCCAATAGACAGTAATGCTGCTAATCCTACTAAAGGCTGTACATCAGAGCCTATTGGATAAGGAGACACGAAAGGCATTAAAGAGAAAAAAAACAGTATATTTGCTAATATTTTGAGCATTAGAGTGATATCAGTTAATTAACAGCTTCTGATTCCTGGCAAAAATATAAATCTCTAGCCCGTTGACGATCTAGTTAACAAATATGCTGATACAAGTCTGTTGTTTGAGCTGCTGTCTTTTCCCAGCTAAACATCTTTGCTCTCTTATAAGTTTTTTCTATAAGAAAATCTCGTTCCAGAGAATTTTTGAGCAAGAAGATTAAAATATCTGCTAAATCAGAAGCCGAATCTGGATTAAACAGTATCCCGGCATCGCCTACTACTTCAGGGAGGCTAGCGCAGTTTGCCGCAATGACGGCTGTTTTACAGGACATGGCTTCTAAAGGCGGAATGCCAAATCCCTCATAGCGTGAGGGATAAACAAGTGCTATGCTGCAGCGGTAGAGCTTGGCTAAGTGGTGATCCTTTACATAGCCAAAGTGCTCAACGTTGTTCTCCAATTTCAAGTGAGAAATCCGTTCCTTCTCAGCTTTATCGAAGGGCGGGCCAACTACGCAAAGTAGTAAGTCTGGCTGACTAGAAACAGCTTTTGAGAAAGCTAGCAGCAGACAGTCAAAATTTTTATATCCTGAACGATTACCTACATGTAAGTAATAAGGCTTTGAAGGCGTCGGTTCTGAACCATAGGACATGCTAATATCTATGTCTGAAGCTAGATACGTAACTTCAACTTTCTCTTCTGGAATCAGATATTTCTCTAGTAAATCCTTTTTCGTATTTTTTGATATACACAGTATTGCATCTGCAGATAGAACTGCTTGTCGCTTCATCTGAATGTGGCGACTGCTGAATTTTATTTGGTCTGCAAAAATTTCATGAATCATGTCCCATACGGTTACAACAACTGGAATTTTACATTTATTCAATCTCTGACGGGATAGCAAACAGTAGTATGTAGGATGAAGAATATCAAACTGCTGGAAATCAATGGCCTGCCTGAAGTAAAGTCTTGCTGATAAAAGAGAAAGACGCTTTGGCAAGTTTTCAAGCCGTTGATTAGTAAATTTTTTAAGTCTTGAATTTGCTGTATAGCCAGTATCTAAGGGTTTACAGAGCGTTAGGGACGGCGCGATGCTTTCTGGTAGGTAAGTAATTAAATTGTTGAAGTAACGGTTGATACCTCCAGCAGGCTGAACAGAATATACAAGCCCATCATATAGAATGTTCATTTTTGATCCTTTAGGGGTTGAACCTAACCTATTTCCGACCAGTGCTTTTCGCTATTAGCAAATAGTGACGTGTCGAGCGGCAACAGCTTTCTTAAATAGAGATATGAGCTTTGCCAGTAAGCCACTATTATTTTCGCCAATAATTTGCCCTGAGGATTTATTGAAAATGCTTTGCGGACGTACTTAAAGCTTGCAGGAAAATTTCCTGTCTCTACGCACAAATTTCCTGCTAGTAAGTTAACCTTAATTAGTAAATTGTCTCTTTCAGTTTTGCTTAAAGAAAGATGGCTTTTTTCTAATTCGTCGGTTATTAAATTAACCAGTTCTTGCCCTACTTTTAATCGCTGTTTTGTAGTAATTGTTTGCTCATGCCATCTAGTGGCTGCCATATAGTAGTCGACCCTTTTAATTGGATAGTGACGAGCAATTTTTATCCATAGCTCAAAATCAAATATATAGCTGATTTTTGAATTAATGCTTTCTACAGCTTCTAACGCTTTTCTTTGGATGAAAGTTGCCGGTTGCGGAATAAATTCTAGATTTAAGAGAGACAGGTAGCTAATATCTTTTGCATCCGATTTTCCAGTTAAAAATCCATGTTTATCAATTCTGACTTCATTGCCGCATACGACAGCAGCTTCAGGATTCTCCAGAAAAGCCTGAGCCGCTACAAATAGCGCATCGGGTAAGTAAGCATCATCTGAGTTGATATAGGCAAGAATGCTTCCTGCCGCTCTTTTCCACCCTTTATTTATGGCATCGGCTGGTCCCTGATCAGGTTCGCTAACCCAATAGCTAATCCACTGATTGTACTTTTCAAGTATTTCGAGAGTGCGATCGCTGCTACCTCCATCAATAACGATGTACTCTATCTTGGGATAATTTTGGAGCAAAACTGAGCGGATAGTTTCTTCAATAAATTCACCTTGATTATAGCTAGGCGTTACAATGCTAATCAAAGGATAGTTTGAAGTCTCGAAAGGCAGATTTTTCTGATGACGTTGATCGGTCCAAGGCCATCCTGTTTGTTTTGATTCAGGTGGCGGCAAATCTTCTGCTTTAATTGGAGATTTAGAGAACGCAATATTCATAAAGCCAAAAGAATTTGGGGATGCCAAAAGCAAAAGCTAACAGTCAATTCTATAAAACTTAACCAAGTTGGCTAGAAAAGAGGCTTTTAATTAATATTTGTACACATGCCGCAGTGTATAGATGCTGACTATGCCTAGAAAGATATTGAAAACCGCAGGATTTTTGGGCCTGTTCATACTGGCAATCGGAGAGCTATTGGCGCGGTTTAGTTTGGGTTTAGGTTCTCCTCCTCTATCCAGTCCTCACCCTACAGTCGAATATTTATACCAGCCCAATCAAGATGTTTTTCGATTTGGCAACCGCTTCATTACTAATCAATACGGGATGCGAAGCGAATTGTTTGCGGAAAAGAAAAAACTTGATAGTGAAATACGAGTAATGGTCTTTGGAGATTCCGTTTTGAATGGGGGCAGTCTTACCGATCAAGACTCGCTAGCAACGTCTCTTTTGGCTGCAGCCTGGGAAAAGAAGCTTAATCGCAAGGTCATTGTTGGCAATATATCCGCTGGAAGCTGGGGGCCGGGCAACTGGTTGGCCTATGCTCAAGCTTACGGTTTCTTCGAAGCTGATGTAGTCATTTTGCTGCTTTCTAGTCATGATGCTTATGATAATCCCACCTTTCAACCTTTAGATCTCAATACGCATCCGCAGAAAGCTCCCGTTTCAGCGCTACAGGAAGCGATCGCTCGCTATCTCCCCCGCTATTTCGCCAAAATTACCCGTCGTCCGGCGATAGTTCAGCCTAGTGACAGGGATATCGCATTGGCGACAGATCAGGGCATCAGCGATTTAAAGGAGTTTTTGCTGTTAGCGCAACAGCAGACCCCGCACGTCTTCCTGTTTCTGCATCCGACACGCAGCGAGGCAAGAACCGGACAACAGGAAAATGGATACGAGCAAATTTATACTTTGTCTACAGATCTGGGGATATCCACTTTTTCGCTGCATGAAGCTTTTCACAATGCCCTACAGCAGCGTGAGGCTGATCCTTACCGTTCAAATGACAATATTCATCCGAGTGAAGCAGGGCAGAAACTGATTGCTGATGCAATACAGCGGACTATTCCAGCATCAATATTACGGCTGTCTCAGCAGCGCGACAACAGCGTGACTGAATAAGTGCAGGCATCCGTGAAATATACTCCGGCAGAATCCAGGCTGAGTGAATGTTGTTTGGCCTCAGGGCTAACTTAAACAATATTTTGCGAATCCACTACTTAATCCGCAAATCCAGGTAAAAGTAGACATTACTTCTGTAAGCCCGCCCCCGATGGAGACTTCCCATGCCTGCTATCAAACGCCGTCAGTTTTTACAGTTTACGGGTTCTGCCCTTGCTGCGATTGGTCTGAATCAGCTTGACGTTTTTTACCAGGGCGATCGCGCGGCTCGTGTTCTAGCTCAGCCGGCTCCGCGCAAGCTGGCTTTGCTCATCGGCATTAATCAGTATCAGGGTGGAGTCAAAAATCTGCGGGGCTGTCTGACTGACGTGCAGATGCAGCGGCAGTTGCTGATTCATCGTTTTGGTTTTAGTCCCAGCGATATTTTAATGCTGACGGATGAGACCGAGATGAAGCCCACTCGGGCCAATATTCTGTCGGTTTTTGAAAGTCACTTGATCAATCAGGCTGAACCGGGAGATGTAGTGGTCTTTCACTACTCCGGTCATGGTTCCTACGTGCGCGATCCCGATCCGATTGCGCTGTCAAGCGCGCCAGGGAATGAGAATTTTCAAGGTTTTAACGGCACCATCTTACCTAGCGATGCCCGCGTGGAGGTTCAGGACGGTCAGGTCAATGACATTATGGGCAAAACCTTGTTTTTACTGATGTCGGCCTTGAAAACCGATCAGGTGACTATGGTTTTAGACAGCTGTCATTCCGGGGGGGGGACTCGCGGTAACGTTCTAATTCGCTCTGAAGATGCCCGCATCGCCGGCGTCAGCGCCCAGCCCAGCACCGCTGAACTGGATTACCAGGCCGAATGGATGAAGCAGTTAGGACTAACCCCCGAAGACCTGAAGGCGCGGCGGGCGGCGGGCATTGCCAAAGGGGTGGCGATGGGATCTGCCGGAGCCAATCAGCTAGCCGCAGACGCCACGTTTGGCACTGGAGAAGGTCAGTTCTTCGCCGGGGCGTTTACCTACACGCTGACTCACTACCTCTGGCAGCAGCCTAATAGCCAGATGCTAGATACGGTTTTCACTAGCCTGGCCCGGCAGACACGCGATGTTGCCAACAATTCGCAGCTAGCCCAAACGCCGGTTTATCAGACCGCTCCCGACCAGAACTACGAAAACAGGCCAGTCTATCTGGTTGAGGCCATAGCGCCCTCAGCCGAAGCGGTGGTGCTGGCGGAGGCTAGCTCAGGTGAAATGCAATTTTGGCTAGGGGGCGTGTCTTCCCAAAGCCTACGCTCTTTTGAGCAGGGAGCTATTTTCAACCTGATTGACGGGCAGGGTAACGCGCTGGGACAGGTTGAGCAAACCCGGCGGGAGGGGCTAGTGGGCTACGGCACTCTGCAGGCAGCGCGATCGCTATCGGCTTCAGGTATGCTGCTGCGAGAGCGCATACGGGGGGTTCCTAACGATCTAACCATGAAGCTGGGCCTGCATCCGTCCTTGGCGGCGGTGCTGCCGGGTGTACAGTCTGAGATTAACAACCTTAACCGTATGGCCGCGATCGCAATTGACCAGACTTCAACCGTCGATTACCTGGTCAGCCGCCTCACGCCAGAAGTGATCGCGCAGGGGCGATCGCGCGGCGTTGTGACTGAGGGTGAACCTGGCGGAATTGGCCTGACGACAGCCGACCTGATTCCGATTGAAGCGTCATTTGGGCGGGCGGCAGAAACAGCCGAGCAGGCGATCGCCCGCCTGCGCCCCCGGCTGAAGATGCTGCTGGCCGGGCTGGTCTTACGCTCGGTTCTAAATAGCGATACGTCAAATTTGGCGGTGAATGTTGAGGTCAAGCCGGTGCAGGGTGGGGGCACCTTTGCTCGCTCTAGCAGCCGGGGCGATGGAATTGTGGCGCAGCGAGTCAACGCTGAAATTCAGCAGTTGCGACCGGGCACGGAAATCCAGATTGAGGTGGTGAATAACGAGCCGCGCAGTCTCTACCTAGGCATCCTGGTGATTGGCAGCTCCGGGCGAATTACGATACTGCACCCGGTCAACTGGGAAGATCCTGAAGGCGCCGCCCTGGTAGACTCCGGGCAAACCGTAGTCGTCCCCCAAAATCCACCGCCTCAGGCAGGCCGCAACTACTGCGATCCCAACGACACCGACGAAAATTTTCACTTCTGCGTCTCGGGGACAGCCGGATTTTTTGAAGTGCTGGTGCTGGCTAGCACTCAGCCTTTGCGGGATGCGCTTAAGGGTATACAACAAATTGCCGGCGCCAGAGGTACGCGATCAGGCAGTCCCCTGGGTTTGGGAACTGAAACTGAAGAAGATGAGCCGCTGATGGTGGTCAATGCGCTGCTCAGCAATTTGGATCAGTCTACGCGGGCTGATGTTGAGCTACGCGGCGGCGTCAGCGGCATCGATACGGAGAAGCTGGCGGCCCTATCGGTCATTTTGGAGGTCGTGGCCTAATACTGCTATTGGGCAAATTCTCAGACAGCTCATCGGAACTGAACTCTTGGCATAGGCTGGGCGTTCTCATCTTCGCACCGGGTTTGTAGCTTTTCTGGCCCTGCTCAGGGTTGAGACTTCAAAGGAGAAAGCAATGCGACTGATGGCGGCGGCGGGACTGGTGTTCGGATTTTTGTTCTGGATGGGTCCCCTGCCCCTAGTTCAGCCTTTTGGTCTGCTTCCAGCTACAGCTCAGCCCGCCAGCGCTACCGCACAGCGGACACTCGCTACTGATCTACTGCAGCAGGGCAACTACCAGTACCGGGCTAGACAGTTCTCAGCAGCTTTGCAGTCCTGGCAGCGATCGCTGGCCCTCTTTAGCGCTATTAAAGATGGCAGTGGCATGAGGGCGGCGCTGGTTAGCCTAGGCGATGTCTCTAGTCAACTGAGCCGTTACGAGCAGGCCGTGGACTACTATGAGCAAGCGCTGACTATTACGCAAGCGCCGAGAGATCGCAGTGATGAAGCCGGTGTGTTGAACAATTTAGGCACTGCTTACAGGCATCTCAGCAACTATCGGCAGGCGATCGCCACTTTTGAAAAAGCCCTGACGCTATACACGCTGGCTGAGAACTCAGATCAGGTTGCCACCGTTTTAACTAACTTAGGCAATACTTATTGGTCGCTGGGTGACTATCCTGAGGCTTTTCGCCATCATCGCCGGGCTTTATTTATTTTTCGGGCGGCGGCCAATCCCCACAGGGAAGCTTATGCCCTCAACAACTTAGGCAATGTCTATTGGTCACGCCAAAATTATCAGCAAGCAATTGTCTACTACGAGCAAGCTCTCTCACCGCTGCGGGCAACTCAAGATTTTAACGGCCTAGCTCGTGTTTTCAATAACTTAGGCAGTGCCTATCAGGGGCTCAGTAATCAATCCCAGGCCATTCGCTACCACCAGCTAGCGCTGCTCCTGTTTCAGGTTATCCGCAACCGCGAAGGCGAAGCCGTTGCCCTCACCCGGCTAGGCAACACTTACTTATCACTGGCGGATTACCCCCAGGCGATCGCCCACTACCAGCAAGCGCTCCCTATCTTTCAGGCCACTGGCGATCGCGCCGGGGAAGCTTTAGTGCGGAGCCGATTGGGTAACTGGTTTGCGCTGCAAAATCAGCCAGCCCTGGCTATTGTCTTCTACAAAGCCTCTATCAATATCCGCGAACAGATTCGTGGCGAGCTACGAGAACTGCCGGTTCACCTGCAGCAGTCTTTCACCAACGCGATCGCCAGCGACTACCGCACCCTGGCCGATCTGCTACTGCAGCAAAATCGCATATTGGAAGCTCGGCGTATCCTCGATTTGCTCAAGGTGCAGGAGCTAGACGACTACCTGCAGGACGTGCAGCGCAGCGCCGCAACCGCTAGCGGCATTGATTACTGGCAGCCGGAACAGCAAATTTTAGATCTGTATCAGCAGGTCATCGTCGAAGCTGAGGAGCTGGCCTGGCTAGCTGCGAGGCTACATGACGGCGGCCTGACAGTGGCGGAAAGGGAGCGACTCAGCACACTTCAGAGCCGCCAAGCTCAATTACAAAGCAGCTTCTTTAAGTTTCTCGACTCTGCTGAAGTTGTAGCCGCGCTGAATCAGCTACGGGTCAGCACCGCTGGGCACAACCTGGAGTTAGAAAACTATCAAACCCTGCAGCGCAACCTGCAGCAGCTCCCGCAGTCTACGGTGCTGCTGTACCCGCTAATTTTAGAAAATCGCCTAGAGCTAGTCCTGGTGACGGCCAATACGCCGCCCATTCGCTATCCGGTGAAAATTGCGGCTGCTGAGCTGAACCGGGCAATTGTGGAATTGGGTCAGGCCCTGGCTGATAAAAACAGCGATGTGCAGCCATCGGCTCACCGGCTTTATCAGTGGCTGATTGAGCCGCTAGAAGCTGAGCTGACGGCGGCGGCAGCCGAAATGATCATCTTTGCCCCCGATGGAGCGCTGCGCTACGTGCCTCTAGCGGCCCTGCACGACGGCGATCGCTGGCTGGCCGAGCGCTTCCGCTTCACCCACATCACCGCTGCTTCCCTCACCAATTTTGATGCCGCGCCCCTTGCCGACTTGCAGGTGTTGGCAGCGGCCTGCGCTGAATGTCGCTTCAATTTCACGGTGCCAGAGGTGGGGGGGCGGGAGTTTCAGTTTGATCATTTGCCCCACACGGCGGCTGAAGTGGCGGCGCTAGCAGCTCAGCTAGGGAACGTGGATGTGCTGCTGAACCAGTCGTTTAATCCGGCGGACTTGAAACAGCGACTGGGGGGATACAACGTTTTGCATTTGGCTACCCATGCCGCTTTTGTCCAGGGAGAACCTAGAGAGTCGTTTATTGTGTTTGGCAGCGGCGAAACGGTGAGCCTGCAGGATATTCGCTACGAGTGGCAGTTTGGCAATATTGAATTAGTGGTTTTGAGCGCCTGCGAGACGGCCCTAGGCAGCACTGAACTGGGCAGCGGCGTGGAGATCTTGGGCCTGGGCTACCAGATGCAAAATGCCGGGGCCAAGGCGGCGATCGCCTCTCTCTGGAAAGTCAGCGATGGCGGCACCCAGGTCCTCATGAATGCCTTTTATGCGGCGCTAGCGGCTGGGCAGACCAAGGCCGAGGCCCTGCAAACCGCCCAGCAAGCTCTAATCAGCGGCAATTTTTCCACCTTCAGCGGCGATCGCGCCGAAGTGATTCTTACCAGCCGCAGTACTCTGCCGCCAGCAGTTTCTCGCCGCCTCAGCCATCCCTACTACTGGGCTCCTTTTATTCTGATTGGCAATGGCCTTTGACTAGCCTGAATCAGAACAGCGGAGCCTGGCCGCTTTAGCGGCGGCTACGTCTCTGTGGCAGGCTGATGGCTGAGATTAGCGCGGGCATTACGGCGCAGCATGGCGGGCTTGATGCGGCGCAGGGCAGACGCCGGAAAGCGCTGGTTCCAGTCAGCCTCGCTGAGAGTGGCTAGCTCGCTGAGAGGGGGAGCCACATTCCAGGGGTAGGGCTGAAAGTCCTCGATATCGGTTGGCTGAGCAAAGCGCTGGTTCCAGGGGCAAACATCTTGGCAAATATCGCAGCCTGCCACCCAGCCGCTGAGATTCTGGGCGATCGCCTCAGGCAAGGTTTCGGCGCGATTTTCAATTGTGTGGTAGGCCAGACAGCGGTTAGCATCAACGATGCCCGCTGAGCGAATAGCCTGGGTGGGGCAGGCATCTAGGCAGCGGCGGCAGGTGCCGCAGTGAGCCGTATGGGGGCGATCGCTGGGCAGTTCCAACGCCGTCAAAATCTCTCCCAAAAACACCCAGGAACCATAGTCGCGGGTGATGACGTTGCCGTTTTTAGCAATCCAGCCAATCCCCGCTTGCTGCGCCCAAAATTTATCCTGAACGGGGCCAGTGTCGGCGTAGTAGCGAGTCTCGGTGTCAGTTTCGGCCTGCAGCCACTGGGCCAGCGCCTTCAGCTTTTTATGCAAAATGCGGTGATAGTCTCGGCCCCAGCCATAGCGCGAGATCTTGGCATACTGGGGGCCAGCGGGCCGCTGCTGGGGGGTGTAGTAGTTGAGCGCTAGGCAAATCAGCGATCGCGCTGCCGGCATCACCTGGCGAATATTCTGCCGCTTAGGATTTTCCATCCAGGCCATGTCCGCCTGATAGCCCTGAGCCAGCCAGCGCTGGAGGGCCTCCTGGGTTGCGGTTTCGGCGGGCGGCAAGGTCTGTTCCTCCGTCAGGGGGGGGACAGCAGCAATGCCCATTTTGTGAAAGCCAAGTTCAAGCGCCTTTTGCTCGATCGCGGCGCGGGTAATCTCAGAGGGCATAGTGGGCTAGCGGTCAGTGCAGATTGGCCTACCTCTAGCCTATCTTTTCTAACCGCAGCGACGGCCCTGAGCGTCAAAGATAAAGCAGGGCGAATCATCATTACTGCGGCTGCTGGGAGAGAGGGCGGCCCGGCCTGACTGACTGCCGGGCTGGGCGCTATTGGAGACGGCCCGGACCGGAGTGGGGGCGGCATTGATCACCGTGTCGGCGCTGCTGTCTGTCTCTGAGCCACAAAACTCGGATAGATCTACGAGGCCACCTTCGTTAGTTTCCAAATAGCACAGCGGCGCATCTAGCTCGCTCAAGGAAGCGGGACTGACCATCTGACCCTGAGCGTTTAAGGGAATGCTGACAGCGCCAATGGCCGCAACCACTGCGATCGCGCCAAAACCTCTCAAAATCATGACTTTATTCCTCTGCGAATGGTCGAAGCAACACTATTAAGCAGTACGCGCTCAGCCGCAATGCGGATGACTTTAGCCCCGCAACTTAACATAGGGATGTGATTTCTAGGCTGAACTGTCCTATGTCAACGCTCGAAACCCTGATCCAAACAGCGCGATCGCTGCTCTATGACCAGGCACTGGTGAGCTACCAGGGTGACTACATTGGCGCAGTGGCCGCTGTCAGTCCAACTGAGGCAGGGCAGTTTCATGCCGACCTCAACTACGGCGAAGTTTTTGTACGGGACAACGTGCCTGTGATGATCTACCTGCTGCTGGACAATCGGCCTGGGATTGTGCGGCGATTTCTAGACTGCTGCCTGCAATTGCAGCAAACAGAAGGGCGATCGCGCGGCGTTTTCCCCAACAGCTTCTGTGAGCATCAGGGACAACTGGTGGCGGACTACGGCCAGCGGGCCATTGGCCGGGTCTGCGCCTATGACGCTAGCCTGTGGGTGCCGATTTTGAGCTGGATTTACGTGCAGCATACGGGCGATCGCGCCTGGGCTAGCCAGCCTGCCCTGCAGGCGGCCCTGCAGCGGTTTTTGACGCTGATTTTGCAGCCCGGCTTTCGAGACACGCCCCTGCTAGAAGTGGCTGACGGCGCTTTTATGATCGATCGGCCGCTAGATGTCTGGGGCAGCCCGCTAGAAGTTCAGGCATTGCTCTACGGGGCGTTGCAGAGCGCGGCGGCGCTTTTGCGCTTAGGGAAGACCCCACAGCAGGCTGAATCCGATCGCCTCATCACCGCCGCCATTAGCCGCGCCAGCCAGCTGCGGCAGTTTTTGCTGAAGCACTACTGGATAACGGCGTCTACCCTAGAGCAAACTCGGCGGCAGCCGACAGAGCAGTACGGCGACGCCATTGATAACGAATACAATGTCTACCCTGCTGCCATTCCCGACTGGCTACAGCCCTGGCTAGCCCCTGACGGTGGCTATCTGATGGGCAATGTCCGCACCGGACGGCCTGACTTCCGCTTTTTCACCTTGGGCAACTGCTTGGCCGCCCTGTTTGGCATTTTGCCGCTGCCTCAGCAGGCCAGCCTATTTCGGCTGATGGTGCACCATCAGGACGCCCTGATCGGCCAGATGCCGCTGCGGATCTGCCATCCCCCCTTAAGCGAAACGCAATGGCAAATTCTCACCGGGTTTGACCCCAAAAATCGGCCCGGCTGCTACCACAATGGCGGTTACTGGCCCTGTCTGACCTGGTTTTGGGCGATCGCTTTTCGCCGCTACCAGGCTGAAGCCAAGTCCACCGATGCTGAAGATGCTGATTTAGAAAAAAGCTGTCAGCAGGCGCTGCAAAACGGCTTCAGCTATATGCAGCAGCTCCCCCAACGGCGCTGGTCAGAATATTTTGATGGCCCCAGTGGCGGCTGGATAGGGCAGCAGTCCCGCGACTATCAGACCTGGACGTTTGTGGGCTTTTTGCTGACCCAGCATTTTCTGCAGCCCCAGGCGGCGATCAACATTATGGGTTTGCCTAGCTGAATCAGTCTGATGCCGCCTCGTCATCAGTCGATAGCACGCGCAGCCGAATGGTGCGGGCCAGGGAACTGTCGGCCTCGCCAAGCTGAATTTCAATAATTTCGCTCGTCAGGGGACCCAGGCAGTCTAGCAGCGATCGCAGATGAGGGGTGCTGGCGCCGCTGTCTACATAGACCCGGTCGGCCAGCTTCTTCACCCGCTGCCAAGACGTGTAGAGCTTAGCGACGGCCTGCTCTAGCTGAGCCGCCTGGTTGACTAGATCGGCGGTGGCGTTGAGACAGCCAACCCGCAGGGCTTCCTCTAAGGCTTGCTCTAGATTAAGGTCGTCCCGGTTAAGGGCCTGCACCTGCACCGCCGCCGCCAAGTATTTCGACAGATAGCGGGCTTCAGCCGTGACCTGTTTTAGCGTGTCCACATCTGGGTTGAGAGCCACTTCTGTCCGCAGCGTGTCCTGGTGAGAGGTCGGCAGCTTTTCCATCTCTCGCACGAGGGGCGCTAGGTAGCGGGTCGGAATCGTGTCGCTAGCGGCTTTTTCCTTAATTTCGGCAGGCAGCAGGTCAGAGGTCATGGCTGTCCACTCGTCCGAGAGCTGCCGCACTTCCCGCCGGGTGATGGCATCCCCCCGCTGGGCCGCCTCGCTGACGAGCTGCTGCACTTCTGGAGCTGACTGAGCCGTTTCTACAAAGGCCCGCTTGCTGAACTGGTTGACGTTTTCAGGCGCCAGCATCCCCTCGGCAAACAGGGTGTCGGCGCTGTCGGCCAGCTCAATCAGGCTGTAAGCCTGAGTTTTGCTAATTTCTCGGTCTTTCAGCCAGTTGAGAAAGCCACTGCCGCGCCCGCCGCTCTGCTTTTCGCGATCGCGCACGGTGCGCAAGATCCGCCCCCGCCAGATATCGGTTTGCAAATCAAAGCGATCGCAAACCTGCCAGGCCATCTCCACCTGCTGCAAAAACTCCGGCTCAGAAATTTGCTCGTCTTCTGGATCTGGGAGCTGAAAGCTCAAATCGGCTGGCTGAGCCTGACCATTGGCCGTGAGGTCTGAGGTGAATGAACGGGGAGAAGACATAGGGCGCTTAGTAACCGACAGACGCACTATTATGCCATCGTTTATTCCATCAGCACGTCTGCAAAGGAGAAATTAGGCGCGGCCAAGACAAAAACGGTAGGGGGGAGATGTTGGGTGCGGAGCTGCAGCTTGGCATAGTAGTTGCCAAAGTCGTTGCCCGGACTGGCCATGCCGAGAAAAACCATGTCCGCATTGCTAGAGGAGGACTGGAGGACTTCCTCAAACGGGCGATCTTCGCTGATGAGGACTTCCGGTACGGCCCCGATCCGCAGGGTTTGGGCCAGGTTTGTCAAATTGGTCTTAGCGGTTTCTGCGGCAGCTTTGTCAGCCACAATCAGCTTCAGGTAAAGGGTCGCCCCTCGCCACTCAATGCTGGTGCGCAGCAAATCCGCCAGTACCAGCATCAGGCCGCCATTGGCGTACAGGCCGCCCCACCAAACGTCAATCTGGCGGTGGCGGTTGGGGCGAATTTCCGGCGCATCGCGGAAAATAATCACGTTGCGCTCCGACTGATGCAGCTGATCAATCAGCCAGCAGTAGCGATCGCGGGTGCTCAGCTCCTCGTTATTCCCCAGAATCACCGTGTCGGGCACCATTGGCCCTAGCCCATAAATTTCCACCAGCCGCCGTGCCCCTTCAAAGGGATCAGGGGCCGTAGAGAGCCGCACCAAAGCCTGAATGCCTCGCTCTTGCAGGTTGTTGCGAATGGTTTCTTCCAGCTTTTCCTGACGGGGCACATCGCGGGAACCCGGCGGCAGGATGCTCGCCACCGTAAACAAGCCGCGATTGTGGTTGAGGGTATTGGCTAGCTCTACCAGCCCCCAGCGCCGGGGCAGCGCTCCTGACAGTACCAAAAAGTGAGGTCGCCAGTTTTTGGCATCGGCTTCGCTGCGCTGACCCAGTTGAAACAGGCTGGTGCGCAACATCATCATCCACAGTCCCTGGCGCACATCGCCCCAGGTAACACTCAGCTCTCGCCGCTGTAGCCAAAAATAAAAGCCCAAAACAATCAGTCCGGCTACGGCAGTAGCCACCGGATTAATTAGCAGCATGGCCGCTAGACAGCCAATAGCCCCCAGCAGCGATAGCGACCAGTGCACCCGAAACAGGGGCCTAAAGGAGGGACTTTTAAGAAAGCCCTCCACACCGGCAGAAACGTTCAAGACCAGATAGGTCGTGAGGAAAAACATGGTCAATACGGGGGCAATCAGGTTGAGATCGCCGATATAGACGGCGGCAATCACCACTACCAGCGTGACGGCAGTGCCAATTCGCGGCTCATCATCCGCGCCGCTGCCTTTGCCCAAGAATGACATCCACCGGGGTAATACCCCGTCTCGCGCCAGCGCCTGCAAAATGCGAGGCGCTCCCATGATGCTGCCGAGGGCGCTTGAAAGGGTTGAACCCCAAACCCCCAGAAAAATAGCTGGCCCCCAAAACGCGATCTGCTGCATGATCAGCGGATTGGCGACCAAGGTGGCGGCATCAGCCCGGGTCGCCAGGAGGATCGGCAATCCCATGTAAACCAAATAACCTGTCCCGACTGCCGCCAGGGTGCCGATGGGAATAGAGCGGATGGGATTGCGCAGATCGCCCGACATGTTGACGCCCGCCATGATGCCTGTCACCGCTGGGAAAAAGACGGCAAAAACCTGCCAGAAGGATTCTCCCCCTGGTGTACCCCACATCTCAATTCGAGTTGGCTCTAACGAATCGCCAAAGATGAGTGAAATCAGCGACAGGACGATCGCCGCCATAATAAAATACTGGGCCCGGATGGCAAACTTAGCCGATATCAGCGCTAGGGCCGCCACGCCAATCGTGGTAATCAGCGCCACATAGGTCTGATTGAGCTGACTAAACGCGCCGACGACGCTCTCAGCAAAGCCAATGGTGTAGAGCGCTACGGAGAGGGCTTGAGCAAAGTAGAGGGGAATGCCTACTGCGCCCCCGGTTTCAACCCCTAAAGAGCGGCTAATCATGTAGTAAGCCCCGCCAACTCGTACCACTCGGTCTGTAGCGATCGCCGAGATTGAAAGCGCCGTCAGCAGGGTAATCGCCGTAGACAGGGTCACAATCAGCAGCGTCCCCAACAGCCCTACATTGCCCACGACCCAGCCAAAGCGCAGATACATGATCACGCCCAAGATAGTCAAAATGGAGGGCGTATAGACGCCGCCAAACGTGCCTAAACCACCGCTGCTAGAGGGAACTGTTTCAGGGGGCTTAGCAGGGCGGTTAGAAAATAGCTGCATGATTAAAGCTTGTACTGGGCAAGGCTGTGGGGCAGTTTCCCCTTTAGCTTAGCGATCTATTGCCAATTGCTGACCGTAGAGACAGAGCGATCAAGCCGGAAGACAGAGGCGATAGCGGTAGGATAAAGGCAGCCACGGTCAATGCACGATGACACCCGTTTCCATTGCCTCTCTAACGCTAGATACCTTTCTGGAACTACCAGAAACTGAACCTGCCAGCGAATTTATCAGCAATCAGATTCTCCAAAAATCTATGCCTCAGGGAGAGCACAGCCTGCTGCAGAGTGAGCTAATCAAGGTTATTAACGCGGCGGCTCAGCCTAATCAAACGGCTTATGCTTTTCCTGAACTACGCTGCGTGTTTGGCGGGGCCGCCATTGTGCCAGATGTGTCTGTGTTTCGCTGGCAGCGAATTCCGCGAGCAGCTTCAGGCCGCATTGCTAATCGGTTTGAAACCTATCCCGACTGGGCAATTGAGATCCTATCTCCCGATCAATCCCAGACCAAGCTGTTGGCGAAACTTTTGCACTGCATTGAGCAGGGGACGGAACTTGGCTGGCTGCTTGACCCCGGAACCGACAGCATCTTGACTATCTCTGCCGATTCCCGCCTGCAGCTATATCAGGGTGCAGCCCCTTTACCTGTTTTGTCCGGCATCGAATTAACGCTGTCTGCTGAAAGAATCTTTGGCTGGCTGTCCCTACCGGCATGATGCAGGCCGCGATCGCCCTAACCTAATACAGATCCCTAATACAGCTCATACTTCATCCACTGGCAGGGCAGCGAACCGTTAAACACCGGAATCCGCTCAGAGGATTTCAATCCAATGTAGCTAGCCAGCGCTTTATTGCCGCTGAGCACATAGGCCGTCCAGCCCTTAAACCGCTGCTTCAGCACATCTCCCAACAGCTTGTAAAACGCCCCTAAATCCTCGTCGCGTCCCAGCCTTTCACCGTAGGGCGGATTGCACAGCAGTATGCCGCGATCGCTGGGAGCGTCCACATCCGCTAAATCTTTGATCGCAAACTGCACCTGATCCCCGACGCCACAGTTGGTGGCGTTAGTGCGGGCCTGCCGGATGACCTCAGGATCGCGGTCGCTGCCCCAAATGGGCGCGGGCAGGTCGGCTAGCTGGCAGGCGTCCGCTTCCTTAAGCAACCGATCCAGCAGCTCCACGTCAAAATCGGGCCAGGTTTCAAAGCCGAAGCGATCGCGGTAGAGTCCCGGCGCAATCTTGAGCGCCATCAGGCTAGCTTCAATCGGCAGAGTGCCAGAGCCGCAGAGGGGATCTAAAAGGGGAATATCTGGCTGCCAGTCGGAAAGCTGAATCAGCGCTGCCGCCAAAGTCTCTTTCAGCGGTGCCTCTCCCATGGCCGGACGGTAGCCCCGCCGGTGCAGGCTGTCGCCGGAGCTATCAAGACTGACGGTGCAGCGATTGCGGTAGAGATGCACGTTGACCCGCACGTCGGGCGCTTCAGTATCGACGCTGGAGCGGCTGCCTACAGTCATCTGCTGCTGATCGACGATGGCATCTTTCACCCGCAGCGCCGTGAAGTGGCTGTGGTTGAGCTGCTGGGTTTTGCCCGTAGCGGCAACGGCCAGGGTATGATCCGGCGTCAGGTAGGGGGACCAGTCAATTTTTTGAATGCCCCGGTAGAGATCGTCGGCATCTTGACAGGCAAACTCGCCAAGCTGCAACAGGATGCGGAAGGGCAGCCGCGCCCAGAGGTTGAGGCGGTAGAGCAGGGGGCGATCGCCGCTAAATTCAACGCCGCAAAAGCCGGGCGTCGCCTGTTTAGCCCCTAATTTTTCTAGCTCAGTAGCGGCTAGTGATTCTAAGCCGCGAGCTACGGTGGCAAAATACTGCGCCATTGTATTGGAGAGGTAGATTACTGCAGCAATCCCACCAGATGAGTCAGCTCTGGCAAAATGAGGGACTGCATCGCTAGCCGCACAGCACTGCTTGACCCCGGTAGCGAAAAAACCAGTTTAGCCTGATAAACCCCGGCGATCGCCCGTGAGCCAATGGCCCGCGAGCCAATTTCTGCGTAGCTCAGGGAGCGAAATATTTCTCCAAATCCCGGCAGCGTCTTTTCTAGCAGAGCCGCGATCGCGTCATAGGTGGTATCGCGGGGGGCAATGCCGGTACCGCCGCTCAAGATCATCGCCTTTAGCTCAGCTTGGTCGGCCCACTGCGCTAGCTGCCGCTGAATCAGCGCTGGCTCATCCGGCAAAATGGTGTAGGCCCCCACCCGATGCCCCGCTGCGGTTAGGCTGGTTTGGATGAGCTGGCCGCTGCGATCGGTTTCTGGTGTCCGGGTATCGCTGACGGTGAGAACAGCGCAGCAAACGCTAGCGCCCTCAGGGGCATCAGGATGGGGAACGGCCATCAGCTTTTGGTGAATCCCAGCCCGTTCTGCTCGGCATAGCGATTCATAAACCGCATGAAACGCTCCCATGCCTCCACGCTTTTCATCACGTAAACCGCCTCAATCCCTACAGGCTCACCATTGACGAATCGCGCTTTGACCTCACGGCTGCTGAGTTCTCCTTCTTCATCAATCAGGTACATGCCTGTAATCTCGCCCCCTTCATCCGTTGTTAGGGCCTTGGGGTTGTCAAAATAAAAGGTTGCTGTGCCATCTGAGCCATCGGGGGCGCGGGTCAGACGCACGTCTGGAATAACTTCTTCTGTAACGCCTTGCTTAAATTGAATTTGAGCCATATCAATGGGTTCCAAAGGGTAATCAAACTGAAGCCCTCATTCTCTCATCTTTCGCAGATCCTCGCAGATCTGGCTGGGATCACTGAAACCTTGACTGGGACGCAGCCTTTTCTATGGGCTGGGGCTGGCTGAAAGTTAATCGCATCGCTAGGGCTAGGGTCAGAAATACTGTGCCCATCAGCGCCAAGATTGCCGGTGTCAGCCAGGCCAGCAGGGTACTTGAAAAAGACTGAATTCGCGCTCGAACGGGCTTCGCTGGGTCGTGCAGCACCGTGACCTGCTCCCCAACTTCGTAGTTCGGGGGGGAACTGCCTTCGGCTAGCTGCACCTGATGCAGTTTCCCATCAGCACTGTAGAACTCGACTACTGGAAAATAGTAGGTAAGACGGCGGCGATCGCTGTTGATCCGCTCCTGGGCAATCAGCTCAACGACCTGACCCGGTGCGCTCACTTCTCTAGCAATCAGGCGGCGAGTGTAGAGGCTTGTGATGGCTGCAATTGCAAATAACAGCAGCGAGACGGGCAGAAATATCCAGAAAATGATTCGGTCAACTGGCCAGACTTCGGGAGCGCGCTCAGCTAAAAATTGCTCTGTTAGAGAGGGCGCCATTTCTGAAAAAGGCTCTGAGTTGAAAAGACGATCTGTGTCAGCTAAGTCTTCAGCTCCCGACGGGGTTTCGGTGTCTAACAGGCGATCGCTGAGCCGTTCTATGGCTTCATAATCTGCCAGGTCTAAAATCTGCTCAAAGTTTTCGTAGAGAACGCCATCGACTTGAATAGAGATGATGTCGCTTCCTCTGAGACTGATAATAATTTGCCTCTCATCAAAGCCTGCATTCATAAGTGCCTCCACAGTTCGCCCAACTGGTAAGGCTCTGCCTCGAAACAGTAGCAGGGCCTGCGGCTCAACCGTAGCGTAGCCGCAGGCTGCCATGACGGCTATGACGGAACGTAAAGAACTCAGGCGTTTCGAGCAGGGCTATCTCATAGCGTAGCTCGTTCTAGCGCAATCAAATCAGTCAAAGCGGTAGGACGCCATACTTAAAATGCCGTGGGTAAAGCTGGTGTGAATTTGTTGACTCTGAGCCGTTGCGCCAGCAGCCCCTAAAGCGACAAATAGGGGCAGCAAGTGTTCTTCGCTGGGATGGTTCTCAATGGCGAAGGGAGCTTGCTGACGATAGTTGAGCAGCGCTGTCAGGCTTTGAGACAGGTCTTGAGCGAGGATCTGCGCTAGCCAGGTATCAAATGCCTGCACCCAGTCCGGCGGCGTGGCGTCAAACTCATATCGGCCAAAAGCACCTAGGTGATGGGTGGCCGAGCCGCTGCCAATAATCAGCGTGTGGTCTCGCAGTGCCCTCAAGGCCCGCCCTAACCGCAGATGATAGGCAGGCCCTAGCTGTGGCTGCAATGAAAGCTGGGTGACAGGAATATCAGCCTCCGGATACATCAGCATCAGCGGTTCCCAAGCGCCATGATCTAAGCCTCGATCAGCCTGGGTCTGAACGGCAAAACCGGCTGACTGTAGGCGCTTAACAGTTTGCTGGGCCAGCTCAGGCGCGCCGGGAGCGCGGTAGTGGAGCTGATAGAGTTCGTCAGGAAAGCCGTAAAAGTCATGAATTGTTTTGGCAGATTCAACTGTGCTGATGGTGGGCGCGGCGGTGAGCCAGTGAGCAGAGACAACCAGAATCCCTGCCGGTTTACCCAGAGTCGGGCCGAGCTGAGTCAAAAAGTGCCGAAAGGGGCTGGCCTGCAATAGCAAATCGGGGGCCCCGTGAGAGAGGAAGAGGGTAGGAAACATAGGTCTATTACCAGCGCACCGCAGTACTGCCGGGGCCATGCTGGACGACCATCAGTAGCCCCCCCACGATCGCCAGGTTTTTCATCAGCATGATCTGCTGCATTGGGTCAGCAAAATCTGTGTGAAAGATGAGAGTGGCAATAAGGGTAAATACAATTAGAGCGATCGCACCTAGCCGCGCTCTATAGCCCAGCAGCAATGACAGCCCGCCCCCCAGCTCTACAGCAATAGCCGCAATCAGAAATAGCGAGGTCAATGGCATTCCGTAAGCTTGCATATACCCTTCGGTGCCGCCGAAGTTGAAAATTTTGCTCACGCCTGACCAGAGAAATAAACCAGAGAGCAAAATGCGAGCGACGAGAGGAACATGGTTGCGGGTGGCATACAGTCCGGTGGCAGGGGGGCTGGGAGGAATATCAGAAACACGAATACGCATAGCTAACTCCTTTGGGTAAATACTGTTTGATTGCGTACAAATGGGGAAATCTAAACCTGGGGTGTTTCAACTTCAATCTGCTTGGGACTTTCTAGCTCTAGGGTGAGCGGTTGAAATGGTGTACCTGCATGAGAACCGTCGCAGTGAGGCTGATGACGCGATCGCCCGCAGGCGCAAATCCAGTAGGTACCAGCCTCTAAGGTCAGTACGTGGCGGGCGGCATCGGCCGAAGAAGTCTGAGTCATAATGGCTCCTTGTTCTATATAAAACTGTTTGAATCCAAACTTTATGCCAATGTTATAGCACGGCTTTTAGTTTGAGTGCAAACAATTTTGTTGATTTTAGGAGAAAGCGCGCCGCAGCTTGCTGAGTAGGATGCGCAAAATCTCTAGTTCAGAAGGTTCAAGCTGCTCAAAGCGGATTTTGAGGTGGGCTACATGCTGGGGGAAGACCTGTTGAAAAACCGCTTCCCCTGCTGGCGTCAGCGCCACAATAAAGCTGCGGCGGTTGTCAGCGGGCACCTCACGCCTGACTAGCCGTTTTTTCTCTAGGCGATCGATAATGCCAGTAAGGGTGCCTTTTGTCACTAATGTTTTAGCGGCGACTTCTCCCATGCTCAGACCCTGAGTCCCGCCTAGCGTCGCAATCACGTCAAATTGAGAAGGGGTCAGGTCTAGCTGTCGCACGTGGCTGTCTGAGTAGGCGGCAAATGCCTGATAGGCTCTGACTAGCTCTCGCATGGTGGGCATGAACGGCTCACTGACGGCCTCAGCCACCGAATCGAGCTGAGAATTTGACGAAGGGGATGAATCGGCAACCATAGCTAACAAACAGTCTGTTCTCAAACAGTTATAGCAAATCGGCGTTTTGGCTTCCCGACCTGTTTTTGTGCTCAAAATTCGCTTCTAGTATGTCTTCTCTTTCCTTACGCTTCTACGGCAGCCTCAACGACTTTTTGCCGACAGAAAAGCGGCAAGTCCGTTTTAGCCATCGGCCCAAGCAATCTTCAACGGTCAAAGACACAATTGAGTCTTTGGGGGTTCCCCATCCCGAAATTGACCTAATTCTGGTGAACGATCGCTCTGTAGACTTTAGCTACCTAGTACAGGTGGGCGATCGCATCAGCGTTTTTCCTCGCTTCCAGCACCTAGATATTTCCAGCGTTTCCCGCGTTCAGCCCGCGCCGCTGCCGGAACCGCGCTTTGTCCTAGACGTGCATTTGGGCAAGCTCGCTACCTACCTGCGCCTGCTGGGCTTTGATATTCGCTATGCCAATCACTGCGACGATGCCACCCTGGCTCAGATTGCCAGCGATGAGCAGCGTATTTTGCTGACCCGCGATCGCGGCTTGCTCAAGCGCAGTTTAGTAACGCACGGCTACTGCGTCCGCCATGACGATCCGCTAGAGCAGGTGAGCGAAATTCTCAGCCGCTTTGACTTGTTTGAGGCGATCGCCCCGTTTGAGCGCTGCCTGCGCTGTAACGGTCAGCTTCAGCCAGTGGAAAAAGCGCAGGTGAGCGATCGCCTGCCGCCCCTGACCCGCCAGTATTACGATGAGTTCTACCAGTGTCAGTCCTGTCAGCAGGTCTACTGGAAAGGGGCCCACTACGCACCGCTACAGCAAATTGTGCAGCAGATGACGACGCTGCGCAGTAACTCATAGGCATTACAGCCGCCACAGTTGCAGCCCAGTCCTGCTATTGCGGCGGCGGGTCTGGCTAAGCTTTGCCTAACACTGCCATAATCAAATCAAATTAAATATTGCTAAAACACTATGATTAAATAAATAATCATTTACTTTTATCTATTAAGATAGATTAAACGCGATCGCGCTTTTTCTGCTTTTGAGTACTGTCATGTTAGAAGCCTGCGTCTTTGCCACCGTCCTCTGTGGATTTTTCGGCATCATCTTCAAGCAAAACCTAATGATGAAAATCATCGCGATGGACGTGATGAGTACCGGCGTCATTGCCTTTTACGTGCTGGTGGCGGCACGGGGTGGCATAGTGACGCCCATCGTCACCGAAAAGCCCGTTGTAGCCTATGCCGATCCGGTGCCCCAAGCCGTGATTTTGACCGCCATTGTCATCGGCTTTTCCATTCAGGCCCTGATGCTCGTCGGTGTCATGAAGCTAGCCCACAACCATCCCACCCTGGAAACCCGCGAGATTGAGCAGAGCAATACGCCATGACCGCTTTCACCATTGCCTGGGCAGTGCTGCCCTTTTTGATTGGCTTCAGCATCTACCTGCTGCCCCAACTAGGGCGGGGGCTGGCTCTGAGCATGGCGGTCATTTCCGCCGCCTATGCGGGACAGATTTTTTGGCAGCGATCGCCCCTAACTTTGCAGCTTTTAGACAGCTTCGGTGTCACCCTAGCGATTGACTCACTCAGCGGCTTTTTCATTTTGACCAATGCCCTAGTGACCGCCGCCGTCGTGTTCTACTGCTGGGGCAGTGACAAATCAGCCTTTTTCTACCTGCAGGCGATTATTCTGCACGGCAGCGTCAATGCCACCTTTATCTGCGCTGACTTTATCAGCCTGTATGTGGCCCTGGAGGTCATCAGCATCGCCGCCTTTTTGCTCATTGCTTATCCCCGCAGCGATCGCGCCGTTTGGGTGGGGCTGCGCTATCTGTTTGTCAGCAATACGGCCATGCTGTTCTATCTGGTGGGGGCGGCGCTGGTGTATCAGTCGAATAACTCCTTTGCCTTTGCCGGACTAGACCAAGCGCCTGTAGAAGCCGTGGCCCTGATTTTCCTGGGGCTGCTGGCGAAAGGGGGGATTTTCGTTTCTGGGCTGTGGCTGCCGCTGACTCACTCTGAGTCGGAGTCTCCCGTCTCGGCCTTGCTCTCAGGGGTGGTGGTAAAAGCGGGGATATTCCCCCTAGCTCGCTTTGCCCTGATGTTTGAGTCGATTGATCCGCTGGTACGGCTCTTTGGCGCGGGCACAGCGCTGTTGGGCGTGGGCTATGCCGTGTTTGAAAAAGACACCAAGCGCATGCTGGCCTTTCACACCATTTCCCAGTTGGGCTTTATTCTAGCCGCGCCGGAGGTGGGCGGGTTCTATGCCCTCACCCACGGCCTCGTGAAAGCGGCCCTATTTTTGACGGCAGGCAATCTATCGAGTCGGAGCTTCAAGGTGCTGCACCATCAGCCGATTCATACCCCCATTTGGATTGCCCTAGCGATCGCCAGCTTTTCTATCTCCGGCTTTCCTCTCTTGTCTGGGTTTGGAGCCAAGGTGCTGACGATGAAAAATTTGCTGCCCTGGCAGGTAATTGGCATGAATCTAGCGGCGTTGGGGACGGCAATTTCCTTTGCCAAGTTTATTTTTCTGCCCCACGAGGCCAAGCCCGCCCAGGCGGCTAAACCAGGATTTTGGCTAGCGGTGGGGCTGCTGCTGGGCGGCCTGGTGATAGCTAACGTTGTCTACTACGAAGCCTATTCGCTAGCAAATATTGTCAAGCCGTTGGTGACGATTGCTCTAGGCTGGCTGGCCTACTGGCTGGTTTTCCGCCGGGTGACGCTCAAGCTGCCGCGACTGCTGGAGCAGTTTGATCACCTGATTGGGGTGATGAGTCTGGTAACGGCGCTGCTGTTTTGGATGGTGCTGGCATGATTGGCTATTTAAATCTCATCTTACGACTGACCATTTGGTTCTTGCTCACAGCCGATCTGAGCTGGGCCAATATCCTGATTGGGGTGAGCGTAGCGCTGCTGCTGCCGCGAGGCTACACGGCTCCGGGTAGGCTCCAGGACTGGCTGCGATCGCTGGGCGAAACTCTTGTCGCCATTCCCCAAGCCTACAAAGAAGCGGTGGAAATTATCCTGCGTCCCCACCGCCACGAGGAAATCACCGTAGAGCGGGTCAAACCCCAGCGGACACCGGGGCTAATTTTTCTAGACATTTTTCTAATTACATTCACCCCCAAAACCATTGCCCTGCAGTATCAGGAAGACGGCTGGTACACCGTGCACTGGATTCGTCGGAAGCGGCGTCGGAGGTCAAGATGAACCTGATTTTGCTAGCAATGATCGTGGCCTTGCTCATTCCAATTTATGAAGCCTGGCGGGATAACGATATTTGGCAAAAAATGCTGGCCTTCGCCAGTATCGCCACCAAGACCTCAATCATGATTCTGGTGGTTTCTGTCTTTCGCGATGACTGGATGATTGGCGTGGTCGGCGTAATTATTCTCAGCGTAGGCAATGCGGCCCTGATGCTGCTGGCCCATATTCTCAAACGGTTGAACGAAGTATGATCAACACCCTCAGCTATTTCTGCATTGGCGTTGGCCTGGTGTTTTGGCTTTGGGGCACTTGGCCTCTCCTGGGCGATCGCTCCGTCCTGTTTAAGCTCCACAGCCTCTCGGTAGCCGACACCCTCGGCTCTATGCTCATTGTCCTGGGGCTGCTGCTAAAAATTCCGCGTGAGTGGCCCCTGCTGCTGCTGGCCCTAATCTCGCTTGCCATTTGGAACACGGTGCTGGGCTACGTGCTGGCCTACTGCGCCAACGGGAGGAACTATGGACGATAGCTATCTCTATATCATCGTGGCGCTGCTGCCGCTGACGGCCTGTATGTTGATTACCCAGGTCAATCCCTATCACGCCCTGGTGATTCGCGGCATCCTGGGGGCAGTCGCAGCCCTGGTGTATGCGGTGCTGGGAGCGGCGGATGTGGCCCTGACGGAGGCACTGGTGGGGACGCTGCTCGCTATTACCCTGTACGCGGTGGCGGTGCGATCGTCTCTAGTGATGCGGCTGGGTGTCTACCAGAACATCTCTGGGTCGTCCCTGCTGAGCAGCCCTGACTTTGAGACCCTGCTCAACTATCTGCGCGAGCGACTGAAGCCTTACCATATGCGGCTGGAACTGGTGCCTTATGACAGTCAGCAGAGCTTGCAGCAGGCGCTAAAGGATAGGGACGTGCACGCTGTTTGCACTCAGATTGAAACCGCTGCAGAAACTGCCTATCAAACTGCCGTTCGCACTCCCCGCCTCTACGAGATTTTACAAGGCGAACTGCCCGTGACGGCAACCCGCCTAATCTATGTCAATCCGGCTGAAGCTGAGGAGGAAGCGCGATGAAGTGGCTTTATATTGTCGCGGGTATGGCCTTGTATCTCAAAATGCTGGTGATGCCTGATTTGATTGCGGCAGCACCCGATAGCTCAGCCGTTAAGCTAATCGTGCAGGAAAGCGGCGTACCCAATGCTGTATCCGGCATTATCTTTAGAAATCGTCTGTACGACACCCTATTTGAGGTGGTGGTGTTTACGATCGCGGTGATGGGGGTGCGGTTTTTGCTCGCGGATGAAAAGCCCTCTGCTATTATTCACCAGTTCAGCGATCATCCTTCGATTGTCCTGGCGCGGCTGGGGGCAACGATCGCCTCTTTGGTCAGCATTGAACTAGCAATTCGCGGTCATCTCAGTCCTGGTGGGGGCTTTGCGGCGGGGGTAGCGGGGGGAACAGCGATCGGCCTGGTGGCGATTACGTCGTCTTCAGAGTGGATGCAGGGAATCTATCAGCGCTGGCACGCTTCGCGGTGGGAGAAGGTGTCGGTGCTGGTTTTTCTGGTGTTGGCGGCGCTGACGCTAGCGGGCTTGGAGCTGCCTCAGGGTGAGTTGGGGGCACTGCTCAGCGGCGGGGTGATTCCGTTGCTTAATATTCTGGTGGCAGTCAAGGTGGCGCTGGGGTCGTGGGCGGTGATTTTGATGTTCATTCACTACCGAGGGCTGCTGTAGGCGGTTGGAGGACGGGCTAGATCAGGTTTAGTAGAGAGTCTTTCGCGTTAACCTGGGTGACTAACCAAACCTGCCCTTACGGTTGCCTTATCATCAGTGAGAATCTCACCAGTTAAGCTTTATCCAAGGGATGTAAAGTTCAAGGAAAACGTTGCTGTCGCGGTTTAAAGCGTCGTTAGGAAATGCCCCCTAAGCCGCTTCCTCCAGCCAGAGGCTTCCCCCCTGCTGATACGCCTCAAAGCTAAAGGCATCCACCTGAATCGCCTCGTTGCGAGCAAACTCCGCTTCACACACCTGGTTTACCTCCGCTTCACTGATTAGCCCCGCTTCGTAAGCCAGCGTCAGCAGCTCATCAGCTTTAGCCGGGGGGAGCTGACCGGCCCGGCTAGCCGCTTTAATTTTTCTCACAATTGGAGCCGCCTGCTGCACCAAGGTAAAGGCCCGCTCTAGGCGACCCAGAGCCTGGTGCTCATCCTGAGGAATGTGGATACCGGCTGTGAGGCGATCGCGCGGTGTTCCTCCGGTTTGGACAAGCTGGGCTACTTGATGACCGAGGTTATCAGGGGGCAATGTGCCTATTGGGTTGAGGCGGTGCCAGCTCAGCACCGGGCCGCGCAGCAGCCAGCCCAGACCGGGCACGGACAGGTGACGATAGATGCCATCTAGGGCCTGCTGAATCTGGGCTAGCCCGTATTGCAGTGACCAGTGTACTAGGGGTAAATCTTCTGCCAGGGCACCTTCGGCTTCAAATCGCCAGAGGGTAGCACTGCTCAGATACAGCCAGGAGAGCACATCGGCAAAGCGGCCCGTGAGTTTTTCTTGCCGCTTGAGGGAACCGCCATAGGCGATCAGGGCTAAGTCGGTCAGCAGCGCAAACGTGGCTGAGGCCCAGCTCAGGCGTCGGTAATAGCGGGCTGTGGGGCCAGAGACGGGCGATCGCGCCCCCCAGCCCCGCGTCAGACTGAGCCAGCTCGCCCACATAGTATTGCCAAAAATTGAACCCAAATGGGGCCAAAAGGCTTGATCAAACGCAGCCACATTTCGCTCACTCAGGGCCTGAATTTCTCGGTAGACATAGGGATGGCAGCGAATCGCCCCCTGCCCAAAGATCATCAGTGTCCGAGTAAGAATATTAGCTCCCTCCACCGTGATGGCAATCGGAATCGCCGTGTAGACATTGGCCAGCAGATTACGCGGCCCCCGACAGATGCCGTTGCCGCCCAAAATATCCATGCCGTCGTTGACGATTTGGCGGGCCAGTTCAGTGCTGTGGTACTTGGCGATCGCGGAAACCACGGCAGGCTGCTCGCCCCTGTCCACCGCGCCACAGGTATAGAGCCGGGCCGCATCCATCACATAGGTCAGTCCGGCAATCCGGGCCAGGGGTTCCTCCACCCCTTCAAATCGGCCAATAGACAAGCCAAACTGCTTACGCACCACGCTGTGATCGCCTGCCACCCGTGCCACCAGCTTCGACACTCCCGTACAGCTCGCCGGGAAGCTAATCCCCCGGCCCGCTGCTAAGGTCTGCATTAGCATCTTCCAGCCCTGCCCGGCCTGCTCCACGCCGCCGATGATCTGCTCTACGGGGAGCACCACGTCATGACCTTCGGTGGGTGAGTTGTAGAACGGTACTCCCATCGGATCGTGGCGCTGATTAATCACGACTCCCGGCGTGTCCGTGGGTACGAGAGCACAGGTAATGCCCGGCTCCTTACCCTGGCCCAGCAAATTGTGTGGATCGCGCAGGCGGAAGGCAAGGCCCAGGAGAGTAGCGATCGCCCCCAGGGTGATATAGCGCTTCTTCCAGTTCAGCCGCAGGTAGAGCTGGCCATCCTCGCCCCGGAACACTTCCCCGTGAGAAATCAGGCTGGCCGCATCCGAGCCGGCGTTGGGTTCCGTTAGAGCAAAGCAGGGAATCTCCTCGCCTCGTGCCAGCCGCGGCAGGTAGTGGGCTTTTTGCTCTGGCGTGCCGTAGCGCAGCAGCAGCTTCGCCGGGCCGAGGGAGTTGGCCACCCCCACCGTCGCCACGTGGGTAAACGAGCGAGAGGACAGCTTCACCATCACGGCGCTATAGGCCAGGTTAGAAAAGCCGAGTCCGCCATATTCCTGAGGAATCATCATGCCGAAAAAGCGTTCCTGCTTCAGGTAGTCCCACGCCTCCGGCGGCAGGTCTTTGCGCTGATAAATCTCCCAGTCCGTCGCCATCTGACAGACCTTTTCTACCGGGCCATCGAGAAATGCCTGAATTTCTGGCGTCACCTGTGGATAGGGCTGACGCAGTAGGCGCTGAAAATTCGGTTTACCTGTAAAAAATTCACCCTCGACCCAGACATTCCCCGCTTCGATCGCCGCTCGCTCTGTGTCGGAAATTTTAGGCAATAGCTTTAGCCGAGTAATTAGTTGAACAATAGGGGCCGTAATCAAGCGCTGCCGTAAGGCGGGTAGCCACAGAATCAGCAAGACCAGCGCAGCTATGACAAGAAGAAAGAGAAGAACAGTCATGGGTCAGGCTCCAAAACAGAAACCGTAGGGTGCGTTGATAACGCACCATTGCGAAAAGTTTGCGGTCTGATGAGATTCACATTGGGTAAAAGCGGAGTGCGATCGCGTTGCATCAACTAACGCACTCTACAGAGATAAATTCTCAAACACCCCCGCCGCGCCCATACCGCCGCCGACGCACATTGTCACCAGCCCATAGCGCACGCCGCGTCGCTGCATTTCGTGCAGTAGCGTGGCCGTCAGCTTCGCGCCGCTGCAGCCGAGGGGATGGCCGAGGGCGATCGCGCCGCCGTTGACGTTGAGGATGTCTGGATTGAGGCCGAGTTCGCGGATGACGGCGAGGGACTGGGCGGCGAAGGCTTCGTTTAGCTCAATCAGGCCAATGTCTTTGAGGTCAAGGCCTACCTGCTTGAGCACCTTAGGCACGGCGGCAATGGGACCAATGCCCATGATGGCGGGGGGCACACCTGCTACGGAGAAGCCCAGCAGACGAGCCAGGGGTTTAAGGTCTAGTTCGTGCATCAGCTTTTCGCTGACAATCAGCGTAGCGGCAGCGCCGTCTGATGTTTGGGAAGAGTTACCGGCGGTGACGGTGCCCTTGGCGTGGAAGACGGGCTTGAGTTTAGCAAGTGCTTCCAGGCTGGTGTCGGCGCGGGGGCCTTCGTCGGTGTCGAAAATCAGTTCGCGGGTCTGGGGCTGACCGCCGATATAGTGGGTTTCGCGCACCGTAACCGGAATAATTTCCTCTTTGAAACGGCCCGCCGCGATTGCCTCTAGTGCTTTCTGATGAGATTTCAGAGCAAAGGCATCCTGATCGGTACGGGAGATCTGGTACTGCTTGGCCACGTTTTCAGCCGTGAGGCCCATCGTTAAGTAGGTTTCTGGGAACTCGCTGAGCTGCTCCGGGTTGGGGGCAAACTGGTGCCCCCCCATCGGAATCAGGCTCATGGACTCCGCCCCCCCGGCAATGATGGCCTCTGACTGACCAAAGGCGATCGCCTGGGTCGCCATCGCGATGGTTTGTAGCCCGGAGGAACAGAGCCGATTCACCGTACAGCCTGCAACCGAGTCTGGCAGTCCAGCCCGCAAAGCGATGACGCGGCCTAGGTTGTAGCCCTGCTCCGCCTCCGGCATAGCACAGCCCATAATCAAATCGTCAACCTGGTGGGAAACCAGGGCAGGTACTTTCTCCAAAACGCCCCGGACAACGGCGGCCCCTAGGTCATCGGGTCGGGTATGGCGCAGGGTGCCGCGCGGGGCTTTACCAACGGCGGTGCGGACGGAGCTGAGGATGTAGGTTTTCATTGGTTTCATTGGGGTGAGTTGACGGAAGAGGCGAGTGCCCTAATTTCTCAGCGGCTTCTTCGTCTTCAACATGTGCAAAATCCGCTCTTTGGTCTTAGGTTCGTCAACCAGGGGCAGGAAGTTGTCGCGCTCTAGGCGGAGTAAGTAAGCATCGTCTACCTGAGCTGGGATGGTGAGATCGCCGCCCGTGAGGACGTAGGCGAGACGATTCGCCAGGGCGCGATCGTAGTCGCTGATATAGCCGCCCTGGTGCATGACGTAGGCCATGTGGTCTAAAACGGCGCGGGCGGGCTGACCTAGAACCGGGATTGAATTTTGTGGGAGCGGCGCATAGCCCAGGGCGTCTAGGCAGAGCACTTCCTGCTTGGCGACATAGAGACGGCGATCGCCATTAATCACCACTTTGGCGGTAGGCAGCAGAAAGCCCAGTTCCTTCGCTTCATAGGCGCTATTGGCGACCTTAGCCATGCCAATGGTTTCAAATACCTGCTTCAGCCAAGGCAGAATATCGCTGGGGCGATCGCTAATGGCCTGATTCGCCGCCCACCGCGCCAGCCGCATCAGGCCGCCGCCAGCCGGAATCAGTCCGACCCCCAGTTCCACCAGGCCAATGTAAGTTTCGGCATCAGCCACCACGTGAGAACAGGCCATTGCCAGCTCGCAGCCCCCACCGAGGACGCGGCCCTGAATCGCAGCCACAATCGGCTTATGGAAATAGTGAATTCGCTGCACCAGGGTTTGAAACTTTTCAAGCAGCGCCGCGATGCCGCTATGGTGGCGGTTGAAGGGATTGAGGTTTTCCCACTGGGCAATTTTGCCCACTTCAGCCAGGTTGATGCCGACGCAGAAGTTGGCCCCTTCGTTGCCAATCACCAGGCCGCGCAGGTCGTCGCGGGTTTCCAGCAGGTGCAAGACTTCCTCTAGGCCGTCAATCACTTTAGAGCTGAGGGTATTGGCCTTAGAGCGAAATTCATACAGAGCAACGCCATCCCCTAAATCCAGCAGCACCGCTTCCGGATTGCGCCAGAGGATGGGATAGCCGTCATTGAGATGAATTTCATCAGTCGGAATTTCTAGAGAAACATACTGCTCGCCGGGAATATAGACGCTGCGATCGCGGTAGAAGCCAGCGGTGCTCACCTCCTGCATTTGCTCCAGCCAGGTGGGTATTGCATAACCCGCCTCTTGCAAATCGCTCAGCACCGTTTCAAAGCCCAGCACATCCCAAATTTCAAACGGCCCCAGTTCCCAGCCAAAGCCCCAGCGCAGCGCCCGGTCAATTTCTGCCGGACTGTCGGCAATTTCAGGAATGCGGTTGGCGCTGTAGGCCAGGGTTGCCAGCGTCATCTGCCGGAAAAAGTCGCCCGCTCGCCCGCGATCGCCATAGAGCTTCTGCAGTCGCTCGGCCAAGGTCAGCTTTTTCAGCCTGTCCAAGTTGCCGAGATCCAGCGGTTTAGCAGGCTCATAGGTAAAAGTTTGGGGATTGAGCGAGCGAATTTCGCCGTCTACCTTTTTGTAAAACCCTTGGCCCGACTTCGCTCCCAGCGTCCCGGTTTCCACCAGCTTGCGCATGAGCGGCGGCGCTTGGAACAGAGCTTGCTGTTCGTCATGGGGAATGGCCGGATAGAGATTGTCTGCCACATACAGCAGCGTGTCTAAGCCCACCAGGTCCGCCGTGCGGAAAATGCCTGACTTGGGCCGTCCCACTAGGGTGCCAGAGAGGGTATCAATTTCCTCAATTGTGTAGCCCTGTTCGGTGAATGCCTTCAGCCCCAGCAGCGTCACAAAAATGCCGATGCGATTGGCAATAAAGTTGGGCGTATCCTTGGCAATCACAATCCCCTTGCCCAACTGCATCCGGCCAAACTGCTGCATCCGGGCCAGTACCTGCGGCTCAGTCTCGGCAGTGGGAATGAGTTCCAGCAGCTTTAGGTAGCGGGGCGGATTGAAGAAATGGGTGCCTAAAAAGCGTTGACGGAAAGATTTGGAGCGTCCCTGGGCGATCGCCTGAATCGACAGACCGCTGGTGTTACTAGAAATCACCGCGTCTGAACCCACCGTTTTTTCCACCCGCGCCATCAGCTCGTGCTTAACAGCCAGGTTTTCAATTACCGCCTCAATTACCCAGTCCACATCGGCCAGGCGATCAAAATGGTCTTCATAGTTGCCCAGGATGACCCGCTCTGCCGTTTTAGAGGTGTAGAAAATCGGCGGCGACTGCTTCAGTGCCTTCTTAAACGCGCCTTCCACTAGGCCGTTGCGATCGCCCGTCTTGGCGGGCAGATCCAGCAGATGCACCGTCAGTCCAGCATTCGCCAGATGAGCCGCAATCTGCGTACCCATAACGCCAGCACCGAGGACAGCGGCTGTTCGGAATGGTTTGAACATGGTGAGTTCCTTTGGTAGAGAGTAGGGGGGAATGTGGGGAGAGAGGAGGTGGGGGAGATGGAGAAGGTAGGGGAGAGGGGAACAAGCGACAATCAAAATTGCGAATCCGTAGAGGTTGGTAGCCAAGCACTCCGCACAAGAAACAAGAAATTATCTACAAAACCTGCCCCAATGGCTGATACCTGCCCTAACGGCCCCAGGTCCTAGCGCCATCAGTAATGTGTTAACGACTGAGCATATGCTGGACACGTCGCCGCCGGCACGATGGCGCACCCCTGCAAAACCTCTCCATCTCCGCCTCCCCGCGTTTCTGCCTCCCCATACATCTCCTCAACCACCCCCACAAAGGCCCGCAGCACCGCCACCCGATCCACACTGCCGTCCGCCTGCAGCAACCCGTTCTCCACCGTCAGCACCGCATTGACCAAAGCAAACTTACGCACTGTAGACCAGTAGGGTAGGTGGCAGTTAGCCGCATCAATCAGGGTTTGATAGCGAGCCGTAATGCAGGGGTGCTGTAGAAGAGAGTCGCTTTGTAAGGGCAGCGCCATCGCCTCTGCTTCCTGGTGCAGCGCCGTTAGATTGGGGAAAATCAACATGCTGCAAAACTTGCGGTTCGCGCCGACAGCGATCGCATAGTCTACTAAAGGCGATCGCCTTAGCTCCTGCTCCAGCGGTAAGGACGAGACATATTTTCCGGTTGACAGCTTGAACAGCGGCTTTTTGACGCCAATGATTTTCAGAAAGCCATCCGGCGTGATTTCGCCTAGGTCGCCCGTGTGGAACCAGCCGTGCTTAAGAGCCTGCCGGGTCGCAACCGGATCGCGGTAGTAGCCCTGCATCACAAAAGGCGATCGCACTAGAATTTCACTGTCTTCAGCAATACCAATCTCAACCCCGGCAATCGGTACGCCCACGGTGCCAGCCCGGTTATATTGACCCCGGTTATAGCAGAGGACAGCGCTGGTTTCTGTCAGGCCGTAGCCCTGCAAGACAGGGATGCCTGCGGCAGAAAAAACGTTGGCAAGCTCAGCTTTGAGGGCAGCGCCGCCGCTGACTAAAGCCTTGAGGCGACCGCCAAAAGCAGCTCGCCATTTGGCAAACACGAGGCGATCGGCTAGCTTCAGCTGCAGGGCGTAGAGCCTAGAAGGGGCTTTGCCAATCTCGTAGCGCTGGGCTAGCTTCAGCGCCCAGGTAAAGACGGCCCGATCGAAATTGCCAAGGCGCTGAGCGCGATCGCAAATGCGCTCGTATACCTTTTCAATCAGGCGCGGCACCGTAATCATGAAGGTGGGCTGGAGAGTGCGCAGGTGCTTGACTACGTGGTTGGGGTTAGAAAAATAGATGCTGTGCCCGTAGGCTAGATGCCCATAGAGAAAGACCCGCGCGAAGATGTGAGTCAGCGGCAGAAAAATTAGGGCGACTTCTTCAGGACCGTGGCCTAAGTTGGGATAGCTGCTGAAGGCGGCAATGACGTCGGCGGCGATACTTTCGTGGGTCAGCATGACCCCTTTGGGGCGGTGGCTATCGCTGGCGATATAGAGAATCGTAGCCAGGTCGGTAGGGGCGATCGCAGCTTTGAGTTGGGCAATGCGCTCTGGGGACCAGTTGGCTTGTCCTTGCGATCGCACCTGTTCGAGCGCCAATAACTGCACTGTCGCTGGCAGGGCTGCTAGCCCTGGGTGTACGGGCGGTTCATGTAGGAATTGAGGGTACTGCAGACATTCTTCCGGGGGGGGCGAGGGCTGCCCAGGGGCCAGGCCCTCAACTGCGACAGTGGCTGAAAGGGTTGGCAGTCCAGCGGAGACGATGACTTGCTGCAAGGTGGGCACCTGTTTCAGGTAAGCGGCGATCTGTTCTAAGAGATCTGGATTAGAAACGATCAGCGCCTGCACGGCAGCGTGACGCAGACTGTAAATGATGTTTTCGATGGTTTGGGTGAGGTCAATCGGCACATTGACCAATCCGGCCAGCAGACAGCCCATATCTGCTAGGCAAAAGTCCACATCGCTGTGCATAATCAGCGCCACGCGATCGCCCTGTCGCAGGCCCAAACCCAGCAGGCCCAGACCTAATTCTTCCGCAGTCCTCCGAAAGGTCCGGTTGGATAGTGGTTGCCAGCGGCGATTTTGCCAATGGTTGAAGGCAAGTTCATTGGGATAGCGATCGCAAGCTTGATCTAAAAGCACGGGTAAGGTTTGCTCTAGAACTAAGCTGCCGGCGTTAGGAGGTGCCCGATAGATAGTACAGGCGGTCATTGCTTTAGCAAGAGAGTTTAGCTCTTGACGACTTCGATGAATGAGACGTTACACCCTTCAGGCCGAAGCCTGCTGTCAATCAAGGGAAAATCAGCAGCTTGCCCGAACTTGATAAAGAGAGGAGAGGAGAGGATAAAGTAAAGCAGCGCTAATATTGACTTAGCTGGCTCTATTACGGCCAAAAAATATCAAATAGCTAAGCTTGAGGACAGTCTGCTGACAAACTTAAACACCGCATAAATATGTTGGGATAAAAGCGGTATTGACTGAAGAACTGGGCCGTACGTAGCTACCTGAACAAATTCGAGTCATCTGTAGCTAAGGCTGTTCAATCAATACTTTCAAGTTTGAGCAGCTTACAGGCAGTAGATTTGGCAAAGTTTAAGATTTGTTTGAAGGCGCTAAAGCCTGCTGTTTAAGATTTAATTTTAGCTGAGCTGAACCTGAAAAAGTATTTCTGACAACTTAAGCAATGCAGCGACTCTTAAAATCAATCATTAATAATTAATTGATTTGAATTTAGTATAACTGTTTGTTTTTTAGACTGGCTATGAAACCATATTTTTTGCAAAAAAATGAAATAAACAAATCGAAATATTATCGCTTTCAGTTGTTACGATCCGTAAAAATCGTAGCCAATCAATAATTAGTTTTGCCGTATTTATGGGCTTAGCTAGCCCTATTGGTCACAACGGCGTCAGCTATTCGCCTCATGTCGGGATCGGCATATCGGTGATGGTTAAAGGGCCTGTTCCTGGGACAGATCTTGAGCGACTGAATTGGGTAGCAGGGTACGGACTAAGCCAAAATCGAGAGCCTGTAAGCGTTCTGAGAGAGACTGTTGCGACGCCTGACTGATGAGCCACAGGTCAAAGGGCGGCTGACTGAGAAAGCGGGCATAGGCTGCATTTAGATAAGCCGGATTGGGCCGAGCTGCCAGATGTGCCTGAAAAAAAGTATGGCTTAGGATTTGAATGTATTGCTCAAACAGAGGTGTCTGCTGCTCTGGTGTGGGATCGGGGATGAGCCTGACTTCTAAGTTCAGGCTACGCACCAGCCGCTGCCAATCACGAATATGAGATTTACCCTGAATTAAAGCTAGGTAAGGCTGGGCGGTTTTAAGCCAGTGAAACAGACGCACTTGCTCGAACACTAACGGCGCAGCTGTATCGTAGCTACCGGCTAGCAGCATCAGGGGAACTCGAATTTTGCCGATGCCGTCGGCTCCAAAGATTTCGCTGCCTACGGAGTCCACTGAAAGCACAGCCTGGATCCGGGGATCGCACAGGCTATAGACGTGACGGGGCAATTCCAGTGCCCGGCACTGAAGCAGTAAGGACAGGTTGGGATTGAGCTGATCAGAGCCACAGGCCATTTCTAGTCTTTCAAAGTGAATCTCAGCTCCTGCCAGGGCCAGCGCGGTGTAAGCCCCAAAGGAATAGCCAATCATGCCCACCGACTGCAAATTCAGCCTACCCTCAAAGTCGCTAGCATTGCGCCGTGTCAGCTGATCGAGCAGGTAGCTGATGTCCAGGGGACGGTTGATAAACTCGGTGAGCTGAAACACCTCCGGATGCTGTCCCGCTAGCATCTGGCGGACCTGCTCCATATCGCTACCTGGATGCTGCGGCGTTGCGACAAAATAGCCGTGAGAGGCCAGGTAGATAGCGCATTGGGCTATATCCGCTGAGTTAGAGGCCAATCCGTGAGACTGCACCACAACCGTGACTGGCCCCTCAGGCCAAGGCTGGGGCCGGTAAATTTCAACGGCAAGATGACGCTGATAGCGGTGTCCCGGCAAGCGATCGCCAGCAGCCTCGAAAGTTAGCTGCTGCTGCTGCACGGCAAAGCTACCGGGCTGGCGCAAATCAGGCAGTTCTGCAAAGTCAGTAACCGGCTGCCGCTCGACTTCGACCTGGGCGAGCTCTTGAATAGCTGCAACGGTTGCCTGAGTCTCTTGAATCAGCATTTCCACTTGTTTAGCGGTCAGCAATAGCTGATCTAGGTTGGGCTGTAGCTGATTGGGAAAGCGCCGCCAAAAACTGAGGATAGAAAGCCCCTCTGGATCAGAGGCCATTTGCAGCAGCAGATCTTGCAGATTGTTCGGTGGGGGGCGATCGCTGGTGAGGTGAAAGAGGCGACCCAACCAGGCCAGCAGGCGATCGCCCATAGGGGTTTGGAAAAATCGCTGTAGCTGGGTGGGATTTAGCTCTAGCCGGGTCTGCAAAAGGCGGCGGCAGTGGGCCTGCTGCTGCTGGTCGGCATCAGTAAGATAGGCTGAACAGGCTTTGCTCGCCACGTGGGGTAGCTGCTGTGTACTCAAAAATCCTTTGGCCCGTCGCCAAATTCGCAGCAGCGAAGTTTTTAAGCGCTTGAGACTTTTCTGGCTCGCCGCTGTTTTATCACTGGAAAAGGAAAAATTGATATCAGCCATAGAGGATTACACAGGCATAATGAAGCGCTACCTGTTCCTCTCCTACTGTCTATCTTGGCTTAGAAAACTGCTTTTTTCCCTACTTAGTCACAAACAGAAATTTCACACTCAGCCAGACAATCGCCGCAAAAATACTGATATTCCCCAGTTAAAAAAGTGAGAACGCTCTAGTCTTTCTGATTTCTAGAGATGTCAACTTTCATTTGACGGATAACATTTGCCGAAGTTGCGTATTTTCCAAGATTTCATTTGAATTGGCTTCGCTTAGAATTTACGAAATAGGCATCTACATGAGTAGTGGCTCAGCTACTTTTCTAAGGGGAATCTTTCGATGTCGCTTGCTCTACAGCTTAGTTCTGCCCTCTCCTCCAACTGGTTTCATTTCGTCACGCTAAATCGAGACTTGGCTAACATTTCTGCACCCTCTCCGACTATTAACAACCAGTCCTCAGATTTTCTCAGTAATTTCCGGGACTTGTTGATGCCGCTGACTCAGCAGTCTTTTAAGCAGGTCAGCAGCCAGCTAGAGCGCGAGCTGTCTATCGTCAGCCAGTCGTTGCAAATGCTCAACGATCAGGGCTTTGAGCATATTTTGCACATCATGATGGAGGCGATCGCTTTTAAGATTGCCGAACTGCTGAATGCCGATCGCACCTCTATTTTTTTATTAGACGAAGCCAATCAGGAGCTGTGGTCGATTGTCGCTGAGCCGGATACAGGCAGGCCGATAGAAATTCGTCTGCCGCTAGGGCAGGGCATTGCCGGACTTGTGGCTCAGCAGCAGCAGCCAATCAATATCCCCTTCGATTTTTACAACGATCCGCGATCGCAGGAAGCCAAACAGCTAGAGCAGCAAACTGGCTATCGCACCCATTCCATTCTGGCGGTACCGCTGTTTGACAAGCGGGGTAAGTTTTTAGCGGTTGTCCAGCTGCTGAATAAGCTGCTCCCCGATAGCCACTGCGACAGTCTAGTTGAGCGGCTTGATCCGCAGGGATTTACCCCCTCAGATGAGCGGCTCTTGAGCGAATTTGGCAACATCATTCGCCTAATTCTGGAAAGCTCGCAGCAGTTTCGCGCCGCTGCTCGACAGCAGCAGGCCGCTGCGGCCTTAGTAAAAGCGACCCAGTCCCTCAACCAGAGCGGCCTCAGGCTGGAGGAAACCCTGCAGCGCGTCATGCACGAGGCTAAGCAGTTGATGAACGCTGATCGCAGCACCCTTTGGCTACTTGATCGCTCGCGGCAGATCCTCTGGGCAGAAATTCCCACGGTCAACGGCTGGTCGCAGACGGTTGAGATCGCCGTAGGTCAGGGCTATGTGGGGCAGACGGCTGCTGAAAAAAAAACCTGTAATGTTCCCTACGATATTTATCAGCGAGCGGGTTCTCAGGTCGCGCGGCAGGTAGATCAAATTAGCGGCTATCGTACCTACAGCGTGCTGTGTGTACCGGTGTTTAATGCGGCAGGGGAGCTAATTGGCGTGGCCCAACTGGTCAACAAGCAGCGTCATCAGTCTCATCTCGTAGACGACTTGACCTCAAGCTGCCAAACGCCAATGCAGTTTCGCGCCAGTTTTTCTGAAGAGGATGCAGCTTTCCTAGAGGTGTTTAACATCCATGCTGGCGTTGCCCTGCAAAATGCCCTCTTTTTTGCAGAGCTAGAAAAAACCGTAATGGCCCGCACCCGCGAACTGCATCAAAAGAACCAGCAGCTACAGCGTGAGGTAGAAGAACGGCGCCGGGCCGAAGCCACGCTGGAAATTCTTAACCAGGAACTACAGCAGCTCGTCAATCTCGATGGCTTGACCCAGGTAGCTAACCGCCGCTACTTTAACCAGTGTTTGCAAGAGCAATGGGCGCGATCGCATCAGCCCCTCTCTTTAATTCTGTGCGATATTGACTGCTTCAAACAGTACAACGATACCTACGGCCATCCCAAAGGCGATAAGTGCCTGTATCAAATTGCTCAGATTCTCAGCCAAATCCTGACGCTGCCTCAGGGACTAGTAGCCCGCTTTGGGGGTGAGGAATTTGTCGTTATTCTGCCAAATACGACCGCAGCAGCGGCTTGGGAAATTGCGGAAACCCTGCGTCAGGCTGTTTGGCAGCTAGCTATTCCCCATGCTGGCTCCCAAACCTGCTGCCTACAGGTGACGCTGAGTTTGGGGGTAGCTACGCAGGCTGACGGGCGCTTGCGATCGCCCAAAGATTTGATTGCCTTGGCCGATCAGGCTCTCTACCAGGCCAAGGCTCAGGGCCGCAATCAGACTGTCCTGGCTAATCAACAATCTTGACGGAACCGATTTGAATCGCATCAAATAGGCGATTGATTTGACGGCGCTCCAGTTCATCCACGGTGCCGTCTGCTAAGACTGCCCGCGAAAGCTGCCGGTACTGTTCGTAAGAAATAGTTCGGTTGGCAATAAAGCGATCAACAAGCTGAGTGACATCAGCCGCTTCAATCTGGGAACGTTGAAACTTCATCTGGGGGCCTTCTAACAACAGCAACCTAAACCGCTATGCCGAAGTAGGTCAACACTAGCTCACAGGTACCTGTATTTATCACTTCATGAACTTCACCCGGCTCCACCACAATGCAGGTGCCTGGCCGCAGCCCATACTCGCTGCCGTCAATTTGGATAATACCGCTTCCAGCCTCGACAAAAAAGACCTCGCCCATATCGGCGTGGGCATGAGCGGCGGCAACCTGACCGGGGCTGAAGCGAGCCTGAGCGAAATTGGTTAAATGGGGTAAGTCTCCTGATCGTAGCAGGACCTGCTTTTTAATCGCCGGATTGTGAGAAACCGTTTCGATTGGCAACGCTGCTAAAGAAACCTGTTTCATGGTTCTAAAAGCCGACACTGGGCCTGATGACGCAGCAGGTGATCGCACAGCACCAGCGCCATCATCGCCTCCACCATCGGTACAGCTCTCGGTAATACGCAGGGATCGTGACGGCCCTTGCCAGCTAGCACCGTTTCTGTGCCGGTGCTGTCCACGGTACGCTGCTCCTTGCGGATGGTCGCGGTGGGTTTAAAGGCGACTCGAATAATGATCGGTTCACCGTTGGCGATGCCGCCCTGGGTCCCGCCAGAGCGGTTGGTGCGGGTACGCACTTCACCGGCCTGATCTCGGTAAAACTCGTCATTGTGCTGGCTGCCGGTTAGCAGCGTCCCGGCAAAGCCAGAGCCAATCTCAAAGCCTTTGCTAGCGGGCAAAGACATCACCGCCTTAGCCAGGTCTGCTTCCAGTTTGTCAAAGACGGGCGAGCCTAAGCCTTTAGGCACCTGCCGGGCCACACACTCCACTACGCCGCCAATAGAATCGCCAACATCGCGAATGGCCTCAATTCGCTCGATCATGCGGTCGGCAGCTTCGGGATTCGGGCAGCGGACAATATTACTTTCCACCTGAGCCAGGGTAACGCTGCCGGGGTCAACGGTGGCTTCTAAGTCTTGAATCCGCTTGACGTAGCCAATAATCTCGACGCCAGCGGCGAGGTGCAGCACCTTTTTAGCGATCGCCCCGGCGGCCACCCGGCCAATGGTTTCTCGGGCTGAGGAGCGTCCGCCCCCCTGCCAGTTGCGAATGCCATACTTGGCGTCATAGGTGGCATCGGCATGGGAAGGCCGATACTTGCGGGCCATTTCGTCATAGTCCTGGGGGCGGGTATCTTTGTTGCGCACCAGAACCGTAATCGGCGTGCCCAGGGTTTTGCCTTCAAAAACGCCAGAAACAATTTCGCAGGTGTCAGTTTCTTTGCGCGGCGTGGTAATTTTGCTCTGACCGGGGCGCCGTCTGTCTAATTCCTGCTGAATATCAGCCGCCGAAATTTCAATTCGGGGCGGACAGCCATCAATCACAACGCCTACGCCGCCGCCGTGAGACTCTCCAAAGGTGGTAATGCGAAACAGGTGGCCGAAGGTATTGCCCATGCTGATTGACTAGAAAGAGCGTTCTGATCCTAACCCATTCGGCGGGGCCGCTTGTGTGCCAGATAAACTTAAAGTCGGCGATGCGCCCGTCAGCGTCTGCGGCTGGGTCGTGGCAATGTGGCCCACGTAAAAAGCGCCGGCCTCCATATCTAAAGCCGTAGCCGTGATGTCCCCCTCAACCCGGGCACTGCGGCTGAGAGAAAGCTTGCCAGAGGCAATAATTCGCGCCTTGACCGCCCCGTGAATCACAATGTTGTGACCGTTGAGTTCAGGGCCTTCTACGGCTCCGTCGGCAGCCACTTCTACATCGCCGTTGACAAAGACTCCGCCATAAACTGCCCCGTCTAGCCGGAGATTGCCATCTACCCTCAAGTCGCCTTGAAAATGGCTGCCTGGGCCAACGTAGGTAAAGTTTGCCGTCCCGCTCTGACCTCGTCCAAACATGGTTAAGTCCTCAACGTGCGTTTTGAGCGCGATCGCCCAGCGGTAAATAGTAGCGGGGATTGATCGGTTTTTCATCGCGGCGAATTTCATAGTGCAGGTGCGGGCCAGAGGAACGTCCGGTGCTGCCCAGATAGCCCAGCAGCTGGCCTCGCTCAATGCGATCGCCCGGCTGCACTACCAGGGCTGACATATGACCATAGAGAGTTTTGTACTGATAGCCATGATCCACAATCACATGATTACCATAGCCGCCAGAATTTTCGGCTCGTTTGACGGTGCCATCAGCGGTGGCGTAGATGGGCATCCCGTGGGGGCCTTTAAGGTCAATGCCCTGGTGCATTTCATAGCGCAGCCGCCCAAAGGGGTTACGGCGCAGGCCAAACTCAGACGATATCTCAAAATAGCCTTCTAGGGGCAGTCCGTCTGGGTAAGCCGCGGCGGCGGCAGCTTCTGCGGCCAGGGTTTTCTCTAGAGCGGGCCTTACCTGCCCCTGAAGATCTTTTTCGAGCGTGGGCAGCCGTTTGCGGGCCAGTTGAAATAGGGTTTCAGCCTTGGCATTGCCAGGGACGCCTCCTTGAGGAACGCCAGAGGAACTTTGAGAGCGCGATCTTTGAGAGAGTCCTGCCCGCTGACGCAAATCGCTGACCTCGGCGTCCAAAGAATCCAGCTCAATCAGAACTTCGTTGGCGGTTTCGGTTAGATCTTGATTTTCTTCAGCTAGCTCTAAGTTAGATCGCACTAGGCCAGCCATCGTCAGGCCTAGCCAGGCTAGGGGCGTTCCGGTTAGCACCAGGGCTAACAGTAAGACTGGCAAGGGACGAAAGTTGAGGGTTAGCGGCTCTCTGCCCGTACGAGCAACTAAAACCGTGTAACGTTCAGGAATTCGACGACGCATCAATTATGCTGGCGCAAACTCGCCTCAGCTTTAGGGTGAAATGAATAACTTTGAACTCAGGCATTATACGGGGATCAGTTGACGCAAGGCAATTTCCCCCATTTGCGGCTGCAGTTGAGCAGGCTTAACAAACCGTTATGAACTCTACAATAGAAGACAGTAAGAAGCAGCAATCCGCGATCGCATCCTATGTTTATTACCTGGTTAGACGTAAATTCTTGGCTGATTGAGCTAGCAGGCAAGCGAATTTTGCTAGATCCCTGGCTCGTAGACGATCTAGTTTTCAGCAATTTTTCGGGGCCAATTAACTTCTCCTGGCTAATCAGAGGGGTGCGTCCCCAGCCCTACAACATTCCGACCGAGATTGACTTGATTTTGCTGTCTCAAGGGCTGGCCGATCATGCCCATCAGCCTACTTTGAAGCGGCTCGATCGCACTTTGCCCCTCGTGGCTTCTCCTAACGGAGCCAAAGTCGCCAAAAGTCTGGAATACACCCAGGTCACGTCTCTTAATCACGGTGAAGAATTTGTTTTAGACGAAGTCATTTCTATCCAGGCGGTTCCCGGTGCCCCCATCGGCCCGTTTTTAACCGAGAACGGCTACCTGATTCGAGACCTCACGACCGGGCTAAGCCTTTACTACGAGCCACACGGCTATCCCCATCAGTCCTTAAAACAGGTGGGCAAAGTAGATGTCGCCATCACGCCCATCGTCAGCCTAGAACTGCCCCTGGCTGGCCCGATTATTCGCGGCCATCAGGGAGCGATGGAGCTGGCTGAGCTGCTAGATCCGCAGGTGATTTTGCCGACGGCGGCGGCAGGAGAGGTGGAATATGAAGGGGTTTTGCCGCCCGTGATTCAGTCCCAGGGCGGAGCGGAGGAACTGCGGCAGGCGCTTAGCGATCGCGCTCTGGTGGCCCAGGTGATGACGCCTACCCCCGGTGAGCGCCTAGAGCTGTCTCTTCAGCCCAGAACGCTGGCTGCTTAGTCCTTAGAATACTGGCCCCCTACTGGCGATCGCCCTATGACTTATCTAATCCTGCTGGCCCTCGGTTTTAGCCTTCTCATGGTCAGCATTCGGCTCAAGGACGAGGTCTTTGTCATTGCTGCGACTCTGACTGGCTTAGCCCTTCTGGTCTGGGGCTTTGCTCTGACCCCTAGTTCACTGCAGCTCGTTGTAGAATCGCTGCTGGTAGTAGTTGCCTTTCCGGTCTGCATCCGCTGCATCATTACCCGCAAGGTAAACGCCCTGCTGGGCAAGGCCAGCTCGACCGAATAGTCAGGGCTTATTGGATTTAGGCGTGACGCCGTTCAAAATTTAAGTCACAGCGGTAGCGGGCGAATTCCTCCTGCCCCCTTTGATAAAACCGCTGACGACAGCCGCGGAGATCTCACGAGCAGTTGAAACTGCATCAAGGGCATAAATTTGAGAGGCTTGAGGTGAGAAATAGGCAGATTCAGTCAGGTCTGATCTGGCCGATATTTTGACGGTAAGATGGCAAAACGCGATCGCTTTTAGCTGTCTGCCCGGCCTTGCCGCTTATCCAGTATTTTGCTGATTCAATCCGCTGCTAGCTGCTTAAAATTGGTGGAGACAAAGTCGCTCGATGGCTCTTAAGATCGGCAAAACTTAAGAATATTCTGAAAAATTTTCCGGATAGTTTCCCCTTTTTTGAGTCAAGGTAAGCGAGCTACTCTCCTCTAGGCACCTACTGTCATCTCCTGGCTTATGACTTATACCCAATCGTCTATCCTAGAAGTCCTCAAAGGAATTCAGCGATTCAGACAGCTGCCAGAAACAGAACTGACCCGCCTATCGGGAGTGGCTCAGCCGCTGCGCTACCGCATGGGCCAGCCAATTTTGCGCCGTGAGACGCTGCCCCATCAAATAGCGGTTTTGCTGGAGGGTCAGGCTCGCCTGCTGGGCTACGATCCGCGTACTCAAGAACCCGTCACTCTAAAGCGCTTGGGCAAAGGGGAGCTGATTGGCATTGCCGGATTGGTACGGGGCATTCCCTGTGAGACGGTGATCGCCTCTACAGAAGTGACCTGTTTGACGCTGCCAGCCCAAACTTTTTTGCGATCGCTGGAGCAGTATCCCGAATTTGGCCGTCAGCTCCGCTATCAGTGCCACCTCGCCGAAGCTTTTGACCTACTGAGCAAAGTTCTGGCCGACTCCGCCCATGACCCCGGCGATTTGCGGCAGCTCATCATTCAGGCTGCCAGCGGTGCCATTGTCTGCTACCTGCCTGCAGGGCAGGCCCGGCTGCACAATCTCAACAGCAATCGGGACTGGATGATCAGCAGCGGCGTCATCAATCAGCAAACCGCTGGCGAGTGGCTAGCCACTGAGGTAGGCAATTCGGCTCAGGTGGTGGGTGGGCAGGCGCGGCTGATTGGCTTTCAGCCGGAGGACTGTCAGCCGGAGGCCGATCGCGAGGCGATCGCTGCGGTTGAACCTGTCGATAGCGTGGCTTTAGATGCCGAGGCCATTCCCTATGCGGAGACAGAGCCAGAGACGCCGGCAGAACCTTCTCCTGATCCCATCGCGCCTTACCCCCATGTGCGAGGCCGGGGCGATGTGGGCAATCCGCTGGCCTGCTTTCAAATGCTGAGCCAGCAGTTCAATCTGCCCTTTCGGCGGGACGTGATTCGTCGCATCATCAGCAATCAGGTGACGCGGGCCGGACGGCTATCTTTGCCACCCTGCGGCGCGATCGCCGAAATGATGGGTCTCAAAACCCAGCTTGCCAAAGTCCCTGTTGACAAACTCTCTCGCCTGCCGACCCCAGCCATCATCACCTGGCAAGAAGGCATCGCCATCCTCTATGAAGCCACGCCGCGACGGCTGATTCTGGGAGTGCCGGAAGTGGGGGTGATTCGGCGCACGCCGCTGGAGTTTCAGGAAACTTGGGGCGAGGCGGGTGAGCTGCTGCTACTAGAGCGCACCGCTGAAACGCCGAGTAAGCGCTTCGGCCTGCAGTGGTTTTTGCCATCGCTGAAGCGCTATCGGGGCGTCCTGATTGAGGTGTTTATTGCCTCTTTCTTTGTGCAGCTTTTTGGCTTAGCCAATCCCCTGATGGTGCAGGTGATCATCGACCGGGTGATTGTGCAAAACAGCATTGATACCCTACAGGTGCTGGGGATTTTGCTGGTGGTGGTGGCGATCTTTGAGGCGCTGCTGACCAGTCTGCGTACCTACCTGTTTGTCGATACTACCAACCGCATCGACATGGCCCTGGGGTCAGAAATTATTGACCACCTGCTGCGGCTGCCCCTGCGCTATTTCGATCGCCGCCCGGTAGGTGAGCTAGCCAGCCGGGTGAATGAGCTAGAAAATATTCGTCAGTTTCTCACTGGGACGGCCCTGACGGTGGTGCTAGACGCGGTGTTCTCGCTGCTCTACATCATCGTCATGCTGCTCTATAGCTGGATTTTGACGCTGGTGGCTTTAGCCAGCATTCCGCTGTTTATTGGCCTGACGCTGATTGTCTCCCCCATCGTGCGGCGGCAGCTTCGCACCAAGGCTGAGCGCAATGCCTCGACCCAGTCCTACCTGGTCGAAGCCCTCTCCGGCATTCAAACCGTCAAAGCCCAAAACATTGAGCTCAAGACCCGCTGGCAGTGGCAAGATCGCTACGCCCGCTACGTCAGCGCTGGCTTTAATACGGTGCTGACTTCGACTACGGCGGGATCTGCCAGCAACTTTCTCAACAAGCTCTCGGCCCTGCTGGTGCTGTGGGTGGGAGCCTATCTGGTACTCCAGGGAGAACTGACTTTAGGACAGCTGATTGCCTTCCGCATCATCTCCGGCTACGTCACCGCGCCGCTGCTGCGGTTGGCCCAGATTTGGCAAAACTTTCAGGAAACGGCCTTATCGCTGGAGCGACTGAGCGATATCCTCGATCATCCCCAGGAGGCTGAGGAAGATAATCACAGCCAGATTCCCATGCCAGAGCTGGCGGGCCATGTACGCTACGAAAATATCTCGTTCCGCTTCGCCTCTTCCGGGCCGCTGCAGCTTGCCAACGTCAATCTGGAATTTGAGGCGGGGCAGTTTGTCGGCATTGTGGGCCTTAGCGGTTCTGGTAAAAGTACGCTGATGAAGCTGCTGCCGCGTCTGTATAACCCGGACTCAGGCCGCATCTTAATTGATAACTACGACATTTCTAAAGTTGAGCTGTATTCCCTGCGGCGGCAGGTGGGCATCGTGCCCCAGGATAGCCTGCTATTTGAAGGCACAATTCAGGAAAATATTGCCCTGACTAACCCCGATGCCGAGACTGAAACGATTATCACAGCGGCTCAAATTGCCTGCGCCCATGACTTCATTATGGATTTGCCCATGGGCTACAACACGCGGGTGGGAGAACGCGGCTCGTCCCTTTCTGGCGGGCAAAGACAGCGCATTGCGATCGCCCGCACCATTCTGCAAAATCCACGTCTGCTCATCTTAGATGAGGCCACCAGTGCCCTCGATTACGACACTGAGCGTCAGGTCAGCCATAATCTAATGGAGTGGGCCGAAGGACGCACCGTCTTTTTCATCACCCATCGCCTCAACACCATTCAGCAGGCCGATCAGATTTTGGTAATGGACAAGGGAGCTGCCGTAGAGCAAGGGACTCACGCAGAGCTGATGGCACTTCAAGGCCGCTATTACTGTCTCTATCAGCAGCAGACCAACCTGGTATAAATTTTCATTCAATTCGTCTAGCTATTTGACCTGCACCTAGAGAATTTGCCATGAGGCCAGCCAATCCCGTTCGCAATGCCCAAACCAACGGCCGCGTTAGCTCAATTCCGGCAGCGCCACCCCCCCCGCCGCCCAATCGTACCCTCGCTGGTGGCAGCAACTTTGATCGCGACGTAATTTTGCGTCAGTCGCCGCGCTGGTCGCGGGCCGTGGTCTGGACAATTGTGGGCGTCACCAGTGCGCTGGTGGGCTGGGCCTGTCTTGCCAAGGTGGAGGTAGCCATTCCGGCCCAGGGCAAGCTGGAGCCAGAGGGAGTGGTGCAGCCGGTGCAGGCCCCGGTTGGCGGCGTGGTGGCTGAAATTCATGCCGAGGAAGGCGAGGTAGTTGAAGCGGGGGAACTGCTGATTAGCTTCAACCAAAAAACGTCTCAGGCTGAAGTTGCCTCGCTGCAGGAAGTCCAAAAAAAGCTGGTGGAGGAAAATCAGTATTACCGCGCTCAACTGCAAGGGGCCGCTGCTGCCGCTACCGCCTTCGAGGTTTCTCCTGAAATCGCTCAGCTCACCAGCAACCGTGCCGCCTACTTAGCAGAAAATCAGCTCTATCGTACCCAGCTTCAGGGGGGCAGTGGGGCTAATTTAACGCCAGAGCAGCGTCAGCGATTGGCGGCATCGCAAGCCGAAGACAGCAGCCGCATTTCAGCGGTGGCTTTAGAAGTAGAGCAGCTCACGAGCCAGCTAGAGCGCACCCAGGTAGAGCTAGCCAATGCCCGCAACGCCATGCAGATGCAGCAGAACATTGTGGGCCGTTTGGCGGCGCTGCAAGAAGAGGGAGCATTTGCAGAAATTCCCTATCTGCAGCAGGAGCAGGAGCTAAATAACCGTCAGGCTGAGGTGGCTAGTTTACAGAAAGAGGCGGAGCGATTGACGATCGCGATCGCCCAGGCCAGACAGCAGCTCAACAACGCTACGGCTGTCTCCCGCGAAGAACTGCTCGATCGCATTGCTGCCAATGACACCCAAATTGCGCAAATTGACAGTCAGCTCACCAAGCAGGTTTTAGAAAACGACAAGCGTTTAGAAGAAATTAATAGCCAGATTCAGCAGCTTCAGCAAACGCTGGACTACCAGGATCTGCGAGCGCCGGTGAGCGGTACGGTGTTCAACCTGAAGGCGAACGAACCAGGCTATGTGGCAAATGCCAGCGAACCTATTTTGGAGATTGTGCCGCAGGAGAGCCTGGTGGCGCGGGTGTTTATTACCAACCGCGACATCGGCTTTATCAAGCAGGGTCAGGTGGTAGACGTGCGGATTGATGCCTTTCCCTATAGCGAGTTTGGCGATGTGGATGGGGAGCTAATCCACATTGGCTCGGATGCGCTGCCGCCGGATGAGGTGTACCCGTTCTATCGCTTTCCGGCAGAAATTGAGCTAGAGCAGCAGGTATTGGAAACCAGCGGTCAAGAGCTACCGCTGCAGTCGGGCATGTCGGTAACGGCTAACATTAAGCTGCGCAAGCAGCGGGTGATCACGCTGCTGATTGACCTGTTTACCCGCAAGGTGGACAGCCTCAAGTCGGGTGGATAGGGTTTGAGCGCTCAGAGTTTGCGGACTAAGGGACTGCGGCTGTGTAGGCATCGATCAGATAAATTTTATGACTCGCGCAGAGGAAACTGATGAGCCAACGAACTGAAGCCGACACGATTATTCGCTCCCACGTCCTGTGGGCGATGGGAGGCGGGCTGATTCCGATTCCGCTGGTGGATTTTGCGGCGGTGACGGCGATTCAGCTAGAAATGCTGCAGCAGCTAGCCCAGGTCTATGGCGTTAATTATTCTCGCAGTACGGGCAAAGTCTTTGTTTCGGCGCTGACGGGAACGACGCTGGCCCGTTTGGGCGCTAGCTTTATTAAAGCGATTCCCGGTATAGGCACTATGATTGGTGGTGCTTCGATGGCAATCACGTCCGGGGCGTCTACCTATGCGGTGGGCCAGGTGGCAATCAGCCATTTCTCTGGCGGCGGCTCCCTCAGCAATTTTGTGGAGGAGCAGGTGAAATCAGCTTATGACTCAGCTTTTGAGCGGGGCAAGGGCTACGTGTCGGATTTGAAAAATGAGCAAGGGGATGAGGCGGCGAATATTTATCAGGCGCTAGAGAAGCTAGGACAGCTCAGAGATCAGGGGATTTTGACGGAGGAGGAGTTTCAGGCCAAAAAGCAGGAATTTCTGTCTCGCCTCTAACACGCAGATTTCAACCCGTAGGATGGGCAAAGCAAAGCGTGCCCATCAAAATTTATCGCAAAATGTTTCTGATGGGCACAGGCCAAGCCTTTTGCCCATCCTACAAAGATGACTATTTAGGCGCTTTACGCCAGCCTGCTGCGATCGCTTCCGATTCGCTACAAAACCATCTCTCACCATGCTTGGCCTGAATTCGGGTCGAGTCATAGTCTTCCATACCAGGTAGGTGGTAATTTTTGTTGCCGTTTGCGATCGAAATGTTGCCTTTGATATTGCAGTTTGGTTTGGTAATAGCTGTAGTTGGCGAAGGCCGATTGGATGTGATTGGCGAAAGCCGATTGGAAATGTCTGTAAAAAATACGACCGCACCTATCAAGCCAATACCCAAGCCAGCGATCGCTGATAGCTTCTGTGGTTTAGCTTGTGACTTCGGTTTAGAAGTCCGATGAGCCACTCCCTGAATCGCGGCGCTGGTAGCCCGTATCTTTCCGTCAGGTTGGGCTATCGGCTTGTATAGAATGATGTGATGTCTCCTACCTGAGGGCGGCGTCCTGCTTTCGTTAAAGCACTGATATGCAAGAAGACTTCTTTACCGCCGTCCTCTGGTTTGATGAAGCCAAAGCCTCGATCATCTTTCCACGTTGTCAATTTCCCTTTGTGCAAAACGGGTTTCATTAGATGGTCAGCTGCTTTCAACAATTACCTTGTAGCTTGCCCGCTGTACGGAAATAATAGCGATCGCCACAATGACGCCAACATAGAGGTGTTTCCGGCTGCACTGGTGTCACAAACTTAACTTGCGCTGGAGCGTTAGATGGGGTAGATTTTGGAGCTATAGCTGTCTGCGTGCAGCTTGACTATCACCCAAAAATTCGGTCGTGCGGTGCCGAGAGTTGTTAGCAGCAATCTCCCGACACCTGACCCCTTCGACAGGTTGCAGCTGTCTCGGAGGCTAGAGTAATTATTACTCAGGCCGTCCCGAACTGCTATGTCTTGGGTCGGCCTTATTTTTGGGCTTCCTTACCCGATTCCGGAGGAATCCCAAAATGCTGTTTTATATCAACCCCAATCTCCCAGATTTGACCAATCTGGGAGATACAGAACCCGTACGCCTGCACATCCCCCGCGCCCAGCCAGAGCGGGAGCGATTGCGTCATCTGATTATGGGGTCGCAGGACGGCGTGCGATCGACTATCCATGCCTTGCATAAGCTGAACTACGCCGATCAGGGCCTGTGGAGCGACCTGATCACGATTCCGCCTGCTGGCATTCTGCTGACGCCGGAGCAGGGTGAGGTGCTGAGCTACCTGGTGCGCTATCGATCGCTGCGTTGATCGGTAGATCGCTACATTGATCGGTAGGATGGGCAAAGCCCAGCGTGCCCATCATCCGCGCAATTTGATGGAGATGGGCACGGTTGATAACCTTTGCCCATCCTACGGTGCTGATGCAATCGGGGCTTGCAGAAACCAGGGTTCTTGCTTCACTCCGAGGTTGGCTTTCTTGCCCAGGAGAACCCTGGTTTCTAGGCTCAGACGGGCGAATCCGGCATGAGTTCGGCGCAGATCGGTAGGATGGGCAAAGCCCAGCATGCCCATCATCCGCGCAATTTGGCAGAGATGGGCACGGTTGATAACCTTTGCCCATCCTACGGTGCTGAACTACCCTGGTGTGCTATTGCGCGCTAGGGTGGTCCCCAAGAACCGATTTCTATCTCGAAGCGACATTAGCTTCACTCACCGGGCAGAAACCGATCCCTAACCTAAGAGAACCTTAGTTTCTAAGCTTCGATCAAGGGCTGAGCTGCTGTCAAAACTGCCGAAAGCAGCCCTGGGAAACGCTCATTAAGTTCTGCTTGACGCAGAGAGTTATAGCACTCTCGCCCTTCGGTGCGGCTGTAGATTAGTCCGGCTTCTCGCAGCACCTTGAAATGATGAGAGAGGGTCGATTTGGCGGCTGATAGGGCTAAACCGCTGCAGGTTAGCTCGCCCTGCTCGGCCAAACGTCGGACAATTTCTAGCCGATAGTTGTCGCTGAGGGCGTAGAGAACCGCCGACAGAGAGATGTCTTCTTTTGCGGGGTGATTTAGAGTCCTCATGTTGCCATTATGACAGCTAGGGTGTTACGCTTCAATTGTTCGATAATTTTTGAACTATTGAAATAAACGCGATCGCTACAGGCGTTTCGCCTAGTTCTAGGAGTCTTTCTATGTCTACTGCAACTGCCCAAATTGACCTATTCACGCCTGTTCAGCTCGGACGCTATACGCTGCCCAATCGCATCGTCATGGCTCCCCTCACCCGCAATCGAGCTACCGGCACCGTCCCTCAGCCAGTTCACCAAATTTATTATTCACAGCGGGCCTCTGCCGGCCTGATCATCTCTGAAGCTACCCAGGTAGCGCCCCAAGGCATGGGCTATCCCGACACGCCCGGCATCCACTCCCAGGAGCAGGTAGCTGCTTGGCAAAAGGTGACTGAGGCGGTGCACCGCCACGGTGGCCGCATTTTTCTGCAACTCTGGCATGTAGGCCGGATTTCCCATCCGTCGCTACAGCCCAATGGCGAACTCCCGGTAGCTCCCAGCGCTATCAAGCCGGAAGGCGAAGCTTCTACCTATGAAGGCATGAAGCCCTTTGTCACGCCCCGCGCTTTAGAAACTGAGGAGATTCCAGGCATCGTAGAGCAGTATCGTCAAGGGTCTAAAAATGCCCTAGCCGCTGGCTTTGACGGGGTAGAAATTCACTCAGCCAATGGCTATCTGCTAGACCAGTTTTTGCGCGATGGGGCTAATCAGCGCAGCGATCGCTATGGCGGATCGATTGAAAACCGAGCGCGGCTACTGTTGGAGGTGACAGAGGCCGTTGTTGGCGTCTGGGGCAGCGATCGCGTTGGTATTCGTCTCTCCCCCAGCGGCAGCTTCAATGATATGTCTGACTCTAATCCAGAGGCGCTCTATCGCTACCTAGCCGAGCAGCTCAACGGCTTTGATCTAGCCTACCTGCACATCATCGATCCCAGACCGGGTGAAGACAAGTTTGAAATTGGCTCTAGCTTCTTCCGCCAGGTTTACAACGGCACTATCATCGCGGCTGATGGCTATGTCAAGACCAGTGGCAACGAAGTCTTAGCCGAGGGCACTGCCGACCTAGTGGCTTACGGACGCCTGTTTATCGCTAACCCGGACCTGCCTAAGCGCTTCAAGCTAGACGCGCCGCTCAACCAGTATGATCGCTCTACCTTTTATGGCGGTGATGAACACGGCTATATTGACTATCCCTTCCTAGAAGAGTCTTTGGAAGAGTCAATCAAGCCTAGCTTAGTGCAGTAAAAGGAGTTGGCTGGCACACTATCCGCTGCTGGATAACATTGCTCTAAACGCGAAAACTTTATACAGGCGGGCAAGGCAAGCATATAGCAGGCTTTGCCCGCTTGTGGCTAATAAAGGCACGTAGTCCAGGATCTAGGTTAAAAAAATCACGTTTTTGCTGCCGTCAAGGCGTAATTACGAAGGTAGATCTTAAGTTTTTTCCAAGTATTAGTTCTGGCCTAATATCTGCCACGATTAGTTCTTAGCCGTTATTTAGCTAGATGAATTAATCAGCGTCATTAACTGAACAGCTTTGAAAAAGACTGTGCTAATTTTTACCTTGAGAATTTCTTGAAAATTCTCAATTTTTAAGTAGTTTTGCCTTGCAATTAAGGGATAGCGTACTTGTGTATTAAAAGGTACAAAATTTCGCTGCTCAAGTCTAAAGAGCAAACATTTAGCTTTCAATATTTAGAAACAAGACATATTTAGTTAAGTCTATTCATTCTTATGATTTTTTCAAAAACTATTTATAGATATCCATGATTAATCAAGTCATTTCGGTAGCTAAGTCTCACCTTTTAACATAATTAAAAATTTGCTTGAATCATTGTAACAATCTTTGAAAAGTGTATTTTGTTTGACAAAATGCTAAAAAATGCCGCCGTATTCTACTGAAGAATTTCCTTTTTACTCCTGAAAATCTGAGGTATTTGCTCTTTATCAAGGCGCATTTTTCAGAAAAGAGTGTTTTTTGAAAATACTTAGCTGATCAAATTTAGTCAGTCTGTGCGCTCTTATAAATAAGATTCAAAGCATTTTTGATCAAAGCTTTAGTCGTCTAAAGCTCTGGTTTTTGTGACTGTCTTTCGCGGATATCTTGATAGATATTGGCGCGATTTGGATTGCTTTCAATTCCTTAAGTCAAAATTTCTCAATCAGGGAGGAGTGTTGTGAAGCGAAGAGACTTTCTGGCTAGTGCATCGGCGACAGCAGGCTCTATGTATGCCTCATCTAAGCTATTAGGACTGCTGGGAAATCGGGCTAGGGCCGTGGATAATGACGGCGAAGGGGATGAAGATGACGTACCCGAAGGGCCTCTAGAAGATTTAGAAGAAGGTGAGGGTAAAAGCGTCGTGATTTTGGGCGCTGGCTTAGCTGGAATGACGGTGGCCTATGAGCTGATGAAAAAAGGCGGCTACAACATCACAATTTTGGAAGCTCGCGATCGCGCTGGCGGACGCTGCTGGACGATACGAGATGGCGATACCTACGAAGAGGTCAACGTCTATAACTCCAGCCTGTCTCAGGGGGCAACCATTCGGCAAACCGCCAAACTCAGCGCCAGCGGTCAAAAGGACTATTTCAACCCCGGTCCGGCCCGAATCCCGCAGCATCACATCACCATTGACTATTGCAAAGAGCTAGGGGTTCAGCTTGAAGTCTTTGCCAATGCCAACTTTCAACAGTACTATTACAACGAAAATAAAAGCGGCGGCCTCAACGGCACCCGTATCCGGGCGCGCCAAGCTCAGAATGATATTCGCGGCTATATTGCTGAGGCTTTAGCCAAAGATTCTAGTCCGCCCGCCGGGGTAGATCAGGCGGCTTGGGAGTCGTTTCTGAGAACTTACGGGGCCTTAGATTCCAGTTTTCAATACGCTGGCTCCAGCCGCCGCGGGTATGACGCCGAGCCGGAAGGGGCGGGCGTGGGGGGCGCGGGCGAGTTTCTGCCGCCCTATGGATATGCCGACCTAATCAACTACGATTTTGACGGTTACGAAGCCTTTGAATATGGCTATGACCAGCAAATGCTCATGTTTGAGCCTGTGGGCGGCATGGACATGATTGCTAAAGCCCTAGAAGCCAAAGTGGGCCGCAGAATTGCGTTTAATGCGGTCGTGCAAGAAATTCGCAAAGGCTCTGGGGGCGAAGGTGCCCGCATTGTCTACCGCCAGAACGGCAGCACCCGCCAGGTTGCGGCTGATGTCTGTATCTGCACGATTCCGCTGACTGTGTTGGAAAGCATTCCCTCAGACTTTTCCTCAGCCAAGTTAGCCGCGATCGCCGGGGTGAGCTACGCCGAAACGGGCAAATGTGCCCTGATGTATAAAAACCGCTTTTGGGAAGACGAAGACATTTTAGGCGGCATTACTTCAACTGACGTAGGGCAGGATGAAGGGCTAGGCATCAATACTATCTGGTATCCTTCCCACGACTATCTTTCTAAAGCAGGTGCTCTGGTGGGTTATTACAACTTTGGCAGCACCTCCAATAACTATGGCGCTTTGTCTCCTGCCGAACGAATTAGAACTGCTTTAGATAAGGGAGAGGTTGTTCATCCTGGTAAATACAAGCGGTTTTATCAGCAGGGCAGCGGGGCCACTATCAACTGGAACCAAACACCTTACAGTCTAGGCGGCTGGGCCACTTACTCTACTCAAACTAGAGAGCAGTTTTACGGCGAACTGAATCGGCCCGAAGGGGACATTTGGCTTTGTGGTGAGCACCTGAGCTATCTCACTGGCTGGCAGGCAGGCGCGTTTGAGTCTGCTCGCTTAGTGCTCGCTAAAGCTTTTGGGGCTAGATTTGCTCGCCGCCGCTAGGGCAGTGAGGGGCATCGCTTCGCTAAGGCAGGCGGCGTCCATCCGAGATTTGACCAGCTTGCAAAGAAAACATGCGGTTCCTAACGGCTACCGCGATTGCTAATTCATTGAGGTAAATATCTGTGATTGCTTTTAACCAAAGCTTTTTTCGGTCTGGACTATTTGCTTGGACATGGCAAAAAGGCGGCCTATTTTCGGCGGTCGTCTGCCTTGCGCTAATGGGATTGGGCTGGGCGATAACGCCTGCGATCGCCGACGAAGAAGACGATGAGATCGATGAAATCGAAGACGTTGAAGATGAAGACAGCTCCCTGCCGTCAGCCGTCACTATCTACGGCAATCCGCTCTCGTCTATTTCGAGCGGCGTTGCGACTCCACCAGATACCGCCTTGTATTTCAGCAGCGGTACCGTACCGCCCACTGTAGATGCTAGCTTTCCAGTGAGCGATCCGACGCGGTACTGCGGTACAGCCTTGCCAGCCGAGGTGAGCTGTTTAGAGGCGCAGGCGTTCAATACGCTCTTGAGAATTGACGAGCTTCTAGTAGCCGCCGGACTGACGAAAGAAGATGTTATTTACGTCAATGCCTTTCTCGTCCCCGATCCGGCTACGGGCGAGATTGACTGGGGCGGCTGGTTTGATGCCTATTCCCGCTATTTCTTTGAGGGCACTCCGGCTGAGGATAACCTACCTCTGAAGCCTTCCCGCACCACGCTGGGGGTTGAGGGACTAGTGCTAGAGGGCTGGCTAATTGAAATCTCGGTGATTGCGGCTTATCCGCCAGAGGAAGGGGGAATGCCCGTCTTTATTGACATTACTCCGTAAGCACTGACCGCAAAGTTATATGGAGGCGCTCCACATCACATCGCGCCTCCAGTCTGCCAAAACCTGTAGCTTTTTCCATCATGAAATATTTTCTGACTGCCCTGCTATGCCCGCTTGGATTCGCTGTGGGTTTTATCTCTCTGCAGCCAGCGGCGGCCCAAAGGCTAGAACCAGAGGACTTTTTTGAAGTCAGAACTGACGGTCTGATGTCTGATCCAGCAGGCGAGGAACTGTCAGTTGTCCGCACGTTGCAAGCCGTAATTAACGGTGACTTTTCCAGTTCGGTGCGATCGCTGCAGTCACGGGCAAGAGCCCTGGCGCAAACAATGGTGTCAGAAGCGTTTGCTGATAATAGCGTCACAGACTTAAGCGTCACCATCGTTGCCGAACGCAACGGGCAGCAGATGCCAGTCCTAGCGGTGCGAGTCAATAGGGCGCAGTGGCAACAACAGCCTAGTATTAATCAGTGGGTTCGCTTGTTTGAAGAGCCAGCCAGCGTTTTGCTCGGGTATGTTCCTCAGGCCGAAACTACCACTGCAGCGACGACTAGCCGCAGTAGAGCAGGAAGATCGCTCAATAATAACTCGTCGCTGCCTGCTGCAACCTCAGCAACGGGCAGTCGGCCTAGCAGCGGTACGGCTGTAGTGCCTGGAGCTTCGATTGAGGAGTCTGAATACTATCAGGGCGATCTACGTGACGAAGATCTATTTGAATATCGCTAGCTGAGCGAAGCAGCTCAATCAATAAAGCCAAATTAGAGCCGGATGGAGGCAGCGTTAGGAGGGCGATCGCTCGCGAGCCATCAAATTTTAAGTCTTCAGTGTGAGTTAATAACAACAACTTGGGGCCATCATTTTTCATTCCTACACCTAGATGTAAATTACGTAAATTAGCGCTCAAATAGGTCTGCTTTGCCGGAATGTCTCTTGCTGTCCGGGTAGCTTAACCTGACATGAAGGAGCAAATTTACTATGTTTACTAATGCTATTGTGCGTCGATCTGCCACTGTAACGGCTGGTTTAGCGATCGCTTTAACCAGTTCGGCCTCGGTGACTTTAGCTCAGAGTGCTTCTGAAGTTTCAATGTATCAGGCTGGGTACAATGCGGGTCAGCGGCTACAGCAGGAAGGATTTTCGCTTGATAACCTTGACGGCGCTCCTTACTATACTGACTTTCTAGAGGATGGTGAGGTAAGTTCTATCAGCGTCAATATTCCCAGTACAGGCAACTACATTCTGCTGGTAGGGGGAGATGACGATACCGCTGATTTAGACGTGTACTTTCCGCAAATCAACGCCAACGATGTCACTTTTGGCCGTACAGCTTTCATCAACTTTGACGTGACCCGACCGGGGGAATTTGTCTATGAGATTGACATGTTAGACTGTCAAACCCCCAACTGCGGCGTATATGCCGTACTTCTAAGAGTCGGCAACTAATCCAGCTTAATTCAATCCAGACAACTTACAAGGCATAGGTAAGCAGTGAGCAGCTACCTATGCCTTTTGGGTGTTTGAGGACGAGGCCGGGAGTCCTGCAGCCAGATAAACCTGTTTACAATCAAAAAACAGTCTGTGAATTCCTGTTCGCTCAGCTCCATCTGTAAACCGAGTACCCCAAGCGCCTGCGACAAAAGACTGCCGGAAACTCAGAATTGCGATTACATGCCGACTTTGTCCCCTTTTGATATCGATTTAGTTATTGAGCGTCTGCGTCAGGCAGTTCAGCCCTACCCCAAGGCTGCCATGTTTGAACTGGCCGATCAGGGCTATGACAGCCTGTTTGAACAGCTAGTCGCCTGTATTATTTCTATTCGCACCTATGATGAAGTGAGCGTTCCAGTGGCACAGCGGTTATTTGCCCAGGCCAGAACGCCCGCCGCGATCGCTCAGCTCAGCGTTGCGGCTATCACCCAGCTAATTCAGCAAAGCACCTTTGCCGATCGCAAGGCACAACAGATTAAAGCGATCGCCCAGCAGATTTTGACAGATTACGACGGCGAGCTACCCGCCGATCCGGCAGTTCTCAGCAGCTTCAACGGTGTCGGCCCCAAATGTACTCACCTAGCACTGGGCGTGGCGCTCGGCCATCCCTGCATCAGCGTAGATATTCACGTCCACCGCGTCACCAATCGCTGGGGCTATGTGCAGACCAAAACCCCTGAAAAAACAATGAAAGCGCTAGAAGAAAAGCTGCCACAGCGCTACTGGGTCGAAATCAACCGGCTGCTAGTGCCGTTTGGCAAGCATATCTGTCAGGGCAGTCGGCCCAAATGTTCAACCTGCCCGCTCAGCTCGATGTGCGCTCAGGTCGGCGTTGTTTAAAGTAGCTAGCTGGCCGCACCGCCTACCACCACATTACGAATCCGCAGACTAGGCCCGCCGCAGCCTACGGGCAAGCCCCCCTGTCCGCCTTTGCCGCAGCCGCCGGACTCGTCCCAGTAAAAGTCATCACCGATGGCCTCGATCTCTGCCAGCGTCCGAAATACATTGCCAGAGAGGGTCACGTCCCGCACCGGCTCAGCAATGGCGCCGTCACGAATCATCCAGGCTTCGCCCGCCGTGAAGGTAAACATTTCTCCATTGGTCATGCCGCCTAACCAGTTGCGGGCATAGACGCCCTCTTTGATACCGGTGAACAAGTCTTGAACCGGCGTATTGCCACGCTCAATCCAGGTGTTGGTCATGCGTACTAGGGGCGGATAGTGATAGTTGAGGCAGCGAGCATTGCCTGTGGGGGCTTCATCCAGCTTGCCTGCTGTCTCCCGCGAGTGCAGCCGACCCACCAGTACCCCGTCTTTGATCAACTGAGTTGTTGTGGCCGGGGTGCCCTCGTCATCAAAGGCGTAGCTGCCCCGGTGCCCCTCTGGAGCCGCTCCGTCAAAAATTTGCAGATTGGGGGGGCCGAAACGCCGTCCGAGCGTCATCACCTCTAACACATCGGGATTCTCATAGGCCATATCAGCTTCAGACAGGTGGCCGAAAGCCTCGTGGACAAATAGCCCCGTCAGGATCGGATCGATCACAACTGAGTAAGTATTCCCTTTGACTGGAGGGAGCTTTAGCGCTTCGACAGCCCGTTTTGCCGCTCCTAATACCTGCTGGTCTAAATTTTCTAGGTCTTCATAGGCTTTGCGCGAGCCTGTGGTTTCTCGCCCGGTCTGCACCGTTTCGCCATTGCGGGCCGTAGCGGCAAAGCGCATTTCCATATCTACCCAGTTCTGTTCAATCAGGGTTCCTTCCGAAGTGGCTAGCAGAATCCGCTGAGCGCTGTCGTTGTAGCGGACGGAAGTGGTGGTGACTTGAGCATCGATTTGCTGCAAAATCGCCGCGTAGTGGCTACAGAGATCTTTTTTGTGGCGTAGGGGAATCTGACGCGGATCGGAGCCGATCAGATTTAAGCGGTGGACAACCTGAATAGGATCAATGGGAGCCAGCAGCGTCTCTTCATCCCCCACTAACCGCGCCGCCGCGATCGCCTCTTCTAAGCGCTCTACTAGGCCAGAAAGCTGATTGAAGCTAGCAAAGCCCCAGCCGCCTTTGTAACAAGCCCGCACCTGCCCGCCAATAGACAGTCCCTCACTCAGGGTTTCTACCTTGCCACCTCGCAGCAAGATATCTGTGCCCTCAGCCTCTTCCAACCGAATTGCCAAATAATCCACCTGCGACCCATAGCGAGTTATCAGATCGTTGAGCAAATCTTTTCCCTGATCAAGCGGTGAAGTCATAGATAAGGCAGGATGAGGACGCAAAGGGTGTAGTCTTTCATCTATTGTGCCGTCAAATCCGTCAAATCGGTCTAAGATCAGAGGCGCATAACAATAGGGGCCACAAGCAACAGCCCTGCTTGAGGATCACGACATCATGACTGGTGAACTTGACTATTCTCTTCCCCCAGCGGTTCGACGCATTGCCAGCGCCTTCCGCCTGGTTGGCTGGATTAGCTTTTGGGCACAGGTGGTGCTCTCGGTCGTTTCTGCCTTCCTCTTGTTGTTTGCCATCTCAGGACTCAGCTTCCGTCAGGGCGAAAACAGTCAGGCCAGTCCAGGGACGGGAGCGGGACTATTTTTTGCCGCTTTAGGGCTATTCGTTGTCTTTTTTGGCGCTTACTGGGCCTTTCGCTACACTCGCTTGGCCCGCAAGCTGCGATCGAGTCGGCCAGACGCACGGCCCAAACCCAAAGATGCAATCCGCGCCATTCAGGTGGGGCTGATGGCGAGCCTAGCGGGGATGCTGCTGACTCAGCTCGGCGCTGGGGCCATTGTCGGTGCCTTGATTTTTAAGTCCTTTGAGCAGCCTACTCAGGGCGGCGTTATCCTCAGCCCAACGGCGGTGCGTGGCTTTATCACCTCGTTTGATCTGCTAATTGTGCAGGCCAATACCAATACCAGCATTGCCCACTTTGTCGGCATTGTTTCCTCCCTGTGGCTGTCGCGGACGGTCAATCGCCAGTAGCCCCCAGGGCGCTGTCTACAAATATTTTTTCAGCAGCAAATAGAGCTTTTCTTTAGTCTCAGCCGGAGCCTGATCTAAGGGCGTCAAGATGGCATACTGCAGGGCTGAATGGGCCTCAGAAGCGGGCGGATTGGCGGCTAGCCGCTTTACTACTTCCTGAATCACCCGCTGGCCGTTGACCGCATTTTTTTTCAGATTGCCGATCACCATGTCTACCGTAACGCTGTCGTGATCGGGGTGCCAGCAGTCGTAGTCTGTGACCATTGCCAGGGTTGCGTAGGCTATCTCTGCTTCCCGCGCTAGCTTCGCCTCCGGCAGATTGGTCATGCCCACAACCGTCGCGCCCCAACTGCGGTAAAGATTCGATTCAGCTTTGGTAGAAAAAGCTGGGCCTTCCATGCAGACATAAGTGCCGCCGTGATGCAAATCTACGCCGTCGAGGTCGAGGCTAGTGACGGCGTCGGCTAGGACCTGAGCAAGCTGCGGACAGATCGGCTCACCAAAGGCAATGTGGGCAATGATGCCGCTGCCAAAAAAAGTGGAGGCGCGGTTTTTAGTGCGATCGATAAACTGATCGGGCACCACCATATCTAGGGGCTTAGCTGTGGCCTGCAGTGAACCGACCGCCGAAGCTGAGATTAAATATTCCACACCGAGCTGCTTCATGGCGTGGATATTGGCTCGAAACGGCAGTTCTGAGGGCATCAAATGATGATGGCGACCGTGACGGGCTAGGAAGGCTACCCTAACACCTTCTAAGGTACCGACAATGAGCGCGTCTGAGGGCGGGCCGAAAGGGGTTGCGACTTGGACTTCTTCAATATCCTGTAAGGCGGCCATCTGATAAAGGCCGCTGCCACCGATGATGCCGATCTTTGCTGCGCTCACGCTGTCTACTCCGGTATAAATGCTCCCTATCTTAGCGGCAGACTAGGCGATCGCGGAAAGGTAAGCCTGCCTTAATATTCGTTACAGATTCTAAAGACTTGTTCTCAGTTAAGCTGATCTCATCTGGCCGCAGTGACCACAGCAATTCCGATTAAAGTGGCTCTATGGCGTCAATACAAAAGCTTTCAGCTCTAAACTATTTCAATATTTATCTTGAGATAGAGAGACAAAAAGCTTCATAATAGTTACAATAGTTTACAAATAGATTGTTAAAGGTTAACCATAAGATGCTTACAGAAATTTCTGTTATTACAACCGCCGTATCTGTGCTAGCCGCTGCCTACTGGCTGCAGGCCCAAGAAGCCGAGCAGGTTCAGTCTGAGGCTATTCCAGTCCGAATCAAAGAGCGTTAATAAATTCAACCGTTCCTATTCGCTGTTCAAATGTCCATGCATTTGAGCGGCGTTTTTTCTCCTCATAGTTTTTTTGGGTTAGTTGCCGTTCATGAAATCTTCCACACCCACAACTGATTCTGTTCGGGCCTATCTCAAAGAGATTGGTCGAGTGCCGATGCTGACTCACGAAGAAGAAATTGTTTTGGGCAAGCAGGTGCAGCAGCTCTGCGCGCTAGAGCGCCAGCGCGAGCAGATGGCTGAGAGCCTGGAGCGAGAGCCGAGCTTGAGTGAGTGGGCAGAGGCGGTCAGTCTGCCCAAAGCAGAGCTGCAGCAGATTGTGCGGCAGGGCAATCTGGCTAAGCGCCGGATGGTAGAAGCTAATTTGCGCCTGGTCGTTTCGGTGGCGAAGAAGTATCTCAAGCGCAACATCGATTTGCTGGATTTGATTCAGGAAGGCACGATCGGAATGCAGCGGGGGGTTGAAAAGTTTGATCCCACTAAGGGCTATCGTTTCTCAACTTATGCCTACTGGTGGATTCGTCAGGCCATCACACGGGCGATCGCGGAAAAAAGCCGCACGATTCGCCTGCCCATTCACATCACCGAAAAGCTGAACAAAATTAAGAAAGCTCAGCGGCAAATGACCCAAAAGCTGGGTCGAGCGCCGTCGGTCAATGACCTAGCAGCAGAGCTGGACTTAACGCCTAAGCAGGTACGGGAGTATTTAGATAAATCGCGTCAGCCTCTCTCTCTGGATTTGCGTATCGGCGACAACCAGGATACCGAGCTGAGCGAGCTGCTGGAGGATACTGGCATTACGCCGGAGGAGTATACAACCCAGTCTTCCTTAAAGCTGGATCTTGACAAGATGATGGCAGATTTAACCCCGCAGCAGCAGCGAGTGCTGTCTTTGCGTTTTGGCTTGACGGACGGCAACGCCATGACCTTGGCAAAAATTGGCGATTTGATGAGCATTAGCCGGGAACGGGTGCGCCAAATTGAGCGAGAGGCTTTGAGCAAGTTGCGTAAGCAGCAACGCGATATCCGGGAGTATTTAGCGGGCTAACGCTTCGGGCTGCTGCACTATTAGAACCAGGTTAAAGCGATCGCCTAGTGCGATCGCTTTTTTTTGGGCCGAAAAGGGATTTTGCAGAGCGATCGCCTCAGCTTAAACGGCTAAATTTTGCCAAACAATCTAGCCGCAGGCAGAAAAAGCAAAGCAGTATACAAATTCGGGATACGATTTTCTCAATCCTATGAACTAGTCCCTATAGAGTTAGTGCAGCATGACTTACCGACACAGACCTTCGCTCCGACTGTCTCGACGTCAGGTCGTTCGAGGATTATTAGCAACTACGGCTTTTGGTATCACCGCCAAGTTTGGTACAGGCTGCAGCAACGGTGGGGGGAGCGCCAGCGGCGATGGGGAAGAACTGGTTGTTGGCTTCATCTATGTCGGCCCTAAGGACGACTTTGGTTATAACCAGGCTCATGCCGAGGGGGCAGCGGCAATGGCCGAGCTGCCTGGCATTCGCATTGTGGAAGAAGCCAATGTGCCAGAGACGACGGCGGTGGCAGAAACCATGCGCAACATGATTGAAATTGACGGGGCTAAAGTTCTGTTTCCCACCTCATTTGGCTATTTCGATCCCTACATTCTAGAAATGGCCCAGCAGTTTCCAGAAGTGCAGTTTTTTCATGCCGGGGGGCTGTACCAGGAGGGAATGCCAGACAACGTCGGCAGCTACTTTGGCTACATTGACGAAGCTGAATATGTTGCCGGGGTGATAGCCGGGCACATGTCCCAGTCAGGCAAGCTGGGCTTTGTCGCTGCCAAGCCGATTCCTCAGGTACTGCGCAACATCAACAGCTATACCTTGGGGGCGAAGTCCGTCAATCCCGACATTACAACCAAAGTCATTTTTACCGGAGACTGGGCGCTGCCGGTCAAAGAGGCCGAAGCTACTAACAGCATGGCCGATCAAGGTATTGACGTAGTGACTTGCCACGTAGACAGTCCCAAGGTGGTGATGGAAACCGCCGAGAAGCGGGGCATTTACTGCACGGGCTATCATGCTGACCAGTCTAGCCTTGCCCCTGAAGGCTACCTGACCGGCGCTGAATGGGACTGGTCTAGCATTTATACCCGCCTGGGTGAACAGGTTTTAGCCGGAGAAACCCTGATGGCCGGAGAGATCGACCATGTTTTACGGGGTGGGCTGGCCGATAACTTCTGTAAGGTATCTGAGTACGGCCCGGCTGTGACTGAGCAGGCTAAAACAGACGCCGACACCGCTAAGGAAAGCCTGATGAAAGGGGAACTGGTGATCTATCGCGGCCCGCTACAGGATAACGTCGGCGGCGTTGTGGTGCCAGCCGAAAAAGAGCTAAAGCAGCAGGATATCGAGCTGGAAAAAATGGACTACCTGATTGAAGGAGTTGACGGCACAGTTGGCAGCTAGTAGCCGACGGCCATAGTTCCAAGACTGCTGTCTACTCAGGCAGCAGTGTTTATCCGCCTAATTCTGCATAGCCTATGTTAGTTAACCAACCTTGGCGACGGGCCTTGGAAACTGTCTGTTTGCCAGTCGCGGCGCTGCTGGTCGCAATGGTGATTTTTGGCATCTTTTGTGCGATCGCCGGTGCGAATCCGTTTGGTGTCTATCAGTCCATTTACAAAGCCGCTTTTGGTAGCTGGAGCGCTTGGCAAAATACCCTGATTCGAGCAGCACCGCTGATGCTAACGGCGCTGTGTACGGCCTTGCCAGCCCGGCTGGGGCTGGTAATTATTGGTAATGAGGGCGCCTTGGTAATTGGCGGCTTGGCGGCGGTGCTGGTGGGGCTGAACCTGGGAACAGCGCTGCCTGCGCCTGCCGTACAGGTGGGAATGGCCCTGGGCGGAATTGTGGGCGGCGGGCTATGGATTATGGCCGTGGGCGCGCTGCGACACTACCGGGGTGTGAATGAAACCATTAGCAGCTTGCTGATGAACTACATCGCGATCGCCATTTTGAACCATTTAGTTGAGGGGCCACTGCGGGATCCGGAGTTTGTCACCAAGCCCTCCTCGCCAGAGCTGGCAGAAGCCCTATGGCTGGGCAACCTGCCCGCGACGCGAATTCACTTCGGCCTGCTCTACGGCCTGATTGCCTGCGTCATTGCCTATGTGCTGATCCAGCGCACCACCTTTGGCTTTGCCGCTCGTACGGCAGGGGGCAATATCCGAGCGGCCCGGATTGCTGGGCTGCCCGTAGGCAAGCTGACCCTAGCAATCTGCTTTTTAGGCGGCTCGGCGGCGGGCTTGGCGGGCATGGTGGAGGTAGCAGCAGTGCAGAAGCGAGTGAACGAGTCGCTGGTTTCTAACTATGGCTATGCCGGAATTTTGGTGGCCTTTGTGTCGCGGCACAATCCGTTGGCGACGATTCTAGTGGCGGTGCTGCTGGGAGGAATTTTAGCTAGCGGCGGCATTTTGCAGCGATCGCACAATTTGCCTGACGCCACGGTGCTGGTTTTCCAGGGCATCGTCTTTCTCTGCGTTTTGTATAGCGATTCGCTCTACAACCGCATTCCCTTTTTCCAGCAGCACCGGGTGGTTCAGGAGCGATCGGCAGCCCCTGTGGGCGGCAGCGCGTAGCCAGTAAATCTGGAGTAAGTCAATCTTTAGAGGTAGGCAGATGGCAGCTGAAGCATTGGGATGGTGGGGCGTACCGCTGGGCATCTTGGCCGGTACTTTGCGAGGTAGCGCCCCGTTTTTATTCGTCAGCTTGGGGGAGTGTCTGACGGAGAAAAGCGGCAAGATCAACTTGGGCCTGGAAGGGACGCTGTTGATGGGGGCAATGAGCGCCTACGGCGTTTCCTATCTAACGCAGGACATGGTAGGGCCGGGGCTAGCTCCTTGGCTCGGCGTCTTAGCAGCAGGATGTTCTGGCATGGTGCTGGGGGCGATTCACGGCTGGCTGGCCCAGCAGCCGCGAGTCAACGATGTGGCAGTGGGCATTGCCATGATTATCTTTGGCAGCGGTCTAGCGTTCTTTTTGGGCAAACCCTTTATTCAGCCTCAGGCACCGCAGCTCATGACCTTTGATGTGGGCGGTTGGAGCAGTTCGCTGCCGGTGCAGTCGGCGCTGAAGCTCAGCCCTCTGTTTTTGATGGGGCTAGCGATCGCCCCTTTGATGCAGTGGTTTTTTCGGGCTACCCGCTGGGGACTTTATGTGCGAGCGGTGGGGGATAGCCCAGAAGCGGCTAGGGCTATGGGCATCTCAATTTTTCAGGTGCGAATGCTGAGCATTATCGCTGGTAGCTTTTTAGCAGGCATTGGCGGAGCCTGTCTGTCGCTGTACTATCCGGGGGTGTGGACGGAGCGAATCTCTAGCGGTCAGGGCCTGATGGCGGTGGCGTTGGTGATTTTTGCCCGCTGGAATCCGATTCAGTGTCTCTGGGCGGCGCTGCTGTTTGGCGGTGCTCAGGCGATTGGCCCGGCTTTTCAGTCGGTGGGGATCGATGCGTATTACTATCTGTTTAATGCGGCTCCCTACATTCTGACGCTGCTAATCATGATCATTACCTGTTCGCCGAAGCGGACGCTGATTGGCGCACCTGGGGCGCTAGGCCAGGAAGATTAGCGTTGAGCGGCTCGGCTTGCGGGCAACGCCCTGATTGGTAGTATCGGGGGACATAAGCCGCAGCAGGGTTAAAATCGCTTGGCTCACAGTTGATGTCCGTGATTTTGAAGCAGATATTGCCGCTGCTGGGACTGTTTGGGCTGCTGCGGCTCATCTTTTGGCTCAGCGCTTTTCCCAATCCTGACGAAGCCTACTATTGGCTCTGGGGCCAGCATCTCGACTGGTCATACTACGACCATCCGCCCCTACAGGCTTGGATTCAGGGCTTGTTCACCGCCGTGCTGGGGCGATCGCCCTTTGTCCTACGCTTGCCCAACCTGTTGACCAATTTGCTCTTCTTTTTCACCCATTATCGTATCTGCCGCTATCTCTACGGCCCGCAGGCCAAAGCCGCTTTTAGCTTGGTCATAGCGTTAGTCCTGGCCTCCCCTTTGTACTTTGTCTTTTTGGGGCTGGCCTGGCATGACCATCTGCTGATCACTTTTACCCTGATGGCGGGCTATGAATTCGTTCGCTTTGCTGATGGCTACATAGCTAACGGGCGGGGAGAAAGTTGGCGCCTGTACGCCACGGGAATGCTGTTAGGACTAGCCGGACTGAGTAAATACAATGCGGTGTTTGTCTTGGCTGGCATTGCAGCCGCGATCGCTTTCCATCCCAAACTTAGAAAACTACTGCGCGATCGCCGTTTGTATCTAGCTCTAGGACTGGCTGCGATCGCTTTCGTACCCGTTCTGGTTTGGAACGTATTAAACGGCTGGCAGTCTTTTCAGTATTACGCCACTCGCAGCGTCGATGCCGGAGCAGCGACGGGCTGGCAGATCAAACCGCTGGAACCGCTGGGCTTCTGGCTATTTTCGATTTTGCTGCTGTCGCCTGTGACCGCGTGGCTGATGGTGCAGGTACTCACGCCGTCTCAGGTTACCCGTGTCTCAAAAACCGGCCAGCGATCGCTCTACCGCTGGATTGCCCTTTGGATTTTTGCCGTCCCCACCGTGAGCCTCAGCCTGATTGCCCTCTTTTCCACCGCGCTCTACTACTGGAACATCATGGCCTACCCGCTGCTGTTTCCCCTGATGCCTGCAGCGCTCTTATCCGAGCCAGAGTCTAGCGCGATCGCGCCGCCGCTGCGTCAGCGTCGCCTCTTCTGGATAGGACAAGGCTATGGCCTGCTGCTCGCCGCTCTGATTGTGTTTCACTACAGCGTTTTACCTATTTCCGCTCTCTTCAGCCGCGAGGCTGCCATTGTCGATGCAGATACCCGCATGCTGTTTGGCTGGCCCCAGGTCGTCACTGCCGTTCAGGCCCAGTCGCCCAGTCCCAACACCTTCCTTGCCACCACTGACTACCGTTCTGCCTCAGCTCTTGCCTACGGGCTGAACCAACCCGACGTATTTGCCCTCAGCGATCGCCGCGACCAGTTCGACATCTGGGCCGCTCGCACCGATCTATCTGGCCGCGACGCCCTGCTGCTTTGGGACGACTGGCACCCGCTAACGCCGGAACTGCGATCGCACTTCCAAGCGATCGTCCCGCTTCAAACCCTGACGGTGCAGAGGCTAGGCATCTTCATTAAGCGCTACTATCTTAGCCGTGGAATTGGGTTTAAGCCCTGAGCCAGATGGGGAGAAGAGGCGATCGCCCGCAGCCAGAACAGAAAAGATAATCGCAAGAACTAAACCTTACGCGACTACCTACTACCCCCTCTTCTTAGCCTTGTCTCCAAATCTTACGAACTCACCGCCGCCATCTCCGGCTGCTCCACCGTCTCCACTGCCTTTCCCTGCACCGTCAGCACTGAACAATCTGCATGGTGCATGACGTAGTTGCTGACGCTGCCCAAGAGCAGTTCGCTCAGTCCGCTCCGGCCTCGACGTCCCATCATGATCAAATCCGCTCGCCACTGCTGCGCCGTATTGCAAATAGCGCGGCTGGGATCGCCCACTGCCTGACTGCACATCACCGTTAGCCCTTCACTTCTAGCCGACTGGCTATACCAGTTCAGCAGGTTTTCGCCCTGCTCCTTCGCCACTTGCCACTGGTTGACATAGTTCTGAAAAGACTCAGTTGCCAGCATGGAGTGCATACCGTCATTGGTAATGTAGAGCGGATTGGGATATCCCCCGTCTAGCGGCAGCAGGACGTGGAAGAAATGAAGCTGCGCTTTTAGAGCCTTGGCTAGCGCGATCGCCTCATCGGCCACCGACTGACTGTGCTCTGAATTATCGACGGCAACTAGAATTCTCTGCATCATGACTCATCTTCCCAAGCAAACCAGCAAGGTAGCCTTGGCTGCCAATGCCACCCCCTTATCTCTACTATTAGCTAAGCGATCGCGGTCTGTGTCCAAAAAGCCAAGATTCTTTGAAGTTGCTGCTAGCCATCAGCTTTTCTGATGTGAGTAAAGCTGCCAGGAAAGCTAACTCTGCTTTAACTTTGAGTATGATAAGCTTCGAGAAAAGTAAAGAACTTTAACATATCTGTGACTATTGCAATTTCTGCGTCGCCCCGCCCTCGCTGGTCAGTCATCGTTCCTACTGTCGTTTTGCACCTGCTGACGCTGTTGGCTTTGCTGCCCAGCAACTTTAGCTGGACTGCCGTCGGTGTGGCTCTCTTCTTGCACTGGGTCACAATCGGGCTAGGCATTGCTTTGGGGTTTCATCGATTGGCTAGCCACCGCAGCTTACAGGTCCCCAAGTGGTTGGAGTATTTTTTCATCTTTTGCGGCACCTTGGCCGGGCAGGGCGCTGTCTTTGGGTGGGTGGGATATCACCGCATTCACCACTTGCACACCGATCAGCCCCTCGATCCCCATAGTTCACGCGAAGGGTTTTGGTGGAGTCATATTAACTGGCTTATGCATGAGGTGCCCACCAAGCCCGAAGTCCCCCGCATTACTAAAGATATTGCCGACGATCCGTTTTATCAGTTTTGCCACAATCACTACATCACCCTGCAGTTAGGGCTAGCGGTGCTGCTGTACGCCCTAGGCGGCTGGCCGTTTGTCGTGTGGGGCATTTTAGTGCGGCTGTTTGTGGGCTTCCACTGCACCTGCCTGGTCAACAGTGCCTGCCACAAATTTGGCTACCGCACGCACGCAACCGACGAAGCTTCAACCAACTGCTGGTGGGTAGCACTGCTGACCTACGGCGAAGGCTGGCACAACAATCATCATGCCTGCCAGTCCTCGGCCTGCAACTGGACAAAGTGGTGGGAACTGGATATCACCTGGCTCACCATTCGCTTTTTGCAGTCCGTTGGTCTGGCGACTAAGGTGAAGCTGGCTAAGTAATTTTGAGAAAAGTCAGTTTGAGCCAGAGGGGCACTGCTGCCAGGAATCGCGGACAAAATAGAGGGCATCGCGTCCGCTAATTTGCAAGCCGCCCCGCTCCCAGCTACCCCAGCGCGTCACGTATTTTTTGCCGTTGCTGCGCTGTTCAATCGCCACCTTAAAGTCGTGGCGCAGTTCCCGGTAGCAGCCCTCTAGATTAGAGCGCGTCAGGTCTAAAACTGGCGTGTCGAATTGCTCAGCCGCCTTATTGACGACAAAAAAGCCCTCCGTTCCTCGTTCGAGCAGCAGCACTGTTGAGCTGTCGATCGCGGCTAAAACGGACTCATCTACGTTTTGACCTGCCTCGGCTCGCTGCCGCATTATCTGCCGAAACTTGACGCCGTAGGGAATGTAAGGAACTTTGGCATTATCCGGGCCGAAGATCAGGGGCGTGCCTGACTGGCGGGCTAGCACATAGGCCGTCGCTAAGTGAGCATCGGTCGGTTCGTCATAGGGATTGATGGCATAGTCATTCAGCGCCAAGATGGTGTCGTGGTTGTGGCCAAAGGTGACGCTGTGGGGATCGGCTATGGCGGCAGGAAGGCGCAGCGATCGCAAATCTCCTCCAAAACTGAAAGCCGTCCTCATAGCGTTGTAGAGAACAAAGTCAGTGACCGCAGCGATCCAGTTATAGTCTTCGGGCCGGGTGTCGCTGTCGGTGATCACTTCTAGATAATTCCAGGTTTCTCCCTGACTGGCCTGATTGATGTAGTCGATATAGGCCGTTTTGATGGTGCTGGCAGGAATGTGCTTAGCCGCATCCACGCGAAAACCGTCTATGCCTAAATCTAAAAGCTTTTGTAAATAGGCTTGCTGCAGTGCCTGGACGTTGGGCCGAGTTTGATTGAGATCGGGCAGTCCACCCAGCCAGCAGTCGGTTTCTGAAGTGCGATCGCCGTCGCCGTAATCAATTTCGCAGCGATTGTTGAAATCCGCCGGGGAGAACTGAGGAAAGCCTAGGGTGGCATACTCCGGCAGGTTTGCCATATGGTTCAGCACCACGTCGGCAATCACCTGCACCTGACAGCCGTGGGCAGTGGCAATCAGCGCCTGCAAATCTGCCTCAGAGCCGCGCCCCTCAATCACGCTGTAGTCAATTGGCTGATAGCGGGCCCACCAGTTAGGGCTAGGATGAGACTTTTGCGCGGGAGCAATTTGAATGTGGGAGTAGCCCTGTTCGGCTAGCTGGCAGACAGCCCTTTCAACTTCGCGGTAGGGCTGGTCGAAGGCATGGAAAATGGCAGTGGGCTGCTCTGAAGCGATCGCCTTTGGAGAACCTGTATAGCCAGAGACCAGAACCGCTAGGCAAGCTGAAAGCAAAGGCAAGAATTTCACAGTTGAATAGCGCTCTCAAAGTTCGTTTTAAGTTCCCCGCTAGCTTGCCCAGCAGCAGCAATGACTCTACAAAGCATACCGATGAGTTTCATGAGGTTTTGACGGGTAAACCGCCGTTGTGAGGACAGAAATCAACTACTAACCGCTGAGGAATTGCGCCGCCAGTAAGGGCAACTGACATTACTTCAGTCCGACTCTAAATGTTAGTAAGCGCCATCAAACCTGCCTTGCGGCATCTCAGCGATCGCGTCACAATAATAAAAGTTAATGTAAGCATTTTTACTCGATTCCTTTTACGATTGCTCGTTTCTCATGCCGTCGGATTCAGTCATGTCACACTCTAGCTCTGTCGCTGCCCCTCAACTGCCAGCTACGCAGCCCTTGACAGCAGACGTGGCGATCGTGGGCGGTGGAATTGTAGGACTGACGCTGGCCTGCGCGCTGCAGGATTCTGGGCTGAGCGTGACTGTCATTGAGGCCCAAAGCTGGGCACAAGCAGCCGGGCGCAGCCGGGCCTATGCCATGTCTCCCCTATCGGGGCGCATCTTTGCCGGACTGGGGCTGTGGGAGCAGATTGCCCCTCACATTACTCATTTTGAGTGCGTCCGCCTTTCTGATGCCAACTATCCCCGCGCTGTTGAATTTTTGCCCACAGATTTACAAATCCCTGCGGTCTACTATGCGGCTGAGCATCAGGTGCTGATGCGGGCATTACAGCAGCGGGTAAGTCAGTGCCCTCAGATTACGGTGCTTTGCTCAACCGAACTGACCTCAGTTGACTATCGTTCGGAGGGCGTTTGGTTAGCACTGAGCGATCGCGATCAGCACTACGAGCTAACCGCCGGACTGCTGGTAGCCGCCAACGGCGCGCGATCGCAAATTCGCCAGCAGGCAGGCATTAAAACCAGCGGCTGGAAATACTGGCAGTCCTGTATTACGGCGATTTTAGCCCCAGAGCAGCCCCACGACAACATAGCCTATGAACGGTTTTGGCCCAGCGGCCCCTTTGCCATTTTGCCGCTGTCAGATGGGCGCTGTCAGATTGTCTGGACGGCTCCCCACGCAGAAGCAAAAGCGATGATGGCACTGCCTCCAGACCAATTTATGGCAGAACTAGAACGGCGCTATGGCGATCAGATGGGATGTCTGCAATTAGTTAGCGAGCCACTGCTGTTTCCGGTGCAGCTAATGCAGAGCAACGCCTACGTCAGGCCACGGTTGGCGCTGGTAGGGGATGCAGCGCACTGCTGCCATCCGGTCGGCGGGCAGGGCCTCAATATGGGAATTCGCGATGCGGCGGCGCTGGCGCAGGTACTGCAGGCTGCTCATCGCCGGGGTGAAGATATTGGTTCACTAACTGTGCTGAAGCGCTACCAGCGCTGGCGGCGGCTGGAAAACTTTGTGGTCTTGGGCTTTACCGACTTTCTCAATCGGGCTTTTTCTAATCAGTGGGGGCCGCTAGTGTGGCTGCGACGCCGAGGCATGTGGGGACTGCAGCATATACGCCCGGTGAAGCAGTTGGCCTTACGCTTGATGACGGGTTTGCTGGGCAAACAGCCTGCGATCGCCCGTAAAAATATTGTTCTGTAGCGCCAGTGCTGGAGCGATCGCTCTTTCAATATCTCTTGACTAGAGGTGAAAGCACCGGGACAGGTTTTAGGTTTGGGGCGTAGTTGCAAAGGAAAAGCAGCAGGCTAGAGAAAGCTAGATAGCTCAACTGCGGCGCATAGAATTTGCCAAAGCTAAAGGCCAATCCTAACAAGGTCAGCCACGCTAGAGCGATTGCCCAGCTTTGCCAGCCAACAATTTTGGCTCTTAGAAAGAACATGGCTGTGGTTGCTGTAGTCACGGCGATTGAAAATCCGAGGATAAGTTGCGAAGTAAACGTAGAACTCCATAGGGTGTACAGATAGAGGCCGCTGCCGTAATAAGCAGAAAAAATCAGGCTCACAAATCCCATTAAAAAATACGTAGATTTTTGATATCTGCCAATTTTTGACTGCTTGCTGCTGCGATAAAAACAGATCAAAGCCGATAGAAAAGCGGCAGCGCTAGGAAACCAATTTTTAGCTATTCCTGTATCTCCCTCTGCCTGCGCTATGGTCAGATCCAGCAAAATCATGACTATGCCGACGCAAACAATTGCCGCGATCCCATAGACCAGTGACTTTTTCTGTGAGTAAGAAAGCTCTAGCTTAATATCTGACAGGCTTAAAATGTCCGTTTTCTTCCCAGACCAGCTACCGTATAGAGTAGTCGCGATCAAGAAGCATAAAGAACCAAACAGTTCAGCCCCCTCTTCCAGTAGCGTCAAAAATATAGGCCGATGCCAGCCCTCTCCGGCTGCTATTTTCATAGCGGTTTCTATATGTTCTTGGAATGGAATACTGATAAATGAAGCCATTCCCAATAATAAAAAGATTAGAGAAAGCCAGTGTTTTCTTAAGCGAATCCAGCTAAAAATCAGCATACAACTGCTGACGGTAGCAATGGGAATAGCTAAAACGTAAACCCATCCCAAAGCATAGCCACCAAAAGGGTTAAAAGAGGCTATTTGCCCTACTCTTTCATGTAAGGAACCAATTTCATCCAAAGATAGTAAAGCAAATATGAGAGAGAAAAAGAGCCAGCCGCCATTGAGCCAGCCATTTTTATGGGCAAATCGCTTTCTATCAGCGCTAAAGCAAATAAGCGACATAATAGCTACTAGCAAAAGGAGCATGGAAGAATACCAGCTAGCTAGCACATTTTCTGTCGCTAAATTAAATTGAACTAAAACATATTTTATGGCTGAACCAGTATTCCAGTCGCCTAATAAATTGTCCCGGTAATAGATAGAGAATAGCCAGGTGCCACCCAACATAAAAGCATTTATACCCGCGATCAAGAAAAACGCGCTTGCTAAATACTGAGACGAAATTTTGGCCTTGATCATAATTCACACTGCTACGACTTAGCTTCGTTTGAGCCAAGTCACAATTTACCTTTGAATAAGTAAAAGACAATCTTTTCTTAACCTTGCAAGCAAAAAAAGAGGCTTTGTGGCCTTGGGGGTATTAGCCAACACAATTGTAGGCCCGTTTGCAGCAGTAAATCCTGCATGCTTTTAATTTTTGCTTAAAGACAAGACAATCTTTTCTTAAAGTTGCTTAAGCCTAGTTTTGGAGAAGTACGATTCTCCTACTGAAGGCTATTTGCTTTGCAGCTTTAGCAGCATGGCGGATTTTTTAGGTAAAGAGACTTCAAGACTGCCAGCCTGAAAAGATTTCTCGGCAATGATTGTGTCTAACTTTTGCTGACTGATCTGCCAAACTTTAGCAGTGCCGCTTTCTATCAGCTCAGCGCTGTTCAAACTGACTGATTTTGCTGTTGCTGAGCTGTTAACAATTAAAACAAAAAGCGAATTTTGAAAATCTTGAGTTGCGATCGCCATTAAGTCGGCACCGTTTTCAAATTGGCTGAGTAAAACCGGACGCCCTCCCTGCAACGCTCGAATCCCCATGCGTAAGGCGTAATAGCTAAGACGGCGATCGCCCTCGGCGTTGATCAGGCCCGCAAACCCATCTGCTTTGCCCCAGTCATAGAGCGAAAACAAATGACTGCCATAAACATGACTATCGCCGGGCTGGGCTGCCCGAATCAAATTTTGCAGCAAGCCAAGGGCAAAATCTAAATCATCATAGCCGTCAGTGTAAGTGCCCCATTCCCCCAGCCATAGCGGCGCAGTCGAATAGCCGCTGGTATTCATCCAGCTATGGACCTGCTGCATATACGGTGAAATGTCGGCTGCGTAGCTATGCACATTGACGCTATCAAAACGTTGCGGAATCTTGGTCAAGACCGCATTGGGCCAGCTACTGTCCCCCGTCGTCATAGGCGCATGGATATGGTAGGGGCGATCAGGCAGATAAGTTGCGTAAACGTAGCTAATAGCCTCTTGGGCAACCCGCACTAGCTCAAAATAATCTAGCTGAGTGCCGCCCCATCCCTGTTCGCGATTGTCAGGCTCATTGTGGATCTCAAAGTCATCAACCTGGTAGTCATTACGGACATTGAGCCAGTAGACAGTGGCGAAGACATGTTCCCACCACTCGTTCCAGTCGGCCTCAGTGCGAGGGGGGTTGAGCTGTAAAGCCCAGTCTGGATTCCAGCCCGCATCGCTGTTGCGCAGGGTCAGCACCGGGCGGACATGGGCCTGCTTCAGCCCTGAGAATAGATCACGGGCGCTACCTTGCCATAGATCGGCAGCATTGCCAGACCAGCCATAGTCGCTCCCACCTGCTGGCCGCGTCATGACGGTATCCCACCAGTCCCAGTCAATAACGCTGGGATCGGTTTTGATTTGAGCAATAGTCGGCAGGCCATAGCGACCATCATCATCTTGCGGTTCCCAACGGGACATCCCGCCATAGATCCGATAGGTGTTGATGTTTAGGTCAGCAATATCAGCTAAATCGAAGTTGATGTTGCCCTCGCAGGCTCCGATATAGCGAGTCGTAATTCCTACAGGACTGTCGTAAATTTTTAACGCAGCGACGCGGCCAGCTTCTAAATCTGCCCATCCGGCCTGTGCCCCATAGAAGACAATTAAAAATCCTAGAACTAAGGGAAAAATTAAGCGCCGTTGCCACATGAGAGGATGAACTTGAGATAGACCAGGGAATAGAGACTTACAACGGCGATCTATGGGTCAATGCCTCAGTGCCTTGAAGGCTCTCGCTGCGGTTGACGATTTCCCAGCGCATGGGCGGATGCAGGACTCCTTTAGCAGCGGTGGCTGAGTTGACCAACAGCGGATAGACATGCCAGTGATAGTCATAAGCGTATGACCAGTCTTGTCTATACATGCCTACATTTACAAAATATTGCCCCTTATTGAGATCCAAGCGATTGCAGATGAGTCTGACTGTGCCCTGCTGCTGCAGGGTAATCGAAGTCATGCCGCTCTCTAACGTGTTCGTATCTAAGCAGGCTTCTCCATTGTTCTGCGTCAGCGTCACGCTAAAAATGGCGCTTTCTAGCTGCTGTGGATTGTGATAGTCAATCTCGATATGGAGGGCCTCGCCTGAAACTAAAGTGGCTGCTGGCAAGCAGCGAACATCGGTGATTTCGGCTTCCAAGGAACCAAAGCGATTTTCGTTTACCTGTAGGGTTGTGCCTGCGGCTGTAAGCTGATCTGGACGGTTGGGGGTGCGCTGCTGGGTTTGCGACTGCATTTCGCTGGTGTATTGCCCTGCCACGACGGTCGGTTCACCATAAGCCATGACGGTGCCGTGTTTGAGCCAAAGGGCGCGATCGCATAAGCGAGCTACTTGGCTAGCATCGTGCGACACCAGCACAATGGCGCATCCCTGCTGCTTCATCGCGTCAATGCGGTTGAGGCACTTAGTCTGAAACGCCAAATCGCCAACAGATAAAAACTCATCGACTAGCAGAATCTCAGGATCTGTATGTACAGCGATCGCAAACGCTAAGCGCATCATCATCCCCGAACTGTAGGTGCGCACAGGATTATCAATGAAGCCCTCCAGTTCCGCAAAAGCGACAATCTGCTCAAATCGTCGCTCTACTTCTTGCCGTCGCAGTCCGGCAACAATCGCTGAAACGAACAGATTTTCCCGCCCGGTAAGATCGCCATGCAGACCCGCCCCTAGATCGAGCAACGCCCCCACGCGCCCCCGCATTTTGATCCGGCCTTCAGTCGGATAGGCTACTTTGCCCAAAAGCTGCAATAGAGTGGATTTTCCGGCCCCGTTATGACCAATGACGCCCAGCATTTCGCCCGCCGCGACCGTGAAAGTAACGCCTCGCAAAGCCCAAAAATGATCTGTAGGCCGGATACGGCGCCAACCTTTCAGGGCTGCTTCCATAAGGGTGACTGGCTTTTCAGCGTGATAGCGGTGAAAGCGCTTGCCTAAATTCTCAACCAGGATGGCCTCATCCATTTAAATCTCCTCTACAAATCGCAGGCTCTGTCGCTTAAAGACGCGGTAGCCAATGGGCAACAGTAGCAGAATAAAGCCGGAAATGATCGCTAAAGCTAGCCAGTCGGGCGGTGCTCCCCACATTAGGATCTGCCGATAACAGGTGACAATATGCACCATTGGATTGAGGCCATAGCCATACCAGTAGCGATCGGGAATGTTGCTCAACTCGTAAAAAATAGGGGTGAGATAAAACAAGAACTGGAGCAATACGCCCAAGGTGTGCTGCGTATCGCGGAAGGTGACGTTGAGCGCCGCTAAGAAATAGGAAAGCGTAACTGTCAGGCCAAACTGCACTAGCTGTAAAAGAGGCAGCACCAGAATCCAGGGCGTTAACTGTACGCCGTCAATCAGCAAAAAAACAACTAGGACGGGCAGGGCTAAGACAAAATGAACCAGTCCGGTTGTGACGACAACGATGGGCAAAATAGCGGTGGGAAAACCGGGCTGTCGAATCAGTGCCCGGCTGCTGATGATAATACCCGTGGCCTGAAACAGTGAATTTTGAAACCAGTTCCAAACCAGCAGTCCGGTGAAAACGTAGGACGCGTACTGGGGAATGTCAATTTTGACAATAACCTGAAAAACAAAGATAAAAACCAGCAGCTGCAGTAGGGGGCTGATGAGGGTCCAGGTGACTCCCAGCGCTGAACGCTTGTACATCAGCTTCATGTCGCGATCGACCAGCGATCGCAGTAAGTCATACAAGTAGGGCAGTCGTAACCTAGGGCGAGACTGCCTAGAACCAAAAGAGCGAGGATGAGCCATACCGAATATTTACTTGAGTCTTGCAGGTCAGCTTGAGCAGATAAAGAAGCCTCTGCTCATAAAAACGTCTCTACTTGCCGACTTTGACTGGCGACTGGCGGTGCAGGCATTCTCAGGTCAGAACTAATGGGCGGGCGACTCCGTCCCTCGCGCTTAACGCGCCGATAAGACTGCCACAGTGACCAAGGGCCTGCCAGATTCCCCCGAATTTCCAGCCAGATTAGGGAGATCGGATAGTCACTGCGTCCCAACAGGCGTTCCTTAATCCGGTAGTAGTGGGCTAAGGGAAGACCGAGCAGAACCTGGGCCAGTCCTCGCCAATCCCCATCCTGGAGCCAGGTTGTAAGATTGTAGGCAACGTGCCCTTTGCTGTAGTTGTATAGCTGTCGTTTCAGTGCCGACTGATCGGTTCTATGCTTGTGCCAGACATAGGCTGTTGGGTGATAGAGAATGGTGTAGCCTGCCTTCAGCACTTTGTAGAACAAATAGGTATCTTCGCCGACTCCAGAAGGCATTCCCGGCCCCAACGCCTCCGCCATCAGACCCACTTCCGGATGGCTAAAGAGGGTGCTGCGAAAAGCAGCATTTGCCGTCGCCCCTAAGCTCCAGGTAGGCGAGGGTTTGTGAGGAAAAAGCTCATACCAGTCTGCTCCTACCTCTAAAGGTTCAAAGCCTCTGCCCAAGCCGCCGTAGTTTTCAAAAGCCTGCTGTGAGGGCGTATCAAGCTGAATGGGAAGTACATGCCCCGTAACCACCATGACATCGGGCCGACAGAAGGGCGCTACGAGCCTTTCAATCCAGTCAGGAGGCATGGTCACATCATCATCAGTGGCAATCAGGATCTCTCCTGTTGCCGCGATAAAGCCCGCATTGCGGGCATAGGCTAATCCCTGACGCGGCTCATTGATCAGCACCACATCAGAAAACTCAGCGACTATCGGCGCTGTCAGTCCTGACGCGGGGTGATTATCGATCACCACAATTTCAACAGGCCGGGCAGTTTCCTGAGCCTGCAGATGACGCAGGCAGTTCCGCAGATCGTCAGGGCGATCGTAGGTTGCCAAAATAATGGAAACCGGAACAGGCTCAGGCAGTGATTGCTTTGCTCCTTCAAGGTTTTGATAGTGAGCCGCCAAAGCTACCCTAGCCTGAGCCCATGAAGTTGTGGCAGGCAAATCTTGGAAAAGCCCTAGCAGTTTGGTGTTTAATGTGTTGACAATTGCTGTAATGAGCTGAGAAGTGCTGACGGTCTGCTGGCAGTTGTCGATATCACAGCTATCTAGGAGTTTGTGCCGCCAGGTTAAAAAGACTCTAACTTTGGCATAGTCAGCCAAATCGGCTAGCGGCCGGAGCGGCTGGCTCAGCTCAACAGTGCGAATAGCGATTTTGCCTGAGGGAGTGGGTGCGGCGGCATCGGCCCGATATTTTTTAGGAACGAGACTGGCCGCGAGGGGACCAAACTGAGCTTGAATTTTAGCCGCCTGTTGACGGGCCTGGGGATAGGTGCGCAAGCTTGTCAGTCCTCCTCTTAGCTCAGCCCAGATTAGATCCCTAGGGAACTGACCGGGATAGAGGTAGGAGATGATTAAACGGCGCATATTCCAGTACAGCATCCACCAAATGCCAATGTAAAGGCAGGTGAGTCGCTGATCGGCGTAGGTCGCCGCAATGGACGACCACATGGCATAGAGACTGCCGTTATTGCTAATTTGCGTTTTCAGCTTGGCGTACGGGCGGCGATGACGATGGCGGATGAGGGCTTGAGGCTCATAGACCAGAGTGTATTTTGCTTTAATGACGCGAAAGAACATTTCTAGGTCGCCGCCGCCGTTGGTGGCCGTACCGACATCCAGAGCCGGATCGAAGTAGCCAATTATGTCGAAAACGCTGCGGCGGTAGGCCATATTCGCTCCGGTCCCAAACTGACCGGCCCCTAACAGCCGCCAGGGCACGGCCTGTCCGTTTTTGGCTCGATACCACTTGCGCTCAAAGCCACGACCAAAGCCGCCATAGTGCTCGAATAAAACCTGAGCTTCTGTTTCCAACTCATAGGGCACGACCAGACCTGTCACTGCCATGACGTCAGAATTTTCAGCAAAAACCTGGGCCAAAGCCTTCACCCAGCCCGGATCGACAACAACATCATCATCGGTGTAGGCAATAATCTCACCTTTAGCCTCTAGAATGGCGCGGTTGCGGGCCCAGTCTAATCCTGGTCGGGGTTCGCGGACGTAGCGCACCTGGGGATATTTAGCTGCAATGATCTCTTGGGTCGCGTCGTTTGTCGGGGCGTTGTCTACGACCAGCAGATCTAGGCGCGGATAGTCTAGCTGCATAATGGCGGCCAAACAGCGATCGATATCTTCTGGGCGATCGCGGGTGCAAACTGCTACCGTCACCAGCGGCCAGTCCCCCTCAAACTGCAGTGGCAAAATGTTCCACAAATCCTCAAGTTTGAAGGCATCCAGCGGCTGGTTGACGGCTAAACCCTGCTTTAGGAGCTGTTTAACAATGGCGTCGCTATGCTGCTCCAAGATGAGCTGGCTGAGCGAGTGAGCTGTGCAACAACCGTTAGTAATGGGTACCTGGACATAGCCAATAGGTACACCATGCAGTCGAACCAGCCCCTGCAGGCCCAGATACCCTTCTAGACCTTCAAGGGTAGGTAACGGTTGGCTCAGCTCAATGTCGGCAACTTTAATTGGATACAGCATAAGTAGATGTAGAGGGTTTGCGGTGATAGAGGGTTTTTAGTAAATAGTGCAAAGCGCTGCCAACGGTAAGCTTTAGAGACAGGCTGAAGGACTTGATATATTGCCAATCAGCTTTTGCCGACTGAAACGGAACCTGCGTAGTCAGCTTTTGAGTCGTTTTGGGGGACTGCTGAGCTGTCTTTGGGTTGGGCGGCTGGGTGCTGGCCCATAGGCTATATAAACCTAACGGGTAGAGTCCTAATCTCAATGGCGGCGTAATGCATTCTGCCTTGAGCGCCTGCTTGAGCCAGAACAGGGCGCTGCGATAGTTGCCATACTGATAGCCCTGACGTGACAGATATATATAAAAACTGCTGCTTGACAGGCGGCATAGAAAAGCAGGCATTTGCGGCGATCGCTGCCGGAGATCCTGCATCACCATTTGGTGCGAAGCCGCCATTTTGCCTAAATCTCCTGACATGCCCTGAGAGAGCTTGCGATAGCCTACTAGGAACTCCGGTACGACTCGAAACTCATAGTGTTCGGCAATTCTGAGATACAGATCCCAGTCTTCGCAGCCCTGGGCTTTAAGCGCGTGTAGCTGGGTGTTGTAATCGCCCAGCTTTTCTAAGCAAGCGCGACGAATCATGGAAGCACTAGCATTGCCAATAAAGTTGTGACAGGTCAAAGTCGCTAAGGTTTGCCCTTCAATCTGAGCAGCTCGAAACTCCCCCGTCGGCAGATCATTCTCATTAATGTCCACTGACCAGCTATAAACCAAACCTACAGATTCGCCACCCGCCTGCATCACTTCTACCTGACGAGCTAAATTCTCAGGCCGCCAGAGATCATCGGCATCAATCGGCGCAATAAACTCTCCCTGCGCCTGCCGAATTGCCGTATTGCGAGCGGCTGCCACGCCGCTATTGCGCTGCTGAATCAGCCTAATGCGGGCATCCTGCTGAGCTAAATGCAGAACAATTGCGGCAGTAGCATCTTGAGAGCCATCATCGACAACCAGCACTTCAAAATTAGGGTATGTCTGGCCTAAAACTGATACCAGCGTTTTTTCAATAAACAGGGCAGCGTTGTGGGCCGGAATTACAACCGAGACTAGAGGTTCCTGCCGCTGGGATGACGGGTTAGTAATTTGACTCATAAAACAACTAGCTCATGGCTACCGTAGCGATGTTGGTGCGGGCAGCTTCCCGGTGCCTGACTTGGTGCCAATCCCAGGCATGACGAATAATGACTTCTAGTTCTGGATACTCAGGCTCCCACCCCAATAGACGCTTAGCTTTCTCGCTGGTGCCAACGAGCGCTGGGGGATCCCCAGGGCGGCGATCGCTCTCTACTACTGGAATCGGGTATCCGGTGACGCGCTCAGCCGCGTCAATCACCTGTCTGACTGAAAATCCATTGCCATTACTGAGATTGAAAACTTCGCTGTTTCCTGCTGCCAGTAAGTGTTCTAACCCTAAGACATGCGCTGCAGCCAAATCGACAACGTGAACATAGTCGCGGATGCAGGTGCCATCCGGCGTTGAGTAGTCTGTGCCGAAGATAGAAATAGCCTCGCGGCGTTCTAAAGCAGTCTGCAGGACAAGGGGAATCAAATGGGTTTCAGGTTCGTGATCTTCTCCGAGTCCGCCCGTAGGGCTAGCGCCAGCCGCATTGAAGTAGCGAAAGCAAACTGATTTCAAATCGTAGGCGCGACCGAAATCTGCCAGCATTTGCTCAACCATCAGCTTGCTGCGGCCATAGGGATTGATAGGGACTTGGGGATGGCTTTCGGGGATTGGAATCTGCTGGGGAACGCCATAAGTAGCGCAGGTTGAAGAGAAGACCAAATTATTGACGTTGGCCTTCACCATTGCCTCTAGCAGCGCTAGCGTTCCAGCTACATTGTTGCGATAGTACTTGGTCGGATTTTGAACTGATTCTCCGACATAGGCGTAGGCAGCGAAGTGAATGACGGCCTCAATCGGGTAAGTAGCAAAAATATCCTGCAGCAAGCCCGTATCAGCAATATCCCCGACAATTAAAGGCACCTGCAGGACTTCCTCAACGAACTCTCGGTGACCGTAGATTAAATTATCAAGGACAATAACCTGATAGCCTGACTGCTGTAGCCTTTGAACAGTATGAGAGCCGATATAGCCTGCACCGCCTGTCACTAAGACAGTTTTCTTAGACTTTGCCATACTCAAAATATTGAAGGAACCTATAACTGATAACTGAGTGCAGAAGGAATTAACGCTGTAACCATAAAGCCCGGTTTTTCTCAAAAACCTCATTTTGCACTGGATAAATCATCAAAATTCTATGAATCCAGGATTTAGCGCAACAATGTCTTAAAAAGCACGCTTTAGGCTTGCAAACACTTATGGAGCTTAGGAAATAAGGAGTAATTCTTAAACCCTTCTTAATCTCTATTTACGGATTATTTAAGATAAATTACTTTTTCTCCGAAAAAACTTTACTCGTGCTTTACCTGTTGTGGCTGTAGCCGCAACAGGTCCTGAGTTAGGGGTAGTTGTTCACGCTCTATTTCGGAGGGGCTGCAGGCAGCTTTTTGCAGTCAAGGCCAAAATTTTATGGTTTGCTTATGCCTGAATTAGTTCAAAGGTACTAAACTAGCTCTATTGCATAAAAATCTTGGCTCTATATGCAGGCTCTAATTTTTAGACCTGCTTCAACGTGAATTTGCTCTGAGGCGGTAATGGCAACGAAAAGCGAAGTTTCTGAAAAGCAAAAGGCTCTGGGCACTGTCTTAACCCAGATTGAGCGCAACTTTGGTAAAGGCTCCATTATGCGCTTGGGAGAGGCCAGCCGGATGCAGGTAGCCATGATTCCCACAGGGGCGCTTACCCTGGACGTGGCGTTGGGAGGGGGGCTGCCCAGGGGCCGAGTTATTGAGATTTATGGTCCGGAAAGCTCTGGCAAAACCACTTTAGCCCTACATGCGATCGCTGAGGTCCAGAAAACGGGAGGCGTGGCCGCTTTTGTCGATGCGGAACATGCTCTAGATCCTATCTATGCTGAAGCTTTGGGCGTCAATATCGAAGACCTGCTAGTTTCTCAGCCAGACACGGGAGAAATGGCCTTGGAAATTGTCGATCAGCTAGTGCGTTCTGCTGCAATCGATTTGGTTGTGGTTGACTCGGTGGCAGCGCTGACGCCTAGGGCTGAAATTGAGGGTGAAATGGGCGACTCCCACATGGGCCTGCAGGCCCGACTGATGAGTCAAGCCCTGCGCAAGATTACGGGAAATATTGGCAAGTCGCAGTGTACGGTCATTTTCCTGAACCAGCTCCGGCAGAAAATCGGAATTGTTTACGGCAATCCAGAAACCACAACTGGCGGTAATGCGCTGAAGTTTTATGCCTCAGTGCGTCTGGATATTCGCCGCATTCAAACCCTGAAGAAAGGCAGCGATGAGTACGGGATCCGGGCTAAGGTCAAGGTGGCAAAGAACAAGGTAGCGCCACCTTTCCGCATTGCTGAATTTGACGTTCTCTTTGGTCAGGGCATTTCTGGGTTGGGCTGTCTGCTGGACATGGCCGAAACCGCCGGCATTATTGTGCGCAAAGGGGCCTGGTATAGCTACGAGGGGGACAACATCGGTCAGGGCCGCGACAACACCATCCAGCGTATGCAAGAGGATCCAGAACTTGCGGCAAAGGTTGAGCAACTGGTACGGCAAAAGCTCAGCCCTGGGGCAGTTACGCCTGAGGCAGACACAGCAGCTACTGTAGAGGCAGTTGTGGATGAAGATTAATGCCTTGGACCTACAGTGACTATCCCACCTCTATGAAAAATCTCGCCACTGAGACGCGGCACAAGGCGATTGATATCGCCAATGCCCTGTTAGATGAAGGCTATGACGAATCGAGAGCAATTCCGATTGCAACGGCTCAGGCAGAGAAGTGGGCTGCCAATCGTGATAAGCCCGTTCGTAAACCCGGCGCGGTAGGTGAAACGGGCAAGGCACTGGAAAACTAAACTGGCTGGCCTAGGCGGGTTAGCTCTACGTAGCTGATGATGCCCTGGGCGATCGCCTCGGCTATCTGATTGCGGGCGGCTGCGTCCCGAAACCGAGCTGCATCTTCTCGCCCGGTGACGAAGCCTGTTTCTACCAGTACAGCGGGCATAGAGCTGTTGCGTAAAACGTAAAAACGGGCCTGCCGTACGCCGCGATCGCGAATATCGCTCCGCTGCAAGACGCTGTTATGAATAGACTCGGCTAGCCCTCGTCCAGTCTGGTAGTAGTAAGTTTCCAGGCCGTTAATATCGGGGCGGCTGAGGCTAATGGCGTTGGAATGGATGCTGACAAACAGATCGGCCTCTAAACGTTCGGCCTGAGCAACGCGGGGTTCCAAATCGATCTCGCGATCGTCTGCTCGGGTCATGACCGCCTGCATCCCCTGCTGCTGCAATACCTGCTGTACCCGCTCAGCGATCGCCAAATTGACTGACTTTTCCTGTAACCCCCCAATTCCAACTGCGCCCGGATCGCGGCCTCCATGCCCTGGATCAAGCATGATTGTTACTTGGGCAACGGGGGTCTGGGGGCGATCGACCACAGGCACAGTGACGAGGGGAGCCGCTACTGTGACGATTTGGCTGGTTAAACTGGCGGTAGCCAATTTTTGCTGCAGTGCTGTTGCCCAGCGCTGTTCCTGGAAAACGCCTGCCTGAATCATGGTCTGGCCGTTGACCACCGTTGGGAAGGCACCCGGCTCAATGGTCCGCACCTGGGCCTGTATGACATCGGCTCGAACTGGCACAACAACCTGGTAGGTAAGGCCACCCGCTGCTGGCAGCTGCCGTACCTCAGCCGTCAGGCTAGCAGCCGCTAAACGCTGCTGCAGCGCCATTGCCCAGCGCTGCTCTTGAAACAGTCCCGCTTGAATCATGACTTCTCCGCCAACCGTGGTCTGAAAAGCGCTCGGCTCAACCTGTCGCACTCGCTGCTGCAAAGTTGTGGCATTAACAGGGATTAACACCTGATAGTGCGTCGGGCTGGCCGCAGCCCGGCTAGTTGCGCTCGGCACAACCGGCACGGGCGGCAGGCTGTTCATCTGCTGGGCCAGGGCAGGCGCAGAAAAGCTGCCGAAAAGAGCCGTGGTAAGGGCGGTTAAAAGAGTGAGGCGGCGCATGGCAATCATAGAGTCGTGGGGGAAACGATGAAGCAATAGAAGCGGCTTCAATTGCTATGGTGACGTTTCAAGTTCGCAGCCTGTGAACTGGCTGTAGCAGTTTTTGGGCTGTCCCGCCTCAAGACACTTTCTCTGACTATCTGCGTCAGTCGCCTGGAGTCAGTCCTGGCTCTATCAAATAATCCTGCTGCAAAAACTGATCGACCAGTTCAGACTCTTCTGTTGCTGTCAGAGAGCGAGCTGCTTTTGGGTTCGATTTTGCTGGGCCGACTGCTGGCTCAGGCTCAGGCTGAATCAGGGGTGAACTGAGCGGATAATGAGCGGCGATCGCTTTAGCAATGGCCTGCTGACGTCTAGCCTGATCGCGGCTAATGTCCTGCACGTTGTTCCCCAGGCCGGGAGCGTTCCAAGCCCCCGTGTCGGGATCTAGAAACGAGCGCGTTCTAGCCCAGAGAACCGCCTCGGTTTCCGGCAGGTGCAGTTCTCTAGCCTGCTGTAGCCAAACAATGTAGCCGCGATCGAGGGCCGCCAAAGGTGCCTGATTTGCCAGGTCGAGGCCGTTGAGTTCTTCCGCCAGCGACAGGGTCAGCGCTTGCTCAGCCGCCTGCCGTTTAAGTTCTTTGGCCTGCTGCTGCAGCCGCGCCAGCTGCTTCATATCTGCTTCTTCTGGCGAACTGGCTCCGTGCTGATAGGAAAAGCTGCCCAGGTTCCATACCCCGTTGCCCGGATCGACATGTCCGTAGTAGGCGGGGGTGCGCTGCCCGGTTGGGGTGCGCGTCCCTTCAGCGCTGCCAATGGCCTTGGCCACTAAAGAATGGGGGCCACCGGCAAACAGCGGTTCAGAAGCTGAGCTTTCATCGGTACTGGTCATAGCCGCCTCAGGCGGGGGCGGCAAGGTGGCCTCAGTTGCTGGTTCTGGCACAGGTGGCGAAGTGGGGACAGGTAAAAGCAGGCGATCGCTGCCTGACCGGCCTTGACGGTCACTTGCTAAGACAGGCGCTTGGCTGACAGGGGATGCCGCTGGCGGCGGTGAGAAATTTAGGGTGACAGCGCCACTGGAGGAGGCTGGCTGGGGCACCGTGTCTGCGGCGACTGGGGCGGCAGCGGGCATGGCGGATGGCGGGACTGCAGGTTTAGAGACTTCAACCGGCGTGGGTCTGGCCGACTGGGAGAGCAAGGCTGGTGCAGTTTTGGCAGCAACTGGCGACCTAGAGGCTGTTGGCGAGCCTGCTGGCATTGGTTCAACCGAAAAGTCTAGCAAATCTGCCCGCGCAGCTGCTGGCGCTGCCAGACCGCAGAGTGTCGTCAAAAGGCCCAGCCCCGTTGCTCGCTTTCTTGACCCCATAACTTTCCTCCTGGTTCAATCGGTTTGACTAGTCGCTAGTGCCGAAAACTAAAGTCATAGCCGACGTATTCGTCTTCTTCGTAGAGCACGATAAACCAGGTGCCAGGGTCAAATTCGAGCGGATAGGCTTCTCGCTCCGCCATGACGCCAGCTCTGACGGCAAGCTGCGGCAGCGTGCAAAAGGGAGCATCGATTAGCTGCTGTACGGCTGCGCGGCTAGAGCGCTCAGGTACAGAGAGTAGCTGGCTGAGGCGATCGCGTGACAGCCGCGACTCAGAGCGAATCACTTCCTGACAAATTTCCGTATCAACAGCGGGCTGTGTTGCTGGGTGCAGCCGAGGACGAAAATCGGCTAAAACCCCCACTAGGGCCAGCAGGGTGCTAGCCGCTAGCCAATAACGCAGTCCTCGAGTCGAGGCAGTGGTCGCTGATTGCTGAGTCATCAAATCTTTCCTCATGCCTACGCAAAATTTGAGGCGATCGCCTAAGACCCTTGGTCAAAATGGGCTGCAGCCATCACCGCTGTCACGCCTAAATCATAACCTGTTTTTAGTACATTTGTACTAAACATAATCAACAAAAATTCCCTGCCAGCTACAGGGAATTGACGCTGTGACCGACTGTAATGGGCAACAGTGACTAATAGAGCTAATTTAAATTTTGCTGCACGGGGCTGAACCCTGATGAGATAAAAATCAGCCCAAAGCAATGTCTAGAAACATCATGACGACAAATCCGGCAATCAGCCCGAATGTGCCGCTTTGGCCTAAAGACTTTTGATCAACCTCAGGAATAATTTCATCCACAATGACAAACAGCATTGCCCCGGCAGCAAAAGCCATGCCCCAGGGTAGAAGCGGCTGCGCAATGCTGACAATACTCACGCCCAGCAGCCCGCCCACGGGTTCAACTAGTCCGGTCAGAGTGGCGACTGACAGGGCGTAAAAGGCAGAATAGTCTAGATTTCGCAGCGCCAAGGCCACGACCAGTCCTTCTGGCACGTTCTGTAAACCAATGCCAACTGCCAAAGTGGTGGCGCTAGCAATTTCTCCCCCTCCGAATCCAACGCCGACCGCTAGCCCTTCGGGAAAGTTGTGCAGGGTGATGGCAATCACAAACAGCCAAACGCGCTTGAGGTACTTAACTTGCGGCCCCTCTCGCCCCTTAAAAATGTGTTCGTGGGGAAAATTTCTGTTAGCCCACCAAAGGACAGCGCTGCCTAGCAGAATACCCACCCCCATGATCAGCGCCGCAGTGGCAGGCGAAGCGCCCTGCTCAACGGCAAACTCGCTGCCCGGCACAATCAGGGAAAAGGAAGTCGCGGCTAGCATCACCCCACCGCCCAGACCCAGCAGCACCCCTTGAGTCCGCTCTGTCAGATTGATGGGCAGCAAAATCGGCAGCGCCCCCACCCCGGTGCCTAAACCGGCGAGAAGGCTACCTAAAAAGCCCAATAAAATTATATTCATGTGTCAAAGCCAAGACCTGTAGCGGAGCGATCGCTGCGTGAAAGCTGGAATTACTTCTGTTGTGCCGTTTTTATGAAGAAATGTCAACTGCACAAAGTGCGATCGCGGCACCGGGCAAGGCCCAATAAGACAAAAAACGCGCTACGCAGTCCGTAAGGTGACTGACGCAGGCGTTTAAAAGGAACGGAAACCCTTAGCCGATTTAGCTAGCTGCCATTCTCCGCTTAGCGGCGTAGCCCAGTCCTACAGCAGCAACTGAGCCCAGCAAGGTCAAAGGCTCAGGCACGGGCGCTGTGGTAGTTGAGCCATAGGTGACAGTACCCTGACCAAAAGCCGTCTCTCCCGGCGCTGTTGAACCGCTGAATTCGTACTGAAACGCCTCCCCTAACAGGTCAAAAGTAACGCCGCCCTGGCTGACGGAGTAGGTCAACCCTTGCAGTGTTCCTCCTGGGCTGAAGTTGAGGGTTGGAAAGCTAGGGAAGCTCAAATCATCTGTTTCGTCATAAGCAATCCCCGCAAAGTCAAACTTGACGGCTAAGCCCTCTGCCGCTGAAACCACAGTGGCCCCGCCTAGTAACTCATCACTGTCATAGGTTGCCGTCCCGGCAAAGGTCTGACCTGATAGGCTGCCGGAGTCAATAAAAACCTCAAACGGCTGAACCAAGCTGGCTGCTTGTACGACCTCAGGGGTGACAACGGGTACCAAAACACTGCTTAGGAACACAAGCGTGGTTCGCTTGAGTAGATGCGGATTGAGCATGAGTGCACCTCATTGATAAACAAAATAGGGACAGCCTGTACGATCTGTCCCTATTTTGTCTGAGACGGCGGCAACTTTACCAAAGTTTCGTCGTTTTTAGAAAAGTTTAAGTGAAAACCGTAGTACAGAACGGAAAAAATAATGCTATGGCCCTAGCTCCGGCACGACTGTAAAAGCAACTGGTGGCGCTTTTAGCCTAGTGGCCTACCGTCCATAGCCTGTCATGATCCCGCAGGTAAAATAGGGCAAAGCAGGCTGCTAACATGGGCCACGCCGCGAAAAATAGCAGATTGGGACTGGCGAAAGGATCCAGATAGCGAGGAAATGAAATCAGGGTTGAAAGTCCATGCATCACCAGTACAGCTCCGTAAGTCCATTTTTTCTGTACTCCAAGCAGAAACCCAATAATAATCAGTAGCTGAATGACGCCAATTCCGTAAACAACTGCCGTTCCTATCCCTTGGAGGCCATAAAAAGCAGCAAATACTTGACTGGCATGGGCAGGGTTGAAAAATTTGTCGAGCGCCCACATGAGCATGACCCAGAAAACGCTGAGGCGCAGCAGCAATAGCACTAGGGGAATGCGACCGCCAAATTTAGTAGCTTCCATCATTTTTCTCTCCGAAGGGCTGCAGCAGAGTCACCCGGGTTTATACACCTACATGACTCCACGACCTCACTGTGTCAGAGTTAGCTGAGAGAAACCTGAACCTAGGCTGTGTTTTGCAGAAGTCTGAATCAGTTATGACTTCAGCCGACTGATGTACTGTTCTACGCAGATTAGGGCACGGGCTGACTCACCAGCAGGGCAACGGGAAAATGCTGCAGAACATCCCCGACCAGCAGCTGGGCCGCACCTGCTACTTTGGCATCCGTGATTGTGTCTAGCCAACTCGCCCGCAGTTCAGCCGGAATTTCTAGGTAAGTATCTTGCCAAACTGACTGACCTAAAGGCTGAATGTTCGGCTGAATTAGCCCGGTCAAAAAGCGAGGCGCGATCGCAATTAGAGTAGTTTCCTGATGGTGGCGGGCAAAGGCAATAACGTGACGGGCGTGAGTACCGCCGACCTTGAGGGGAATGTAGTCACCCTTTTGAAAAGCAGGCAAATACTGATGCCGGGCTGCCAAAGCCCGCATAATTAAAAACAGCTTTTGCCGTCCATCCTGACGACTGGCTTCTAAGTCGCTCAGCAGGCTCATCATGCCGGTCTGACAGCGGCGCTTAATTTCCTGGACGAAAGATAGTCGCTCCTGGTAGTCAACCGGGCGGCGATTGTCAGGATCAACTAGGCTCAAGTCCCATAGATCAGTGCCCTGGTAAAAATCGGGCACACCGGGAGACGTAATTTTAAGCAGGGTCTGCGATAGAGAGTTGAACAGGCCGTAGGCAGCGATTTTTTGCTGAAACGGTACAAAAACCTGCAAAAACTCGTTGTTTGACCCTGGCTGTAGCAGTTTCTCTACAAAGGTAACAAAACCATCTTCGTATTCGCTATCTGGGCGCAGCCAGGCTGTGTGCTCCTTGGCCTCTCGGACAGCTTTGATAACGTAGTCTTTGATCCGCTGGGTGAACTCAGGCGAAACTTCCCCTGAAAAGGGGAAAGCGCCGATGAGGGTTTGATAGAGAAAATATTCGTCGTTGTCGTCGGGGATGGTGCGGTCTTCAGTGATTTGCTTCTTGTCGCGGTTTAGCTCTCGCCAGGTATCGAGCTGCTGCTTCCAAAAGCGAGGAATTTCGGAAAGCACGTTAAGCCGCGATCGCACGTCTTCGCTGCGCTTAGTATCGTGAGTAGAGGTGGCATTCATGCTGTGGGGCCAATTCGTCAGCCGCTGCTGGTTGGCCCGGTGAAAGGCTTCTAGAGACAGGCCGAAGTGGTTGGGATCGCCCCCTACCTCGTTGAGGGATAAAAAGCGGTTGTAGACATAGAACAGCGTGTCTTCAATCCCCTTGGCCATCAGCGGCCCAGAAAACTGCTGGAAGCGCATGACAAAGTGCAGCCAGGAAGCTCGCTCGGCTTCTGAGATGGTTTCCTGTTCATCTAGCAGCAGAATTTTTTCAATCAGGTTTAGCTCATTCAGCAAGCGGGGCAGGCTCTGGCGTGCTCGCTGGACGGCTAGCTGAATATAGGCGCGATCGCGGGCGCCCACCATCGTACTGTTGATATAAGTGCAGTAAATCGGAAACTGGACCAAGACTTCCTGAATTGCCTTGCGCAGCCCGTTCAGGGTAAAGTCGCGGCCATAGCGGTACTGTCCGGCAATTTGCTTCAGCAGATGGGCCAAGTTGTTGATATCGCCCACCAGCGTAGTACCCGCGATTAGGCGCTTTTTCTCAAAGAAGAGGGTGGCATAGCTGGGCACCTGACCGACAACCTGAGCGTAAATTTGGCTAAAGGCTTGCTGATGATTGCGATCGCAAAATAGCCCGTTAACCTGGTTCAAAAAGTCGTAGCCGGAAGTGCCTTGAATCGGCCAGCGAGAAGGCAGCTTTTCATCTGACTCTAAGATCTTTTCTACGGTGAGGTAGGTATCTCCCATCGTCTCCCGCAGGCGCTGCAGGTAGCGGCTAGGATCATAGAGACCGTCTACGTGATCCACTCGCAGCCCTTCAATCTGCCCCGCCTTAACCAGACGACTAATCAGGTCATGGGTTTTCCTAAAGACCTCTGGGTCTTCCACCCGCACCGAAATTAGCTCGTTGACGGTGAAAAAGCGGCGATAGTTAAGTTCTTCAGCGCCCACCTTCCAAAAAGAGAGGCGATAAAACTGCTCACCCAAAAGCTGATCTAGGCGGTCAAAGCTCTCGGAATGGTTGGGCTGACCGTTAAAAATTTTGATATTGCGATCGATGAAATCCTTAATTTCAGGATTGTCGGTGTAAAGTTCCCAGAGAATTTCTTTGACAAATTGGGCCTGATCGCGGCGCTGCTGGCCGGTTGTTTCAGCAGCAATGCCCTTGATCATATAGAGCAGCCCCAGCAGCTTGATAAAGTCGGGGTGACGACGGCCTAAATCACGCGCTAGCTGTCCTATATCCTGCTTCAGGAAAAAAGCATAGGACTCGATATTCAGCGGCAGCTTCAGGTCATAGTAGTTAACGGTGAGGCCGCTCTCTTCGTAAGCCAGCTGAATTTGTCCGGCTTCTAGGCAGCGGCCATAAAAATCACCCAGCAGCGGAGCCAGCACTTTGCCGCGAATATCTTCGTAGGGATGCTCCCAGTCAATATCAAAGTAGCGGAAATATTCTGACTGAGAACCGTGCTCTAGCACGTCCATGAGAAAGTGGTTTTGGCTGTCGTAGGCCATGTGGTTAGGCACAATGTCCTGCACCCAGCCCATCTGCTGCTCATGTAGCGCCTCAATCAGGGCCTCAAAATCCGTTTCTGCGCCCAGATCAGGGTTGAGCCGCGTCGGATCAACCACGTCGTAGCCGTGGGGGCTGCCCGCGCGGGCCTTAAAAATCGGCGAGGCATAGATATCTGAAATGCCCAGTTCCTTGAGATAGGGCACAATGCCTTGCGCATCCGCGAAAGTGAAGTCCGGGCAAAACTGGAGGCGATAGGTCGCTGTAGGAATACGCATAGAAGAGAAGTTTAGGCTAGTTTTTCATATAAAACGAGGCTCTGCGGCGGCAAAGAAACGGTTTCCCCCGTGCTGACTTTGGCGGCAGCGATCGCGCCCGGCCCTTGCCATTGCTCATCACTAGAATCTAATCGCTTTTGCCAATCTCCTGGCTGTTCTACCTGATACGCGAGGGTGGCATTGCCAAAGTTAAACAGGCACAATGCCCCCTGTTCGTCCCGCCAGCGGTGCAGTCCGACCAGGCGATCGCGCTCTTGATAAAAAGCGGTAAAGTCACGGCGATCGCTAGTCTGCAAAGCCGGAAGCTGTCGCCGTAGCCGGATCAGCTCTTGATAAAAATTTAGCAGCGCGCCATGTTGCCCCTGCTGCCGTTCAGCCCAGTTGAGCTGGCAAGACTTGAAGGTTTCAATGTCAGCGGCCTCTGGCGGTGCCCCCGTGGCGTGAAAGTCTTTAAACTCCTCAGCCCGGCCTTTCCGAATAGCTTCGAGCAGGTCGGGATCAGAGTGGCTGACAAAATAGACAAAGGGCGATTTCTCTCCATACTCCTCTCCCATAAACAGCATCGGAATATAGGGCGACAGCAGCACGGCCCCTGCGGCCAGCTTTAGCCCGCCAAAGGACACCATCTGGGTCAGCCGCTCTCCCAACATGCGGTTGCCAATCTGGTCGTGGTTCTGACTGCAGACAACAAACTCATGCGGGGGGCGATCGCTGGGATCGTTGCCGTGGCGTCGCTGCCGAAAAGCAGAGTAGTCCCAGGTGTAGACATAGCTTTTTTGCAGCACCTTAGCAAACTGCTCACAGGTGCCGAAGTCCTGATAGTAGCCCTGATTTTCCTGGGTCAGCAGCGTGTGCAGGGCGTGGTGAAAATCATCGCTCCACTGGGCATCGACGCCGTAGCCGCCCTGCGCCTGAGGCCGCAGAATGCGGGGATCGTTGAGATCGCTTTCGGCAATTAGGTAGCACTGACGCGAATGCTGCTGCCTAAACTCAGTCACCGCCTCGGCTAGATCCTGCAGAATATGCTTAGCGCCAAAATCATAGATGGCATGAACCGCATCTAGGCGCAGGGCGTCGATGCGGTAGTCCCGCAGCCAGTAGAGAACATTTTCGGTGACGTAATTGCGGACGCCTTCGCTATGGGCATCATCAAAGTTGATGGCACTGCCCCAGGGGGTGCGGTACTTTTCGGTAAAGTAAGGGCCAAATTTGCTGGTGTAGTTGCCTTCTGGGCCGAAGTGGTTATAGACCACATCTAGAATCACCGCCATCCCCTGCTGGTGACAGGCATCAACCAGCTGCTTTAGCCCTGCCGGCCCGCCGTAGGAGTGCTGTACCGCATAGGGATACACGCCGTCATAGCCCCAGTTGCGATCGCCCGGAAACTGGGCCACGGGCATAATTTCAATGGCATTGATGCCCAGCTCGGCCAGCTCTGGCAGACGCGGAATTATCGCCGTAAAAGTGCCTTCTGGCGTGAAGGTGCCCACATGTAGCTCGTAGATAATCAGCGATTCCAGCGGCAAGCCGGACCAGTCAGTACACTGCCAGTCAAAACCGTGATCGACCACGGCTGAGGGGCCATGTACGTCTTTGGGCTGGTGGTGAGAGGCCGGATCGGGATAGGCGTCCCCCTGATCGAGGCATAAGCGATAAAGCGTATCGGGGGCTACCTCTGCTACGATGCCGTGCCAGTACTCGCCCTCTTGCTCCAAGGTCGCTTCCCGGCCTTGCTCTGGAAACACCACGGTCACATCTTTCGCAAACGGTGCCCAAACGGTAAACTGACAGCGGCGATCGCCCAAATACTGTGCGCCAACCTTCATGCAGACCTTCCCCTGTAAGCCTTTATTAGCTAAAGGCTAGCTGGTTTATCCAAATCTGAGAGTCCTCCCTGAGATAGGGATTATCGGCTCAGAAGCGATCGCTGGCCGCCTGTCCCTTTTACACCCCTATGCCAAAGCTCTATGCAAAACACGGCTGAGTTCTATTGTGCTTACTGCGGCGAACCCAACGTTACTTTTATTGACATCAGTGCCGGCAGCACCCAGTCCTATGTAGAAGACTGTCAGGTCTGCTGCCGCCCTAATATTCTCTATATTTCGATCAATGAAGAAACGACCGAGATTGAGATTGCTACTGAATATGAAGGCTAAGTCTGCCCGCGCTGAAAGCTTATTTGCCCATGAATAATATGCCGTCCTCGACTGAAGCTAAAGGCCCCCTGGTGATTATTGGGGGGGCAGAAGATAAGCACGACAACTGCACTATCCTGCGAGAATTTGTCAGACTGGCGGGGGGCACGGATGCTCATATTGCCGTTTTAACCGCAGCGACAGCTTATCCCCACGAAGCCGGCGCCGAGTACGACCGGGTGTTTACACGGCTCGGCGCAGCAGCTGTTGATATTGTCCATACTGAGGCACCGGACGATGCTAACAAGCCTCAGCTTTTAGAAATTGTGGCCGATGCGACGGGGGTCTTTTTTACCGGCGGTGACCAGTCTAGGGTGATTCGTATGGTGCAGGACTCGCTGCTAGAAGACCTACTGCACAAGCGTCACCGGGAAGGCGCGGTGATTAGCGGCACCAGTGCTGGCGCGGCCATTATGTCAGAGGCGATGATTGCTGATGGAGATTCTACCAGCCATCCCTATTTAGACGCGGTGGAAATGAGCCGAGGCATGGGTTTTTTGACCCAGGTTTTGGTGGATCAGCACTTTGCCCAGCGGGGTCGCTTGGGGCGGCTGCTGTCAGGGCTGCTGCTGGAGCCGAGCGTGTTGGGTTTGGGGATTGACGAAAATACGGCGGTGATTGTGCAGGGGGATGAGCTAGAGGTAATTGGGGAGGGGGCAGTGACGGTGGTAGATGAGTCGGCAACCAGCCACAACAATCTCTCGCAGCTTTTGAAGGATGAGGCAATGGCGGTCTTTGGCGTCAAGCTGCACATTTTGCCCCACGGCTATCGGTTTAACCTCAAAACGCGCCAGCCCAGCACTCCAGATGAGGCGCTGGCCCCGTGACTACCTTGCTTTACCGCCCGTTTAGGCTGACACTGCTGTATGAGCGGCTCTGGTTTAGACATGCGTATTGTATTTTTTGGTACTCCCCAGTTTGCAGTCCCCAGCTTAGAAAGGCTGCTGCACCATCCTGATTTTGAAGTGGCCGCTGTCGTCACCCAGCCCGACAAACGGCGCGGACGCGGTAAGCAGGTGATGCCGTCGCCAGTCAAAGCGATCGCCACGCAGGCTAACTGCCCGGTCCTGCAGCCAGCTCGCATTAAGCGATCGCCGCAAACGATTGAGCAGCTCCGCAACTTGGCCGCCGACGCCTTCGTGGTGATTGCTTACGGCCAGATTTTGTCTCAGGAAATTCTGGATATTCCCCGGTTGGGCTGCATCAACGCCCACGGCTCCCTGCTGCCTGCCTACCGAGGGGCCGCGCCGATTCAGTGGAGCCTCTATCATGGCGAGGCCGAGACGGGGGTGACGACGATGCTGATGGAGGCGGGGATGGATACAGGACCAATGCTGCTCAAGGCGGCTGTCCCGATTGGCCTGTTGGACAATGCCCTGGATTTAGCGAAAACCCTGGCGGCTCTCAGCGCCGATGCCCTGCCTCAAACGCTGACTCAGCTCGACCAGGGAATGCTGACGCCTGAACCGCAGGCTGACGAGCAGGCGACCTATGCTCCTCTGATTCAAAAAGAAGATTACGTCCTGGACTGGTCGAAAGCGGCGATCGCCTTGCACAATCAGGTGCGCGGTTTCTATCCCAACTGCCTCAGCCAGTTCCGCAACGACCCGATCAAAATTACCGCCACCGTCCCCCTCGATTCGCCCTACCGCCCGCAATGGTCTGCCGCGATGCCAGATTTGGCCGCCGCCAGCCAAGCCTTAGATCGAGCCTCCCTGGTAGCCGCTCAGCCGGGTGAAATTGTCAGCTTGGTCAAAGGTTACGGCCCAGTCGTGGCGACTGGAGAGGGGCTGCTGCTGCTAGCTGAAGTGAAACCAAGCGGCAAGCGATCGCAGTCAGGCTGGGACTTTGTTAACGGTAGCCGCATTGAGATAGGAGAAAGTTTGCGATAGGTAAGTAGATCGCCTTATGCATTTGTAGTGGCGCGACACACCTAAAATAGTGCAAATTGCTAACAGACTGAAACCATTGAATCTGGTGCGTTACGCTTCGCTAACGGCACCCTACTTAACTCCCTATTTTAGCTGTGTCAGTCCAGTAGGTGGGTTACGCTTCGCTAACCCATGCGGGTCAAGCAGCAATTATGAGGGGATTCATCAGCAGAGCTTGCTGTCTGTCGTATTGCCCTAATCTGAATCAACCGCTGTACTAGCGGAGAAGGATTTTGATCTTGCTCATAAGTTCAGGCTTCCGGCGCGTTTACCCAGCAGTTATTAACGATTTGCTGCGCCGCTTTTTGCACCGCGATCGCCCAGTCTTCATCCGCCTGCAGCGCCTTCTCCACTCCGTTCAGCCCCTGATAGAAAAGCTGCCAGCCCTGCTGTTCCCGCTCATAGGCTTGCTGCAGTGGGCTGGGTTCGCCCTGGGTGAAATCTAGACATTCCTGAATTTGAGGAATTCCCACCCGCATAAACTCAGCCGCTTCTGCCGTCTTGCCCTGGTCAAACAGCGTCGCCACCTTCAGCGAGAACCGCAGCAGCGCCACCGTCATTGGCAGGTGAGAGATGAAGCAGCCCGTAAAGGGATTAGTAATTGCTTTGATTTCATCCACGCTTAGGGGCAGCGCCTCCGCATAAGCTGAGAACATTAAGATTCGCAGGTAGTCGCCAATCTGCTTGCCCACCTTGGCCATTGCGATCGCCTCTTGAGCAAAGCCCTCCTTGTCGTGACGCATAATCAGCCCCGAGGCGTGGGCATAGCCCAAACGTTCCGGCTGGGTCAGAGTTGAGAGCAGATAAGCCTGATCCTCGGCCCGACCGATGAAACCGGGAGTAAACGGCTGAAAGCGGCGCAGGCTGTCCACCAAAATGCCGTTAGTGCCGCCGGTGACGTGAATCCGCTGCAGGCAGGCGTTCTCGCCGTCTAGGACAGAATTGGCGTCGTAGCGGGTCATCATCTCCGCTTCGGTAGAAAGGGCTTGAGGCAGCTTGCTAAAGAAAACATGTTCGTCGGGGCTGAGGCTGACGTCTGGGAAAGTCACATCCGGGGTAAAAACGCCCTTGTGAATGTCCCGCTGATTCACCAGTGCTCCGGCAATCATGCCTAGCTCAATCGGGCGACCGGTTGCGTCTTCACCCACCGCGCCCCACAGCGGCGTCTGGAAATGCTCGAAAGCCGAAGCGCCAGTTTGCTCAATCAGTTCTGGCTGCGGAAAGACCTGATCCAAGTCAATCTTGAAGGTGGCTTTGATTTCCGGGTTAATTAGAACGTGCCACAGCGCCGCGATCGCCTTCAAGAAGCTGTAGTGCCGCCCGTAGCGGCCATCGACGCCAAATACCAGCAGCAGCTCAGCCGCGTGCTGATCAGGGCAGCAGCGATCGACAATCGGCAGCAAAACCTGCTCAATCAGCGCCTGGGTGTCGGCTTCAGTGAACGCAAAGATGTTGAGATAGTCGAGCGGTTCATGGGCGGCCAACACGTTGTGCAGATAGAGCTTGCCCAATGTTTGGAGTCGCTTGTGGGTCACAGATACTGACAGCACGCAGTTGACTTTGGCCGAAGCCTGGGACTGATGCTCTGCCGCGATCGCCTGATTCAGGTGCTTGAGGCCGTAGAGAATTTCGTTATTTTCCGGGCGGGTCCCGATGGGAATCGGATGGTCATACCAGTAAAGCTGAGGTTCTTCTAGCGTTTGGGTAATCTGGGCTTCAAAGTCGGTGTCAAAGTTGGAGAGATCGGCGCTGCTGAGGGGTACCGTCAGCAGTGCATTAGAGGTGAAGAGAATTTGTTTAGCCGGATCTTGAATCGGCTCCGGATTGAGCTGGCTAATCTTAACTGTCCGCTGCTGCCGGAGCGCTTCGACCCGATCGGCTTCCTGACCGAGAACGCCGGTACCCTCTGGGAAAAAGACTGACCAAACCATTTCCGCGATCGCCGGATCGTCTGGTTCTTCCGTTAGTGCAGTCTGGACTTGCTTCAGCTTGGCGGCAAAAGTGGCATCCTGTTGGATGCGTTGCTCCAGTTCTGCTTGAATTTGCTCAGCGCTACGGCGATAAAATTCAGCCCATTCTCGCCACTGAGGGGCCTGAGCTAGCTGCTCTAAACAGGCTTGAGCCTGTCTGAACTGAGGATGGCGATCGCCTGCCAGCAAAATTAGAAAAGCTGAATTGAGATTTTGCAGTAAATCTGGATTGGGCGCGTCGTCTGCTAATGCTGAAACGTCCAGCGGCGCAATAGCCACCTCAAGCGGCTGAAGCAAAAACTGAAGAATTGAGTGGAGGGCTGTCATTGCTAGATCAGAAGTTCTAAAGAGCAATTAAGACAGATGCAGCTTGTCTAGTTATAAGCCAAACGGCTAGCCCAGAAGGTGATTTACACTTCAAAGCCCCACAAGATCGTCATAACTTTACTTTGAATTTTTACGTCAGATCCCAAAGCTGCGAGAGCGTCACAATCTGATAGCCCTGTTGCGTTAAGGCAGGTAGCAGATTCTTGAGTACTCGCGCCGTGTTTTGAGCTCGTTCTACTGAACCACCGTGCAGCACCAAGATCGCACCCGGAAAGACAAACTGAGAGACGTACCAAGCCGTAAACTGCGGCTCATTGGCGAAGCGAAAAGTGTCAAACGGAATCATAGAGGCCAAGGCAAAGCGCGGCTCATAGCCTTCCATCTGTTTCAGTACCTGCAACATGCTGGGGGTGTAGAGGCCCCGGCCGGGCCGATACCAGCGCAAAGGCTGATCGGCAAAGGTAAAGATGCGATGGTGAGCGGTTTGGATATGACGGTGAAATAAATCAGGAGCCAAAGAGGCGGCTAGGTCATCTACCGCACCGTGGTTGGCAATTTCGTGCCCCTGCTGCCGCATTTGCTGCAAAATTTCGCCATCGTCGTTGAGATGGCTGCTAATAATGAAAAAAGTAGCCTGGGCAGGCGTATCTAGGGGGCCGAGGTGCTGATTGTGATCGGCGATCGCCGCTAAGATTTGCCGGGTTGAAGCATCTCCAGGCTCATCTGGAGTGGGGACATCGTCAATTGTCAGCGCTACAGCCCGCGCGGCGGTGGGCTTGTAGAAAACGGCATCAGGAAAGAATCTGGCAACCTGCTGAACCAGCCGATACTGAGGCTTCATGAACAATCAAACTCTGCAGCAGTCATCTTATCCCATGCTGCACCAACCGATTTAAGGACGTCGACTGCCGACGCCCTTATCTTTATCGTAGCTGACTTAAAACGCGAGATGCCTGGGCTTAAGACAGGTGGGAAATTAACCGCGCATTCCAGGAATCAAGCTGCCGCTGAGCCGCTTGAGCACGCGACCGGCAATATCGGCATAGTGAATATCCCCCGCTAGGAGCTGACCTAGCCGCTTGGTGGCAGTAGGGCGCTTAATGCCGACGCGATAGCCAACCCCCGGCATCCGGTAGAAAATTCCGGCAATCCGCTGGGCCCACTGCATGTCTGCGCCCCATTCCTGATGCATGACATCGGTATAACCCTGTAGGGCATCTGGACTGCCCGCGATCGCCTGATCCAGCGCCTCTGCTGCCTTCACGCCGCTATAGATAGAAGGGCGAATGCCCTCCGCTGTGAGCGGATCGACAACGGCGGCGGCTTCTCCCACAATCACGGCGTTGAGGGTATGCAGCGGGCGATTGCCGTCCCAGAGCTTCAGCGAATCTACATATTCAGTGCCCTGGTCATAAGTCACCCCAAACTCAGGTAGATATTTTTCAATGGAGGAGCGAAATTCTTTTAAGCTGCTGCCTAGAAAAGTGCCCGCTCCGATGGAAAAACCGTCTGATTTGGGAAAATTCCACAGACAGCCGTTTTTAACTAGGCCAAACTCGAAGTTGATCGCGTCATTCTCACTGACGGCGGCGGGCGCTTTGACTTCTAGAATGCCAACCTGTCTTAGCTTCGGCTCTTTGAACCCTAGCCACTCAGCCATCTTACCCTTAGCGCCGTCAGCACCGACTAAAAACTTAGCTTCTTGAATTCCTTCAGAGGTTTGGACAACCCAGCGATCGCCCTTGAACTCTACGCCCATTACCGCTACGCCATCCCGGACTTCTGCCCCTTGTGCCTGCGCCTGCTTCACCAAGAAGTGATCAAAAACGTCCCGCTTTACCATCCAAATCGGCTCGGAAGTTTCGAGCTTGGCGTCAATCGGATCGCCCAGCTTCCAGGTATAGCGAACCTGGTTTACTTTGCGATCGATTGCCGGAGCGAAGTCAAAGTCAAACCACTGGGCCACGCTGGGAGACACTGCGCCGCTACAGGGCTTATAGCGGGGTAAATTAGCTTTTTCTAGGACTAAAACTGACCGTCCCCGCTTAGCTAGGTGATAGGCGACTGTTGTGCCTGCAGGCCCGGCTCCGACAATAATGCAGTCGAACATAGGTGAAAACAAAACTCCCAATGATTGAAATTGTTCGTGGGCTTGTCTAAAGTTTTAGTCCCCACAGATTTGTTTAAGAAACAGCGTAAATACTGATAGACGGCATTCTTCTGTTGCAGTACCAGTGATAGCCTAACTACATTTAAGCGATCGCCATAGATTCAAGCGGGACTCTTCAAAGAGATTTCAAATCAGTTTTATAAAACTTGATTTTTCTACTTAAGTAGTCGAGCTCAGTGATTTATGGGAGACAGTATTTGCTAGCTAGCCTCAGTGTGAAAGTCAACTGTCGTAGGGCATACCAATTTGCTAAGTTTTTGCCAATTCTGCTACAGCTACTGAAAAACATTGAGAACAAAACGTCTGTAAAAACCGCAGCTCTGTTGCTGTGGCCGCATCGGTTCAGGTAAATTTTCGCCAACGTAGTTCATGAGTCTTGCGGAGTACAAAGTCTGAGCAAAGCCATAGGATGACTATAGCCAGGTTGATGAAGCTGCGATGAAGTTCAACTATAAGCGCTCAGCTCTGACAGCTTCAAAGACTATGAGTTTGCTGTTCACCCTTAGGTTTTTGGATAAAGCTTATGTCTTGGGAAGTCTGTATTCAGTATGCTAACGGCAAAGAACAAGTGCTGCGAACCTATCAAAACCTGGAAGTTGCCCTCAACTGCGTCGATCGAATCTACGCAGTTAAAGGCTACCCCCTACATTTGGCCTATTGTGTCCGCCCTGGTTATGACGGTCAGGCTATACCGTCATAATGTCTTTTTCTTTCTCAGCTAGGTACTGATCGATTTTGGCGGTGTACTTATCTGTGAGCGACTGCACCTGATCTTGCAGATCTCGCGACTCGTCCTCAGAGATATCGCTGTTTTTTTCTTGCTTGCGAATACTATCGATGCCGTCTCGGCGCACATTGCGCACCGAAACTTTGCCTTCTTCTGCATACTTAGCCGCCAGCTTGACGAACTCTTTACGCCGCTCGCTGGTGAGGGCCGGAATATTCAGCCGTACGACCTTACCGTCGTTGTTAGGAACTAGCCCGACATCCGACAGCGAAATTGCTCGCTCAATTTGGCTCAGACTGCTGGGGTCGAAAGGCTGAACCAGCAGCGTTGAAGCATCTGGAATACTGATATTGGCCAGAGACTTTAGCGGTGTAGGTGAACCATAATAGTCCACCATGACTCTATCGAGCAGCGAGGCGTTGGCTCGCCCAGTGCGAATCGTGTTGAAGGCCCGCTGGGTGGCTTCAACCGCCTTTTTCATGGTTTGTTCAACTTCAGCTAACTTCACAAGATTCCCCTACTATCGTGCCAATGGGTTCTCCCATCACAGCCCGGCAAATATTACCGCGAACCGAAAGGTCAAAAACCGTAATGGGGATGTTGTTATCTTTGCACAAGGCGATCGCGGTACTATCCATCACCTTCAGATCATGTGCTAACACATGACTGTAAGTTAGTGTATGAAACCGCTTAGCGTCTGGGTTCTCTTTGGGGTCAGAGTCGTAAACCCCGTCTACCTTGGTGGCCTTAAAGACAACTTCGGCATTGATCTCAGCTGCCCTGAGAGCCGCCGTTGTATCCGTGGTGAAAAAAGGATTGCCGGAACCCGCCCCAAAAATGACCACCCGGCCTTTCTCTAAATGGCGAATGGCCCGCCTGCGAATATAAGGCTCAGCCACTTCCTGCATGGCGATCGCGGTTTGGACGCGGGTAGGAATCTCAGCCTGCTCTAGAGCATCCTGCAGCGTCATCGCGTTCATGACCGTTGCAATCATGCCAATGTAGTCAGCTGTCGCCCGGTCCATTCCCGCTGCTGCGCCCTTAATCCCGCGAAAAATATTGCCGCCGCCCACCACAATCGCAATCTGAACGCCGTTGCCGACAACTTCTGCAATTTCCTGGGCGATGTATTGAACAACACTTGGATCAATACCATAGGAAAGATCGCCCATCAGGGCTTCGCCGCTCAGTTTTAGCAAGACCCGCTGATAGGTATTTCCCATGAATCAAAAAATAAGCTTGTATTAGGCTACAGGTCAATCTGTCCCTCAAGATAGCAGCCGATGCAATCATTAGGCCATAAATTTTATCGTCTAACGGGTCAGTTGCCCCCAAGCCGATATTCAAATCAGCCTAAATTTTTGCCCTGCCAGTACAGACAGGACAGAGTCGGGCAGAGGTGAACCGCCAGGAAGTCTGAGATAATTGCAGAGTCTCAACCGTCTTTAGCTATCTCCTGCCTGCCAATGAACGCTCCGCTGCTGACCCAATCTGGCACCGTCCTCCTCTGGATTGGCTTAGTCGGCATTACGGCCACTGCTCTGAAGCAGTTCACAACCGCTGGGCCTGAAGTTATCCGCAAAGTGGTTCATATTGGCGTTGGCAACGTTATTCTCATTGCCTGGTGGCTGGCTATTCCAGCCTGGTTAGGCATTGCCGCCTCCGTACTGTTTAGCTGTGTGGCTCTCATCTCTTACCGTCTACCCCTAATTCCTGGACTCGATAGCGTCGGTCGAGACAGCTTAGGAACTTTCTTCTATGCCGCTAGCATCGGCATCTTGATAGCCTGGTTCTGGCCGCTGCAGCTACCTCACTACGGCGTTATCGGCATTTTGATTATGACCTGGGGGGATGGACTGGCGGCACTGGTCGGGCAAAACTTTGGAGCGCATCCCTACGAGGTAGGAGGGATGCAGAAAAGCTGGGAAGGCTCTCTGGCAATGGCGATCGCTAGCAGCTTGGTCTGCTTACTGGTGCTGCTGAGCGTCCAAGGAGTCTCTGGGCCAACGTGGATAACTGCGATCGCAGTCGGGCTTATTGCCACCGGGCTAGAAGCATTTTCTAAATTTGGCATTGATAACCTGACGGTACCCATTGGCGCAGCAGCGATCGCTTTTTGGCTGAACCAAGCTTTGCTGTCGCTCTAACAACAGCCGGGTAAAAGTATCTTTTGCTACAATCGAAGAACTAAGTGTAAGTGTTTTCTTTATCAATACTTAGCTTTAATGGCTCTTAATTAAAGCTTTCAACTTGATTCAAGTTGCCCAGAAACATTGTCTCTGATGCATCCGTCTCAAGAATTTAAGACCACTCTTGAGACGGATTTTTTAGGAAAACATTTATGTCAATAAATAGATAAAGCCTCTCATGAGTCATTTTAGCGGACTTTACGTAACTAGCTTGTTTTGTGAAGGAATTGTAAATTACCGAAACTTTCAATCCGCTATGTTCGTTACGTTCGTTAAAAAACTGATAGGGGTCAATCGCAATAAGAGCTACGCACAAACTTCGTCTGGCGTCAAAAGTATTACTTGTTGATTCAGCTCAAGTTTTACGTACGTACTTCTCTCAGTATTAACCAGCAAATTGTTCCTGCCTGAAACTTTAGACGCTTGCAGGCGTGTTTTTTCGGCTGCAGGCCAGCTTGTCACATCTCCTAGTCAGTCTTACTCCTTAGCCTCTTATGCCTAACCCACCCTCCAGAATCCCTTCAACAATTTCTGTCGTCATTCCCGTCTACAACGGCGGTGAGTCTTTCCGAAAATGTCTGCGCAGTCTGCATACAGGTCTGATTCCCGATGAAGTTATTGTGGTTTCTGATGGAGATACTGACGGTTCGTGGCGGATAGCGGAGCAGTTTGGGGCAAAGGTTATTCGCTGCCCTGTCAGTCGTGGGCCAGCCACGGCGCGCAACATTGGGGCTAAGGCAGCCCAGGGCGATATTGTTTTTTTCGTCGATGCAGACGTGACGCTCCATCCTGAAACCGTTCACCGGGTAATGGAAGTGTTTCAGACTAACCCTGAAGTAGCCGCTTTGATTGGCTCTTATGATGATGCCCCAGGTTCAGCCAATTTCTTGTCGCAATATCGCAACCTGTTTCATCATTACACTCACCAGATTTCTAATGAGGCAGCCTCTACGTTTTGGGGTGCCTGTGGCGCAGTGCGGCGGGAAGTCTTTTTGCAAGTAGGGGGGTTTGATCAGCGCTACCGGGCGGCTTGCGTTGAGGATATTGAACTGGGATATCGCCTCAAGCAGTATGGCTACGCTATTCGCTTATGCAAACACATTCAGGTGAAGCATTTGAAGCGATGGGAACCCTTATCAATGCTCAAAGCAGATTTTTTCTACCGGGCACTGCCCTGGACGGCCTTGATTTTACGGCATCAACAATTAAATAATGATTTGAACCTAGATTGGTCAAGTCGTCTCAGCGTCATTTTGGCTTTCACTCTGCTCCTAACGCTGCTGACAACTGGCTTCTGGCCTAGTGCTCTCGGACTTTCTCTAGCGATCGCCCTGCTTCTAGTTCTTATCAATGCGCCTGTCTACCGCTTCTTTCGGCATAAGCGAGGCTGGCGTTTTACAGCGTGCGTCATCCCCTGGCATTGGCTCTATTTTCTCTATAGTGGCTTAGCCTTTGCAATTGGCCTAGCACGTCACCATCTCTCACAGATTAAGCTGGCGACCCGTCGTCGCTTAATCGGAACCTCAGCAAACTAATTCAAGCACCTATCTTATTAGCTATGTCCAATGTCAGGCACCATTATCCAACCGTTGTCATTGGCGGCGGCCCTGCTGGGCTAACAGCTGCCTACGTTCTCAGTAAGGAGAACAAAAGCTCGGTTGTCCTTGAAAAGGCCGATAGAGTAGGCGGCATCTCTAGAACTGAAACTTACAAAGGCTATCGGTTTGATATTGGCGGGCACCGCTTTTTCACCAAGGTCGAGGTGGTCAAGAAACTTTGGCACGAGGTTCTCGACAAAGAATTTATTCGTGTGCCTCGGCTCTCTCGCATTTATTACGATGGCAAGTTTTTCAACTATCCGCTGGAGCCTTTCGATGCCCTTTCAAAGCTGGGAATTTTAAATAGCTTTCAGATTCTAACCAGCTATCTAAAGATCAAGGTCAAGCCCTTGCCCACTGAAAACAACTTAGAAGAATGGGTGACCAATCGTTTTGGCAAGCAGCTATACGAAACTTTCTTTAAAACCTACACGGAAAAAGTTTGGGGCATTCCCTGTACGCAAATTCAGGCTGACTGGGCCGCTCAGCGCATCAAGGGACTCTCTTTGAAAAAAGCTGTCCTCAATGCCCTCTTTAAGGTTAACAACACCAAAACCCTAATCAAGGAGTTTGACTACCCGATTTTAGGTCCGGGCATGATGTGGGAGCGCTTTCAAGAGCGCCTAGATCAGAAAGGATCGCCCGTGCATCTCAAGACGAATGTGACTCAGGTGAAGCGCTCAGGTAAGCGCATCACCCATATCGTGGCTGAGCAGGGGGGTGAGACTCAAGAGTTTACGGGTGACCAGTTCATTTCTAGTATGCCGGTTTCGGCTTTGCTGAAGCGCCTAGATCCGCCGCCGCCGCCGGAGGTGCTCGCGGCAGCTAACGGCCTCAAGTACCGAGATTTCATGATTGTCTCTCTGGTGATTGATCAACCCAAGCTTTTCCCAGACAACTGGATTTACATTCATAGCCCCGCGTTTAAGGTTGGTCGCATTCAGAACTTCAAGAACTGGAGTCCGGCTATGGTGCCAGATGCTGATAAAACCTGCTTGGGTATGGAATATTTCTGCAGTGAAGGAGACGACCTGTGGGAAATGGCAGATGAGGGCTTAATTAAGCTAGCCAGTCAAGAAGTGGTCAATTTGGGCCTAGTAGATGGCATTGACCGGATTAAAGATGGGGTCGTCATTCGGCAGTACAAAGCCTATCCGGTTTATGACGGTGAGTATCGTCAACATCTCAAAGTTCTGCAGGATTACCTGTCTACGTTTGAAAATCTGCAAACGGTGGGCCGTAATGGCATGCACCGCTACAACAACCAGGATCACTCAATGCTGACTGGAATTCTAGCCGCTAGAAATATCCTGGGTGAAAATCATGACTTGTGGGAAGTCAACACCGAACGGTCTTACCACGAAGACTTCATGAAAGAGCCTGCCGAGAAGTCAGCCGATCAGCCCAAACAGGCAGTTGTGGCTTAGAACAGGGACAAGGCAAGATGGCTCTACTTTCTCAAGCGCTACCCCAGGTTTCAGTAATTGTGCCGGTTTTCAATGATGCGGCCCGGCTACAGCGCTGCCTGAAGGCACTTGAGCAACAGACGTATCCTCAGTCTGACTATCAGGTGATTGTTGTTGACAACGATTCAGATAACCAGGCTGAGATATTGTCTTTAGTTGAGCAATTTTCTCAGGCGATCGCCGCTGTTGAAACCACGCCAGGTTCCTATGCCGCCCGCAATCGCGGCATTCAGCTAGCTCAGGGAGAGGCGATCGCTTTTACCGATGCTGACTGCATTCCGGCGGCTGACTGGCTAGAAAAAGGCGTGCAGAAACTGCTAGCGCATCCTCACTGTGGCTTAGTTTCAGGCAACATTGAAATTTTTCCTCAGGATGCCGAGCATCCCACCGCCGTTGAGCTATTTGAGATTGCCACTGCTTTTCCGCAAGAGCAGCATCTTAGAGACATGAAGTATGGCGCTACGGCAAACTTGTTCACCTGGAAAGCGGTGATTGAGGCCGTTGGGCCTTTTAATGAAACGCTGAAGTCAGGCGGTGATCTGGACTGGGGACAGCGGGTTTACCGCGCTGGCTATCAGCAAGTTTATGGGGCAGAGGTGCGAGTGGCCCATCCGGCTAGAGTTTCGCTCGCCCAAATTCATCAAAAAACAATTCGGCTGGCAGGCGGACACTATGACTTGTTGAACCGAAATCTCTACCATTTCTTTCACCAGGGCACGCTGCCCTATACGCTGACCCAGCAGAAATGGATACCCCCTAGGCTACTGAATCACCTGATTTTTGGCGTCATCTTAGGTCAGGATTTAATTCCGCCTGTGATGTATGTGATGAGCGTATTTAGAAGCTCTAAGCTGAGTCGAATCAGCGAAAAGGTCAAGGTTTCACTCGTCATTTTCTTTGTTCGCTACAGCAGCGCTTGGGCCAAAATTCGGCTCAGGCTAGGAGCCTCACCCGCTAGGGTTTAAACCGACGGGGCAAAGACTGAGCTAGCCGTACATTCAGATATTCTGCAGCGCAAGTTCCGGAGAAGAGTGTGAAGATAGCATTTATCGTTGGGGAGTTTCCTGTTCTATCTGAAACGTTCATTTTAAATCAGATTACAGGACTGATTGATCGAGGTCATAGCGTTGACATTTATGCAGATGCTGCGGGTGACTGGAGCAAACTGCATGGCGATGTCATTGACTACGACCTGCGTAGTCGAACCCATTATTTTCCGGCAGTTCCTGTCAATCTGCTTGAGCGCGTGATTGAGGGAATTGGCATTGCTGCCTCTCATTTTTTGCAGTCGCCTACCGATACCTGGCGATCGCTTAACTTTCTCAAGCGCGGTGAGCCTGCTGTTTCGCTTTGGCTTCTCTACAGCCTAATTCCCAACTTTAAAAAACGCTACGACATCATTCACTGCCAGTTTGGCACCTCTTGCTTTCGCGCTATGGCTTTCCAAGCCATGAATGCGCCTAGCGCTAAACTGCTCACCATGTTTCGGGGGCAGGATATTAGCCGGTTTATTCAGCTTAAAGGCCCCCACGTTTACGATCGCCTGTTTCAGGTTGGAGATTACTTTTTAGCTAACTGCAAATTTTTTCAGCAGCGAGCCGTTGAGTTGGGCTGTCCGCCAGACAAAATTCGCGTCCACGGATCGGGACTGGACTGCAGCCGCTTTCCCTTTCAAGCGCGATCTTTTCCTCTCGCCGGGCCGGTGCGGATCGCCACGGTCGGTCGGCTAGTAGACAAAAAAGGAATTGAATACGCGATTCGAGCGATCGCCCAGTGCCACCAAACCTACCGCAACATTGAATACTGGATCATAGGCGAAGGCCCACTAAGAAGCTCGCTTGAGCAGCTAATTGAGTCGCTGGGGATGAGCCAGACTATCAAGCTGCTGGGGCGAAAATCTCAGGCTGAACTGATTGCTTTGCTCAAAGAGGTTCACCTTTTTGTCGCGCCGAGCATCACGGCAGCCGATGGCGATCAGGATGCTCCTGTCAACGTGTTGAAAGAAGCGATGGCGATGGGGCTGCCCGTGGTGAGTACCCTGCACGGCGGCATCCCGGAACTGGTGGAAGAAGGAATTTCAGGCTTCTTGGTGCCAGAGCGAGATGCCGCCGCGATCGCTCAAAAGCTGCTGTATCTGATTGAGCATGCCGAAGCTTGGCCGCAAATGGGACAGGCCGGACGCGCCTTTGTGGAAAAGCATTACAGCTTAACTCGCCTCAACGACCAGCTTGTGGAGCTTTATCAGCAGCTACTAATTTCAACTCCCCCTGCGTCTAAGCCAGTCTTACAGACCACTTTTTAGTTCATTTTGGAGGATTTATGAGTTTAGCGACGACCGAAACTGCAGCTTCAGCCGCTGCTACGCCCAAGGCTCACGAGCCTATTGTCACTCTGGTGGTGGTGCCGCGAGAGCGCTTTAGCTGCGCCCGTCAGTCTTTGGAGAGTATTTATGCCCATACCCAAATACCCTTCAAACTGGTTTACGTAGACGGCAACTCCCCTAGTTCTTTACGGCACTACCTGCAGCAGCAGTCACAGCAGCACGGCTTCCAAATCGTCAGCACTGACTACTATTTGTACCCCAACCAGGCCCGTAACCTGGGCCTAAAGCAGGTCACTACGCCCTATCTAGTCTTTATTGACAACGACGTGATTGTCTCGCCCGGCTGGCTAGAAGCGCTGCTGAACTGTGCTCAAGAAACGGAGGCCGCCATTGTGGGGCCGCTGATGTGCCAATATGAACCGATTCATCAGGAAGTCCATTTTGCTGGCGGCGAGGCTCATGTCTGGACCGATAAAACCGGACGTCGCCGCGTCCGCGAAAAAATGTACGACCAGGGCAAAACCGTAGAGGCGATTCGTCATCGACTCAAGCGATCGCCCACAGAACTGGCAGAATTTCACTGCGTTCTAGTCCGCCGCTCTGTTTTTGATCAGCTGGGTCAGCTAGATGAAACCATGCTAAATACCAAAGAGCACCTAGATTTCTGCATGAGCGTACGCGAAACCGGCGAAACGGTCTATTTTGAACCTGACTCATTGGTCACATACCTGCCCGGTGCGCCTCAAGACTGGTCCGATGTGCACTACTATATGCTGCGCTGGAGCGATGCCTGGACGCTATCGAGCCTGCACCGCTTCCGCGATAAGTGGCAACTGGCAGAAGATGGCTACTTCAAAAACAAGTATAAAAAGCTGGGCTGGCGGCGCTATATGTCGCTGATTGAGCCTTTGGCCCGTCGTCTGACCTTTAACGTCGGCAGCAGTTTTGTCGCTAGAGCGATCGCCAAGCTAGAACATGGCCTCAATCGCTATTTGACCTATCAGCATCAAAGAAGCCAAAAGCGTTTGGACCCTCCGGCCTAGGATATGAAAGACTTTCGGCAAAAGGTCTTACAGGGTGTTCTGTGGACAACTCTCCAAAATTGGGGGGGACAGCTAGGCTCTCTGTCAGTCTTTTTTGTCTTGGCGCGGCTATTAGAGCCTGAAGATTTTGGCTTAGTGGCCTTAGCCAATGTCTTTCTGGCGTTTGTCCAAGTGTTTTTAGATCAGGGTTTTCCCAAAGCTCTGATTCAGCATCAGCAGCTTGAGCCTCAGCACGCTCACACAGCTTTCTGGACAAATATTGTCTGCGGCTCGGTGCTGACGGGCCTCTGTATTCTGTTAGCGCCTTTTGTTGCGAGCCGGTTTGACGAAGCCCAGCTAACCCCCATTCTGCGCTGCTTTTCGCTGCTGTTGCTGATCGGCTCTTTTACAGGTGTGCAAGAAGCGCTATTAGAGCGTCAGTTTAAATTTAAGTTTGTCGCTTTGCGATCGCTGCTGGGTTTACTGATTAGCGGTATTTTGGGCATTAGCGCCGCTCTCTTAGGATGGGGCGTCTGGAGTTTAGTTGTTCAGCAACTGGTTTACGAATTAGTCGGTGCCATTGTGCTTTGGCGAGCCAGTAGCTGGCGGCCCAAACTACAGTTTTCCTGGCGGCACTTTAAAGAGCTTTTCAGCTTCGGCATTAATATTTTAGCTTTCAATTTTTTGGGATTTATTAATACCCGCTCAGATGACCTGCTCATCGGCTATTTTTTAGGGCCAACAGCCTTAGGCTACTACAGCGTCGCCTACCGCATTTTACAGATTATGGTTCAGCTCCTGATCGATACGTTCAATCGGGTAGCGCTGCCAACTTTTTCACGCCTAGCCTCGGACTTATCTGTTTTTCGTAAGGCTTTTTATCAGGCAACTCAGCTAACCAGCACAGTTTCTTTTCCCTGTTTTCTGGCAGTTGCGATTTTAGCCCCAGAAATTTTGTCTTTACTGTTTGGTGAACAGTGGCTGCCTTCAGCGCCTGTTTTACAGTTCCTGGCTTTAGCTGGCATCTTTCGCACTGTTTCCCGCTTCAAAGGAGCTATCTTCATGGCAATGGGCAAACCTTCATGGCGAGTATGGATTGGCCTAATGAGTTCAATCTTAAACCTCAGCTTGTTCGCTCTGGCTGTGCGCTGGGGAGTTGCTGCTGTCGGCTTGGCTTACCTAGTTCGTACAGCCATCATGTTTCCCATCGAGCAAAGCGCTGTTGGCCGGTTGATTAAAGCGCCGATGCAAGATTACTTACGTCAGCTTTTAGCTCCTTTGGCTAGCGCCATATTGATGGCAGTAGCTATTTTCATCGCTCAGCAGACTATTAACTTAACAGCCTTTCCCGTAGCACAGCTTATAGTACTAATTGCGATTGGCTCAGTGACCTACCTAGTGTTACTAAAGCTATTGGCCCCCAAGCTATTCAAGCAGTTGCTGGATACGGCACTCTCGCTCTTGCCCAAACCCAACTACAAAAACATTTAATAATTCTTAGAACAGAAACTTTCTTAAACAAAACGCTTATTTTCTCTAAAAGATAGATATTAATTCAGAAAGTCATTACCGGACCAGTTTGGCATTTACCTCAATGAATGAACCTCTGCTGAGTATTATTATTCCAACTCACAATCGACCTCATCTGCTAGAAAAAGCTATTCAAAGCGCATTGCAGCAAACGCTGGAGTCGATTGAGATTATTGTGGTTGATGATGCCTCAACGCCGCCTAGCCAGGTCATTAGCCATCCCAAGCTAAAAATAATTCATCTCTCGTCCAGTCAGGGTGGGGCTGCTGCCCGCAATATAGGCACTGAGGCCGCTCAGGGGCGCTGGGTTACATACTTAGATGACGACGATCAGCTTTTACCGCACATGGCCGAAGTTTCTTTAGCGGCGCTGGCCCAGTCCGATTTGCCTTCTCCGGTAGCTGTCATTTCAGGCATTGAAGTTATTGACGAAAAGGGGCGGTGTCAGCATAAACGAGTCCCGCCGCCGCAGCGGCCCAAAGGCTGCTATTTTTTCTTAGAGGACATAGAGCCAGAATATTCCTACAACACCAAACAAACCTTGGTCGTTGAACGGAACTTGATTCAGGCTATTGGCGGTTGGGACGAAAATTTTCGTTCGCGAGTTCACTCAGAGCTATTTCTGCGGCTAAATCCTGCCTGCTCGATTGTAGGTATTCCTGACATCACCTACCGCCTGCTACGAACCCAGCATGAACCGCGAATCTCTAAAAACAAAAGCTTAAGGCAGGAGAGTTTTCAGCGTTTAATTCAAAAATATAAAAATGCGTTCCGATCAAGGCGCAAGATGTATGCTGATTTTGTCTATGATCATGCTCAACTTTCCTATCGCTTGGGTCAAAAGGTAGCTGCTTTTTCCAGCTTGTTTCGCGCTTTCTATATTCATCCGGGAGTCGCCTTTAATCGGCTGATGAGTTCGTTCAAATATTTAATTCAGTCTTGACTTGAAGAACAGTTGATAGATTTTGGGCTGAGCCATTGTGAAAAAAATTAGTTTGCCAAGTAAAATGCCGAAGCTAAAGCAAGTTGATGCTGCTTTAAGTTTTGACTATTGGCTCTACAGTCTTTTGGCAATCGGTTGCTTGCTGCGACTGCACCAGTATTTACTCGATCGATCGCTCTGGATTGACGAAGCTTTTTTAGCGCTCAATATCACTGAAAGAACTTACAGCGAGTTATTTCAGCCGCTGACTTACAACCAGGCTACTCCCGTTGGCTTTTTAGTGGTTGAAAAGTTTTTGACTCAGATATTTAATAACGGCGAATATGCTTTAAGGCTGCTTCCTTTTTTGTCTAGTCTACTGGCGCTCTTTTTATTTTTCAAGCTGGCTAGAATACTTTTTCATCGCCGTTCTTTAGCAATTCCAATAGCTTTGGGCTTGTTTGTGCTTTGCGATCGCCTAATTTACTATTCAGCCGAAGTTAAGCAGTATTCTACCGATGTTGCCATTGCCGTGCTGATTTGTTTGCTAGCTTTTCGCCTAAAATCTGAGCGGCTTTCCTGGACAACTACCGCTGGCTTTGCCGTGGTGGCAGCGCTATCGGTCTGGATCTCTCATCCCTCTGTATTTATTCTGGCCGGGACGGGGCTTTGTCTAATGGTGCCTGCCATCCTAGAGCGATCGCGTCAGCTAATCAAATACGCAGTTGCTTACGGTTTTGGCGCTGTCAGCTTTATCCTGTTTTACCAGATTTCTCTGAAGGGCTTGGTAAGCAACTCTCAGCTTCAGGAATCTTGGGGCGGCAGCCACAATGCGTTTATGCCTCTACCTCCCACCAGTTTGACGGAGCTAAAGTGGTTTTTTGATACCTTTTTCACCTTTTTTGACTACCCGGTGGGGATTGCTCTGCAGGGTATTGCTGCGCTTTATTTTTTACTGGGCTGTGTCGTTTTATTTAAGACTCGTAGATTTACTTTTTCAATGCTCGTGCTGCCTTTAGCGTTAGTGCTGTTGGCCTCTGGGTTACAGAAATATCCTTTCAAGGGACAGCTTTTGCTGTTTATTGTTCCGTTCGTCTTACTAATTATTGGCGCAGGTGGCGAAGAAATTTTCAACAAAATTCGCTCAGGCTCACAGCTAATCGCGCTGCTGTTAGTGCTGTTGCTTTTTAGCCATCCGCTTTACTACGCCGCCCTCAATTTAAAGGATCCTAGCTCACCGCCCAGATTTGAGTATCAGCGCGTTCGAGAAGACATCAAACCCGTTTTAGGTTACCTGCAGGATCACTGGCAAAAGGGCGATACGCTCTACCTATATTATGCTGCTCAGTATGCTTTTCGTTATTACGCCGAACGATACGGCTTTGATATCAAGCTACCACCGCCGTCAGCGACCTACCAGGGAGACTGGTTTGAGCCGGCGCTGGTTTCAGATCCCCCTCACCTGATTGTCGGCTCGGTAACGCGCTACGAACCGGACGCTTTTGAGCCAGATCTGCGACAAATTAGCCAGTACCGCCGGGTCTGGACGCTTTTTGCCCACGTCCATGATCGCCGCTCCTCTATTGATGAGGAGACAGTCCTCTTAAGGTTGCTGGCTCAGGTCGGTCAGCAGGTAGACGAATTTCAGCGCTTAGAAGCTTCTGTTTATCTGTTTGAAATGGATGAAAGATAGGAGCAAGCTGGGAGTATGAAAAGGCTCCAAACCAGGCAACAAATCCCACAGCTATCTGGGCGCTTCGCACCTTAGCCAGTTTAACCTAATGACTGCTTTAATCTTGTTTTTATTACTCAGGAAAGGGATTTATTTCTATCAGCAGATAGATTCCTGGCTCTTGCTGGGAGTGAGCGCTATTGTCGCTCGGCTTTGGGCTTATTATTTAGTCTATGACGACATGCTCATTCTGTTACCTATTGTTGTCCTGTTGGGGCTGCAAAAACAGGGACTGCCGGATTTAACGGCTCAGTCTTACAACGAATTACTGCCTGCGATCGCGATTTTGATCAACCTTCTCCCTACTAGCCTGAGACTGGTCCCTGCACCGCCTGACCCAATTTTCAACGTCGGCGTTACCCTAAGCTGGATCCTGATGCCGAGCTGGTTAGCCTTACAAGCAGCCCGGCAGAGGCGACAGCAAATACTTGTTTAAAGCTCTATGTCATTATTTGCTATGGAATCCGCCCAAAAACTTGTCTTCTCCATCATTATTCCTACCTACAATCGTCCCCGTCAGATTGTGGCCTGTTTGGAATGTCTAACCCGGCTGGACTATCCGCGCGATCGCTTTGAGGTGATTGTGGTGGATGACGGCAGCGATGTGCCGCTAACTGACGCGGTGAAACCGTTTAAGGACAGACTTAACCTCGTTTTTATCCGCCAGGCCAATGCAGGGCCAGCCGCCGCCCGCAACCAGGCGGCCCACAAGGCTCAGGGGCGCTATCTTGCTTTTACGGACGATGACTGTCAGCCTGCAACTGACTGGCTTCAGGCACTAGCAGCCTGTTTTGAAAAAAAGCCGATTTGCATTGTGGGGGGACGGACGGTGAACGCCTTGCCTGACAATCCTTTTTCCATGACCAGCCAAAACATTATCAGTATGGGCTACGACCACTACAACTCAGATCGAGAGCAGGCTCGTTTCTTTGCTTCTAACAACATGGTGGTGCCAAAGCAGCAGTTTTTAGAAATGGGCGGCTTTGATGAAAGTTTTACAACATCAGAGGATCGTGAACTCTGCGATCGCTGGATTCATAAAGGCTACACGATGACGTATGCTCCAGAAGTGATCATTTACCATGCCCATCCTATGACCCTAAAAAGCTTCTGGAAGCAGCACTTTAACTACGGTCGCGGCGCTTTTCGCTTCCACCAAACTCGCGCAGAGAAAGGCTGGGGCAACTTTGAGATTGAAGGCGGCTACTACATTAGCCTCTTGCAGTATCCGTTTACCCACGGTCAGACCCGGCATGGGCTAGCGTTGACTGCTGTTTTGCTGGTGTCTCAGGTGGCGAATGCGGCTGGTTTCTTTTGGGAAATGACTCAGCAGCGGACTGTTAAAACTTCAAGAGCCTAGCTGACTGTCAATACCGTTTTAAGTGAATTTTTGCCAACGAGTTACGGTAGGTCATGAAATATTTTCCCTCTGAAATTTTTGCCGAAATGAGCCGCTCCAGCAAGCTCAAGTTCGGCTTTATTTTCGCGATCGCCCTCATTTATACCGCTTTGTTCGTCGGGTTACAGAGTCTTCAGGCTCCAGTTTGGTGGGACGAGCGCACTTTTTGGCTAACCACTCAGCGGTATTTTAGTGATAGTCTTTTACCCAGTTTAGAAACGCTGAAATCTTATCCGGAGTTAAACACGCCTCTCCCCTTCATTATTTATGGCGCTCTAGAATATTTGTTTCAGGGCGGGCTTTTTGCCGGGCGGTTACTGAATTTTTGCCTATCTATCATCATTGTTGTGTGTATCGGCTGGCCTCGGCGGCCCCACCGCTGGGTATCTATTTTGTCCGCTGTGGGGCTTTTGCTATTTCCCTACTATCTATGGCTAAGTGGCCGATTCTATACGGATATTATTGCTACTTTCTTTGTTTTCTGGGGCTTCTTTTTTTATTTTCGCAGCGCTCATTTCTGGAGCGGCGTGATGTTCATTTTAGGAATTGCCTCGCGGCAGTATATGCTGGCTTTTCCTTTGGCTGTGGGTACCTATGAGTTTGTTACAGCGATTAGAAAGCGCGAGCCGCTTAATTTTCGTATCTTGATGCCGCTGGTAGCGGCAGCGACTATAGTTGGCTGGTTTATTTTGTTTGGCGGTATTGCGCCCTCTAGAAGTTTAGAAGCTCGTTTGGTGCCAGATGTTCAGCTATCGCTGTTTTCGCTACAGCCGGGGGGGGCGCTCTACTTCTTATCTTTTATTGGACTGTACTTTGTTATTCCTGAATTTTTTCTATTTTACCGACGCCTACCGTTACAGCAGTTTCAATCACGCAAACTGTTTTACAGCGCGATCGCGGCTGCCTTACTGATCTTTTTTATTGTCTTTCCGCCTGCTCTAGAAGCCAGCGGTAATCTGATAAAAGTGGCTGAATTGCTGCCCCTAGATATTCTTAAATACGCCCTGTTTTATCTATTAGCGCTGCTAGCCTGTTGGCGCTTTGCTAAACTCAATCTGGCTAGCTGGGCCATTATTTTCAACTGCCTCATCATGATGAAAGCCTGGCAGTGGGATCGCTACGCGCTACCGCTGATTGTTATCCTCTGGTACATGAAGTCAATTGAGCAGCTCGATCCCTCGCCGCAATTCTCCGAACAGCTAACTACCGCTACAGAAAGCCCCGAAACCTAGCGTTTTAATAGCTTAGGGCGATCCTTTCAAAAGGCTGTTTCCCAGCCTGCCGGACACATGCCTCAGCTTCTTCGCTCGCTGGCACTTCAAACGCGACTAGCTTGTCCCTCTCGTTACTCACTGCTTCAAGATCTTCCTCAAACTAACCTGAGACGTATGGCGATCGCTCTCCCTGCCGTGAATGATTAAGCTATGCGCCGCAGCCTCAATCCTAGCGCCGCCAGTGGTAGCAGGCTCAGCGCTAATCCCGGTTCCGGCACGGGCGGCAAGTCTGCATAGGTTACCCCAATTGGCCGAATCAAGTTTGGATTAGTTGGCACAAAAATCGGACCAGAATTTCCTGCTGAGGGCAGCGGCTCACCCGTCGCGCCGTCGTAGCGCAGGATTGCGCCTAAGTTAGCTTGGCTAAAATCAAAGCCTGTCGAAAAGAGGGCACCGTCGGGAGTAAAAGCTAAACTGCCAATGAAATTATTGCTGGGGGATGTCCCTGTGTAGTTAGTTGAGATCGCTTGCAGTAGGTTGCCTGTTTCTAAGTCATAAACGCGCAGGCCATTAGCAAAGTCGCTGGTAAACAGGTTGCCATCTGGTCCAATTGCCAGTCCCAAAAAGCTGACGAAGCCAAAGCTATCAGGGGTCGGTATTGGCTGATCGGCAAAGACGGTAGAGGCTCCGGTCGCAATATCAAATTTTAAAATTTGGCTGGGCAGGCTAAAGCTAAAATCCGGCTGACCGTTGACTGCTACGCTGCCCTGGGTGGTTACGAGCAGGCTGCCATCTGGTAAAAACAGTAAGTCATTAGGCCCATTAAGCCCCCCTGGTAGGCCATTTCCGGTAGCAAAGACGTCAATAAACGCCCCGGTGACGCCATCAAAACGCAATATTTCGTCGGAGAGAAAGCTGGCGACGTAGAGATTACCATCTGGTCCAAAAGCATTGCCATAGGGACGATTCAGCGTCGGACTGGTAGCGAATATGTCAATGAACTCTCCGGTGAGGCCATTGAAGCGCAAAATGGCAGAGGGTTCTACTGCAGGCGTAGCCCCATCATTGCCGCTGCTGACATAGAGGTTGCCGTCTGGCCCAAAGGTGAGATCATCAGGGGAAACTAAGCCGCCGCTGCCAGTAGAAATAAATTCTCCTAGAAAATCACCTGTCTGTTCATCGAAGCGAAGGATGTTGTAGCCGCGTCCATCATCGGTCAGAGCAGTATTACCGACTAAAATGGCCGCACTGGCCTCAGTGGCTAGGCTGAATCCTGCAAACATGCCCAAAACTGTCAGCGATCGCAATATTCCCCAACGGCTTGTCATCATTTTGCTGCCACTTGATACATTAGCCGTACTGTAGAGATCCGGGGAGCGTCGCCCTGTATTTACACTGACACTTTACGTAATTTTCACAGATTGCTGCCAGCGTAGAGGGCTTGATGAGTATGGCTAGCCCCTGCCCGACAACGCCTGGGGAGCCTCTTTTACTTTTGGGCATTTTGAGGCTGAAGGATTTGAGGGGGCAGCATGGTAGCTTCAGCGCAGGTCAGTGAATGGCAGCAGGTTCAGGCGGCTTTTGCAAAAATTTGGGGCTATTCCCAGTTTCGTCCGCCTCAGGGAGAAATTGTTGCAGCCTTGCTGCATCAGCAAGATGCGCTGGTCATCATGCCAACGGGTGGCGGCAAGTCTGTCTGCTTTCAACTGCCTGCCTTATTGCAGACCGGGCTAACGCTGGTAATCTCGCCCCTAGTAGCGCTGATGGAAAATCAGGTGACGGAACTGCGACAGCGATCGCTTCCGGCTGCTGCCCTTCATGGTGAACTCTCTTCCTATCAGCGACGTCAAATTTTGAATTCTCTAGAGCGCCTACGACTGCTCTACCTTTCCCCCGAAACCCTGCTCAGCCCCGCAGTTTGGCCGCGACTCTGCCAGCCAGGTTTGAAAATTAACGGCCTGATTTTGGACGAAGCTCACTGTCTAGTCCAGTGGGGCGACACGTTTCGTCCGGCCTACCGGCGGCTGGGAGCAGTCCGCCCAGCACTCCTACAGCACAAACCGCCCGGTACTCAAATAGCGATCGCCGCTTTCACCGCCACCGCTGATCCCACTGCTCAGCGCACTCTCCAGGAGGTCTTGCAGCTAGAGCAGCCCAAGGTCGTCCGCCTCAGTCCCTATCGCTCTAATTTGCATCTTTCAGTTCAGTCAGTTTGGACACCTAGAGGCCGACGCCAAGCTTTGAAAACTTATCTTCAAAAGCGATCGCGGCAGGCAGGTTTAGTTTACGTGCGCACTCGGCGCGACAGCGAGGAACTGGCCGACTGGCTGCGGCAGGTGGGCTATGCGACTCAGGCGTATCATGCTGGCCTCAGCCCCCGCGATCGCCGCCAAATTGAGGCGGACTGGATTGGCGATCGCCTCCAGTTTGTGGTCTGTACCAATGCCTTTGGCATGGGGATCAATAAGCCGAATGTGCGCTGGGTGGTGCATTTTCACGCCCCCTGTTTGCTGTCGGAATATATTCAAGAAGTGGGGCGAGCTGGACGAGATGGCAAACCGGCAACGGCGCTGACGCTGGTGAGTGAGCCGACGGGCTGGCTGGATCCTTCAGACAAGCAGCGATCGCAGTTTTTTGCGGCTCAGGCCCAAAAGCTACAGCAAAAGGCGCAAAGGCTGAGCCAGCAGATTCCACCAGAAGGTTCGCTAGAGAAAATCACCGAGCAATTTAAGGATGGAGCGATCGCGCTGTCTTATCTGCACAGTTTAGGGCGTTTGGACTGGGTGGATCCGTTTCACTATCGGCTGCGATCGGGGCGATTGGTTAATAATCAGAACGACTCAGGCCATGCGCAAATGCACCAGTATCTCCACAGTCGCGGCTGTCGCTGGCAGCTTTTGCTCGCGGCGTTTGGCTTTCGGGGCGAGGCGGAGCGAATGGGGCAGTGTGGGCACTGCGATCGGTGTTTGAAGCGGTAAGAGATAAAACGCGACTCACATGCAGAAAGAGTTTCTGCATTCAGCAAAATTCTCGTATTTGAGCGATCGCGTCAACCGAGCTAAATTTGCTCTACCCGCGATCGCGTTGTCCGCAGGACAGTCCTGTGGATTTTGTTGAGACTGTCCTGCGGATTGTCCTCAGGACATGCTACAGTATAGAGGAAAGATTGAAGGGCTGAGAGAGCGGTGCCTCCACTGGTGGGTAGAACTCTCCCTGGCGGACAAAAGCCAGAACAGCTAACAGTCCGTCACCTAAAAGTTAGGTGATGCCAGTGCTAACACCAACATCACCCGCAAAAGAAAAACCGATCTCAAAAGAGATACTCAAACACTGAATATGCAAACAGACCAGCATGGGGGTGCTGGTCTTTTCATTTTAAAGGATGATGGCAGTTTTAGGCTATACCCCAGCTATCGCTGCTTAGAAACCCGCCAGGCTCCCTCTCGCCCCGAACGAAAGCCAGCGCGGGTGAACATAAACCCGGCATCAAAGAACTGATTACCGTAGCTCTCTACTTCAGCCGGATCGAGCTGCAATAATCGAGCCACGTCAGAAGTGCGGATTTTCCAACCGTTTTTGGCAGCATCTTCCAAATCCCTGTAGCAGTCCATTGGATTCTCGGTTGATGCCGCGCCAAAACGGGATGCAAACTCTGCCATCATCTGAGCCATGAAGTTCATCATGTCGTTTGGCGGCATTGTGGACAGTCCTGAGGACGTGTTCGTTGGGATATCAGCGCCCGGCTGTGGTCCTCGCATTTCTAAAAATTCGGCCATCGAGCCGCCGCCTTTGATAAAGTCATCCACCTCATCAAGGAGCGCAATTTGCTGAGCGTTGACATAGGCCCGATTGCCAATTTTGATCGTATCGATGCCTAAGTCCTTAATTCGTTTATAAACGGCGCTTCTCGCTAGCTGATAGCGCTCTGACAGCTCATTGACAGGTATTCTATCGATCTCGCCATTTGCCATCCGTTACCTCCTCCAGACTGTCCTGAGGATAGTCTCCTCACCCCCTATATTCTATGTCCTCCGGACAGTCCGCAGGATATTCTTTCGTAAAGTTGACTGCAATAAACACTCCCTATGGCTATCCTCCAGATAGTTCAGCAATAGTCTTGCTAGATAATCCTGAGGACATTCCTCCCGTAGGGTGGGCAAAGCAAAGCGTGTCCACTAAAGCCAAAGAATGAACACATCCTTAAGACAGTCCTGAGGACGCTTTTGGGTACTAGCTCGCTGAACTGCAGCCATATCGCAAATGCTGACTATAACCTAAGCTAAGCCCCAATCTCAGCCAGTTCTAACCAGCGCTCGGTGGCGCGATCGATCTCGGTGTTGAGATGGGCCAAACGCTCAGTCATTGTTTGGAGCTGGCTGTAGCCATCGGGCGGCTCTCGGTAAAGTGTCTTTTCCAAATCGGCTTTTTCTGCTTCCCATTCTGGAATTTGAGTTTCGAGCTGCTCTAGCTCCCGCTTCTCTTTGTAGGAAAGTTTGCGAGCGCGGTTGGGAGATGGCGGAGATGAAGCGGATGGAGAAGCGTTTTGGGTTTTAGCAGGTGCGGTGGGAGAGGCGATCGCGGCTTCAGCCTGGCGCTGCTTATAGTCTAAGTACAGAGAGTAGTTGCCGGGATACTGGCGGATCAAGCCATCGCCCTCGAAGGCAAACAGCATATTGACGGTGCGATCGAGAAAGTAGCGATCGTGGGAGACGGCGATGACGCAGCCGTTAAAGTTTTCTAGATAGTCTTCCAGAATAGAGAGGGTTTGCACGTCCAAGTCATTGGTCGGCTCATCTAGAATCAGCACGTTGGGCGCAGTCATCAGCACCTGTAGCAAAAACAGGCGTCGCTTTTCACCTCCAGAAAGCTTGTGAATGGGCGCATACTGCTGATTGGGGGCAAACAGAAAGCGCTCTAGCATTTGCGAGGCGCTGATTAGAGAACCATCTGCCGTCGTCACGTAGGCAGCAATGTCTTTGATATAGTCGATGACGCGCTGTTCCTGGTTGACAGCGGCAATGAGATCTTCTGAGTGCTGATCAAAGTAGCCAATGTGAATCGTGCCGCCAATTTCAACTCGGCCCGCATCCGGTTCAGTGCGGCCCGTGATGATGTTCATCAGCGTTGACTTACCTGCGCCGTTGCCACCAATAATGCCAACACGATCGCTGGGGGAAAATTCATAGGTAAAGTCTGAGATTAGAGTGCGATCGCCGTAGGACTTTGACACCCCCTCCAGCTCAATCACCTTTTTGCCAATCCGCCGACCCGCCGTAGCAATCTCGACCTTGCCCTGAGACTGTTTGAACTCGGTTTCCTGCATATCCTGGATGCGATCGATCCGCGCCTTTTGCTTGGTGCTGCGAGCTTTGGGGCCGCGTTTGAGCCATTCCAGCTCGCGCCGCAGCACGTTAGCGTGCTTGCGCTGACGCCCTACCTCAACCGCTTCCGCTTCCGCTTTTTTCTCTAGGTAGTAGGCGTAGTTGCCTTCGTAGGTATAAAAATCGCCGCGATCGATTTCCAGAATCCGGTTGGTGACCTGATCGAGAAAATAGCGATCGTGCGTCACCAGCAAAATCGACCCCTGATGGCCTTGCAAATAAGTTTGCAGCCACTCAACCGACTCGGCATCTAGGTGGTTGGTCGGCTCATCCATCAGCAGTAAATCAGGATTTGACAGAAGCGCTGTTGCCAGGGCAATTCGCTTGCGATAGCCGCCCGAAAGCGTGCCGACTTTAACCTCAAAGTCTTCAATGCCTAGCTTCGTGAGGATAATCTTGGCATTGGTTTCTAAATCCCAGGCGTTGGCGGTTTCCATTGCTTCATTCAGCCGCGCCATCTGATTCATCAGTCGCTCAAGCTCCTCACCCTGAGCCTGAGCTAGCTGATGGGACAAGGTTTCATATTCGCGCACCAGAGACATTTGCTCAGTGCTGTCAGCAAAGACCTGTTCTAAAACAGTTTTGTCATCGTCTAAATCTGGCTGCTGCGGCAGATAGACTACTCTGGCACCGGGATTGACCCAGCGATCGCCGCTGTCAATCGGCTCGCTGCCGGCAATCATCTTCAGCAGCGTGGATTTGCCAGAGCCGTTAGTGCCAATGAGTCCAACTTTTTCGCGATCGCCAATGCTAAAGCTGGCCTCCCGCAGAATCTCTTTAATGCCAAAGTCTTTGTGAACCGATTGAAATGTCAGGATACTCATGTAAACAGATAACTCAACTCAAAAAGGGCAGACGAGACGCCTACCCTTGAATGCGAGCTGCAAAACTATGACGTTAAGCGATTAGTAGCGCCGATTACCGCCGCCCCGATTACCGCCCCAGCCGCCGCCACCGCCGCCGCCACTTCTAGGCTCACGCGGTTTGGCTTTATTAACTTTCAAGTCTCGGCCCATCCATTCCGCCCCGTCTAGCGCATCGATGGCTGCAGCCTCTTCTTCATCGCTACTCATTTCAACGAAAGCAAATCCACGGACACGCCCAGTTTCCCGGTCAGTCGGAATTTGTACTCGCTTAACGGTGCCGTACTCTGAAAAAACCTCAGAAAGATCTTCCTGGGTGGCATCGTACGACAGGTTACCTATGTAAATTGACACTGATTATCTCCAGAACCAAAAGGGTGCAGAGACTTAGATTCGGAGAAACGTTCGAAAAACTCGAAAAACGTAATGTAAACCGAAAATAGTTCCCATCCGTTAAGGTAGCACGAAGTTTATGGGTAAGTGCAAGTTTATCTTCAAACTTATTTGCAAAAGTTGCCAACTCAATATGGCGTCATTGCTGTAGCGGCTATGAGCTAGAGTTTTCTAAGCGTTGAGTGTAATGGAAAAGCTTTAGCACCTCGTCTAATTTAAGTTATGAAGCGGAATGTTACGATCAAAACCGTTTGCCCCATTCCCTCACCCCAATGCTCGATCAAAGCTTACAGTTCCTAACGCCCGAAGAGTCTGCAGAAGTCGATAAGGCTCTGCTCACGTCTCCAGAAAAATTTTTAACCCGGCTAACCCTTTCAACCGCCAAGCTGCTGAAGTACATTGCTGCAGATCTCAAGACTCCGGTTGGTCAGCTCACCAATGCCCAAATCATTAGCTGGTTTGAAAAAGACGCCAAGATTAAACGGGAACAAGGCGTTGATGCTTCAGTGCTCAAGTGGCAGGCTCCCGAAGTTGATCAGCTCTCTGAGCCTGATTAGCCAATCCTCCCTGAGAGAGAAGAGAGATAATAGCCTCTATCCCTTGCAGGTAGAGCGTTACAGGTTTACACGGTCTATTGTAGTGCATACCCTGTGCATTTAGGCTCCTAGAGGCGGTAGGAACGGTTCCTAAGACCGCATCTTCCCATTTGTGTATCTGCATTAGAGACTTAGGCTGAGATAGTAGCGACCGATAGAGCCGTTAAGCCCCTGAGAGCCCTAGTTAACCGTTCGTGACTTGAGGCCCTTTTATGCCCTTTATAGTCCCTGTCTACTTCTGCAATTTCCACGAAACCAGCTATAGGAATACAGCGCTGAATAGTTCCCGATAGGGAAAAATCGCTCACAGCGCCTAGTCGATGGGCAATATAGGCATTCAGCTCATTCTCTAGGTGTTAGGGACGTGTATTGGTTCATTTAATAATTCATTAATTGATAGGGGATACGTGATGTAGAGCAAACCGAAAGGGCTAGAAGTTGCCCTCCAGCCCTTATGCTCAGTCATTTAATGATTTATTAAATGATTAGATATACGCCCCTATCCCCTACCCTTGCTAGACTTCTCCTCAGTTTCCCTGTACCCCCAAACCTCATCCACAATAGCTTGCATACGCTCTCCCATATAATCGACTACTTCATAGTCAATATGGTTTTTTAACTGCTCTAGCGGCTCACTAGACATCGCTGTAAGCATCCTGGTATATCGGCTCATTAGCAGGGTAAACATGCATAGAAGCTGGTCAGCCTCCTTAGCAACCATACGGAAGTGAGGATGCCATGAAGGCAGGGTAGCTAGATTCTTGTTACGCCATTCAACATCAGTGAGAGGAGGAAGTTTAGACGCATCATGGAGCTTTATCCATAACTCATAGGTTTTTTGATGAGAGTCGTCATCCTTTTCGTTCCCAAAATGAATGCTTAACAGATTGACTGCCCTACTCAAAAGCTGTAGCTCCTCCGGAGTAAAATCGATTGCAGATGTCGGTTGCTGCATGTTTGCGGTGGCGTTGTCGTCAATCTGCTTGACTGTTGTTTGCTGCTGGCGGTTAACAAATGCCATGATTAATCATCCTCTTGCTTGGGTGTATCAGGTAAGGGGTAGCTCTGGATGGGTGTTCGTAGCACCTATCTGGAGCGCTTGACCATCTTGAATGTTACATGTCAAGATAAGGACAACCTAGACCACACAGCGTCAAGATGTCAATAGGTGCTTATGCTTATGACAGGAAAAAAGAAGAAACCCGATAAAGAATACTCGCCTAACTGGGGAGGGAACCGTAGAGGTGACAAAGCTGAGCCTAAGACACCTAGGAGAATTACTGACGATGAATGGGACTTAATCCAGAGGCTAAGAGATGGGAAAGGAGACGACAGCTAAAGCTAAGGGTTGAATTCCGTCTAGGCTTACTCGATAGCTTGCAATAATCAGCTATCCTGAAGGGAATTCAATAAAGACTGTTTTTGATTTGATGACTGTCTAAAACCTTTCTAATTAATCTCTAAATTCTATAAATCAATTTTTTACTTCACTCCCCCCTTTAAGGGGAGTATGTTGGGATATAAAAAATTTTTAGTAAGTATATATATAGAAAGAATCTAACTAGCTAGTTAGATTCGCGGGTAATCCACTCAGTCGCCTTTAAGCTTAGGCGTATATTCAATTATTTAATGAATTATTTAATAACATAGAGAGCCTTGATTAAGTAGGGTTAAAGCTGCTCGTTAGGCGCTTATTCCCTTGCCTCAGAAGCTTTGCTAGAACAATGTCACCTACAATCTGAGATAGGGTAGGCGGCAAAAAAGGGGGACGTGCTAAGGCATATCCCCCTTTATTTAATGATTCATTAAATGCTACGAGATAAGCCTGCGAATACACCCCTTGCGATGCATAGACGCTTCTAAGTTGTCTATGCGTTTCCCGTTTTTATCAATCTGCTCAAGTAGTCGGGTGTCTACTTGCTTCAATTCAGTGACGTTAGAGTTCAATGACTTCAGCTCGTAGTTTATCTGCCCTAGGTGACCTGTAACCTTGCTCGTTACAGTGATGACCCATATCAGCCCCCCTGCGATAGTTCCCGTTAGACCTAATACGGCTGTAGCAGTAGTTATCATCTCACTTCCCTAAACTTAGCAAAACACGTCACTAGACCCATATTCGCGGCTGAGCCTACTTTTCTCAGATAGAACCGTAGCTTGCGTCGCCTCTCTGGAGTCACTAGCATTTTCTTTGAGAACTTCACCCTATAGAAGCCTGTACCCGCAGGCAGTATTTTATTGTCGGTAGAGACGGTCAAGAAGTCATCATCATACCTAAGGTAAATCTCTAGTGACCAGTGGTTAGCGGTATCGAAGGACTGCCCTAAAGCGTCTCCTACGATTATCAGTTCATCTAAGTAAATAGCTGTAGATGAGATGGTTGATACGACGTCAATCGCTCTATCTTGATTGAGAGCAGGAGACTCTCCTGAAGTGATAAACACCTGCTTACTCATCCAGAACGTATCGGTAGGGTCAGATACCCAGTGGTTAACGTAGTTCCCCTGAGCATCAATCTCTATCCACTCAGGCTCATTAGCTACCCCTGGGTCTACATCGCTCTCTATCGCTCCCCCTCCTGCTGGGAGGTCACTCAATGCCCATACACCCGCCTGAGATACGAGTATCTTGTTATCCTCGCTGGGAGACAGGTACTTAATAGGTGATATGCCGTTACCTACCAGGATGCTGTTAGTAAGCAGGGAGGTTTTACCTGTGCCCCCCTGAGACACCTCTAAGGTCTGACCTATGGGTACCTGATAGGAAGACTCTTTAACGTAGCCTGTGACGGTTACGTGCTGGTCGCCTGTGAACGTTTCAGGACGCTGCAGCACCAACTTAAGTTGGTAGCCCTCAGTCAGAACGAGGTTGCTACCATTAAATAATTCATTTAATAAGTCGATATACGTGGGGTCAGCTAGTAGCCGGATATCTTTCGCTAGGGTGTATCGAGTCCCTATGTCGTCTACCAGAACCAAGCTAATGGGCTGCAAGCCGCGAATCTTGTGGGAGACGCCTAGCCTCTCTATCTCACCTAACCAGTTCAACCCAGGAGGTAAATCCAAGGCGTCCTGAGTACCCGGTGAGTACAGCGTTACCTCACTTAAACCTAGAACGGGTTCTAGAGACTTCGCTATCTGGATGTATCTGACGAATGGTTCCATTACGGCTGACTCTGCATAGCTGCTAGCTGGGCACGTATCGCCTCGAATTGAGACAGGTATTCATCCTCTACAGCGCCTGTGTACTTCCAGAGAACGAAAGTGAACTTCGGCAACCAAGGTCTAGGGGTAAACCCTAACCTAAGCTCATCCGTTGTAGGCGTAAAAAAGAGGATTTGAGCTGACTGATTCAAATTAACGTTGTGCTTCTGAATGATAGCTACTTCCTGGGTATTCCCAGTGTCAGGAAGCAACGGGTCGTTAAACCAATTTGCTTGACCAACCTGAACGAGCTGTCCAGCGTTGTACCACGTAGTAGGCGCTCCCAGGTAAATACAACTAACCGCTACAACAAAGCTATCGATGGTGAAGGGAATATCGAAAGGGTCTATTAACCTCTGATTCCCGAAACGGCTGTTTAGCCTATCAGGACTCGCTTCAAAAACGTCGGCATAAACCTGCTGCCAACTGTTTAATGACCCTACATCGATAGTTTTCATCTGTTAGGCAGGATGAGATTCTGAGCGCACTTGTCGTAGAAGTCTACGTCGTAAGCCTGGTCATTCAGTACGTCTAGGTAGTCTTCCCAAACATATTCACCTGAAAGCACTTTTCCTAGTACTATCTGGCGCTCAATCATATAGTCAAACTCACGTCTAAGCTCACCCTTCGTCATATTCGGCCTGAAGATAAGCGGTACGGCTAAATGGTTTTTGCAGTCTGTTGGGTCTGGTCTCCCAGTAAGTAGTTCTTTATCAGCAATCATGGCTATCAAGGGGTAAAGAAAAGGGTCATTTAATAATTCAATTAATGACCCTAACTAGGACTCTAGCTATACACAATATAGCTCTCTGACTCCGGCTCAATCCACATGCGACCGTTGTCCCCTAGAGCCTGCTGAATTCCAGCAATCTCACTGATAATCTCAGCGTTATCTCGTAGGGTCTGTGCAGTGAAAGCGCCAGTTTTCTCTGAGATTGGTGCCGTGTAAAACGCTTGAGCGTTTCCATCGGTGGCACCATACGTTTTGGTGTACCGAGAACCCCAGGGAGTAGATACTGCCTGCTTTACCCCACCCTGTACGGCGTGAATCTTGGAAGCGCTAAACTTGGTAACGCCGAAATAATCAGCGAGGTCAACGTATTCCAATCCTAAATTAGTGTTGCCTACTCCTGGCTGAGCGGTAGGTGCTAGCCCCTCGAAAAAATTGACGGCTTTCTGGGAAGCAATGATAGACAGCTTAGCGTGGTCTGGAGTAGCCCCAGTTTTGGTATTAAGTGACCGATAACCGACCCGCGTCATAGGACGGTCATCGACGGTAGCTTTGAAGGTCGCAGCACCTTGATTCTTGGTGTTGTAATACTCCTCACGTGCTTTAGCACGCGCTGCACGGCGTTCAAGAATATAGCTAGGAACACGTCTTCCACCCATTTGATTAAAGCCTCAGATAGTTGATTACAGTTCTAGGTGTAGCACCAAAAAACACCTATTTTCCTAACCGGATTACTGCACTTTTCCAGCAAAGTTTTATATTTTCTCGTTTATCCGCAGGGCTGTAATCTAAATCAATTAATGATTTATTTAATGACTACATATACCCCTGAGTAACTAGATAGAATCCAGCGTTATAGGGAGAACCCTAAAGACTGATAACGACTTATAAATCACCTCACAAAGGACGGATGACCGATGGTAGACCTAAATCAAGCAAATATCCCAGCCTCAATCAACACGGTAGAGAAGCTTTATGTATGGGCTTCAGCTATCCTTACAGAGGTACACGGCGGCGAGACATACGGTGAAATCCCTCCCTCTCCTTCGGATACAGGTATTCGTAAGATTGCGCTGGGTGAGTCCTTCGTAGACGACAGGGGGCAACGTCGTTGGCTATCGCGGGTATCTGTGCCTCTCAGTGCTGAAGCCCTAGCGGGGACGCTTCCCATGTGGGACTATGCTTTGGTTATGAAGTCTGGAGCTGCTCCTGCTAGCTACCTAGAGGTCTAGTATGCCTGTCTCTACTTCCTCCTCATTCATTGAAGCGGCGTCTAGGGTTGACGCCTCACGGATTCTCAGAGACCTCAAGACTGCTCCTAGGCCACCGTTGCCCACTACGAGCGCTGCTACCGGAGCAGCCGCAGGCAAAGCGGCGGGGCTAGGTGTAGCAGCTAAAGGAGCCGCTGTAGTAGCCGCTGCAGGCGCTGGGTTCGCTATAGGTGAAGCCGCCGTAAGACCTGCTCTGGGGATTGAGTATCCCGGTGGCGGTGGTCTAATGGACTACCTAAACAGGGGTAAGGAGGAAGACAGGAACCCAGCTAACACAGGTGTTTTTGAACCTGCTCCTGATATACCGAAAGCACCTTTCACAGGAGGTCAGTCGCCTAACGTAAGGTATAACTTTCAGTTCAGAACCGTGTTCAGCTTTGGGCAGGTAAGCAACTGGGGTAACCTAAGCGGTGATGGGCCTATATCTATCAGATATTTCACCCTATCAGGAGGAAATCCAGGAGCTGCAATCGTAGAAGAGACGGGGCTGATAGGAGAGAGAAACCTAACCTCAAGCTCTACATCGGCAGGGAACTCTCTCAGGATTGAGATACGAAACATGGTTAGGGCTGACGGACAGCCTGACACTGGCGGCAATCCTACCCCTGAGAATGCTCCTATCAATGCTCCTCAGAAAGGCAGGCAGAGCAACGGTTTCCCAGGTCTCTCACCCTACGGAGCATCCTCCCCTACTATCGTTAGACCTCCTCAGAGGACATTACCTGCAGAGTCACCTGTAGAGACGCCTGTGGACTCACCTAGCGCCCCTGGGATTCCTTTCCTTCCTGTACCGGGTAAAGCGAACAGTCCCAACAGTATAGGTAATGTCCCCCAGAGACCTCCTAATAGGGGTAGGAGCTTACCCCCCGATTTAAGCCCTAACTCTGCAGGGGTAAGGAGTCCTAAGCGGCCTGCAGTGCCTACCCAGCAGTTTCAGCCGGAGAAAATTAAAGAGAAGCGCTATGGTGCCCCACCCGATAGCAAGTGCCCCTGCTCTAAAGGGACTAACGCGAAACTGGATGACATCCTGGGGAGGCTGGGTGACAACGGTATCGTCCCTGCGGTAGGAGATGCGGGTATTCTCGCTAAACTGCAACAGATGGATTCATTCGCGAAAAAGGCGTGGGAAACCACAGGCTTACAAAAAGCGGTGAACGTTCTTACCCTTCTATCAGCTCTACACAATGCCTACTATCTCTCACAGGATGTAGCGCTAACCTTCGGGGAGTTTGTGTCCTTAGGGTTAGATGTAGTAGGCATTGAAAAGGAGGATGGTAGCCCTATTGATGTTAATCAAGCTGTAGGGAATGCTATCAGCAACATGCTGAACAATGCGCTAGGAGAACAGCTAGTAACTGACATCTCTAACACTCTCACTAGAGCAAATAGGATTTATCAATCAGGAGCTAACATAATGTGGACGCTCCGAAACATTCAAGACACAACCGCTGATGCTATCGAGATGAGCGCTAACAACACAGGCAAGATAGGTAATGCCCTTAAGCGTTCAGGTGTAGTCGATGCTCTCTCTTATCAGTGGATGTCAGAGAACGTTCAGGTGAGGGACCAATACAGAGCTAAGGTGAATCGCTGGTATGAGGGGATAGAGGGAGTAGAGGACAGGTTTAGCACTCTGTACGGCGTGACCTCCAATGTAAGGGAGATTCAGGAAGAATTCGACTACTTAGGGGACGCTAGAGCAGACTTCGCTCAAAACATAGCTGACGCTATTCCTAAAGAGATTCCTGATAACACACCAATTCAGGATGACTTTAACGACAGTAAGGTAGCTAGTGAGTCTCCTGACTTAACCGACGTAAACACAGAACCCGCTGAGTAATATGCCTCTACCTGATAATTTCAACGGCGTTGAACACTTGCAAGACACGATTAGACGTGTCTATAACAAGGAGGTCAGAGAACATTTCTCAGACGTTCCCGATGATGATATCAACGTAGCTAGGTCATCCCTTAAGCAGGCTTGCTTGCATGAGGATAGAGACAGCCTTATTGTGACTGTGGCTAGGATGCTGCTGTTTGAGATACCACTGCGACACGCTCAAACTCTGCAAGCTCCTATATTTGGGATACCTGTAGACTCATTCGAGTCCAATGTGCGCTACAAACCTCAGATTAAACTCTACTTCCTGGAGGACCCTCAAGATGCTGAAGTAGGCTATTCCCCTATCGAGGGTGAGGTGACTATCAGGCTCAAGAATGAGACCACGAGTACGCTTACCGAGGCGAATCTAGTCACTTACGCTAATCGCGTCAAAACTCACTTCGCTACACCCGCCTATCGGTGGCATAAAGGGAAGTATAAATACACCTATAAGGACTTAAGTGAGGGGTATGACCTCAGAATCTTAGCGTTCAGCAAGGTAGAAGCACAGCAGTTGATTACAGCGGTTCTTCAAATTCAAAACGATACTCCCAATTGGGAGTATTTGACCTCTCATGAGCCTGAACAACCTACCAACAGATACCCTACTATCCCTGGGAATCAGTTAATCCTAGGTAAAAGCAGAAAGAAAAGACGTAGCAGACCCGTAGGATATGTTCGGTTCCGTTACGCCTCTATTCTCATTCATGGTTTACCTAGCCCTAGAACGCTTATAGACCTCTCAGGGACTAGAGCTAACCCCGTAGTCTCAGTCTTTTAGGGAATCTAGCACCCCTGCATAGTGAGCGGCTATCACCGCTGGACTGTTACCCATCTCTCTACCGACTCTAGCTATGTCACCTTTGTACTCGACTAGCTTCCTGCTTATCGCGGTGTGACGAATACAGTAAGGCTTCCTGTACCTTAACCCTGCTTTTTTGAGTAGAGGTTTCCACTTGCTTCGTAACCATTCGCAGGTACCGAAGGAACGTAAGGGGTAGTATTCCTGATTATTTAATGATTCATTTAATGACATGCACATAGCTAGCTTAGCGAGCAGAAAGCCGGGGCATCGCACCATTCTTTTAGTCCCTGTCTTTGTGCACTTGACTACCCCATCCCTACGCATCGACTTGAAGACGGTCACTACTTCACCGTCTATGTCTAGGTCTTCTTTGGTGAGGGCCTGAAGTTCTCCGTTACGAAGTCCTGTAGTTAACCAGAACTCTAGAACGGTACCCGGTACAGGGCTTTTTGTGTCGTAGGCAGCTTCTAGTAGTTTCTTTGTCTCGTGGATTCTAAACGGGTCGGGACTACCTTTAGAGCCTTTAGGTGCCGTTATGTGACCGAAGAGGGTAGGAGCTATTCGTTTTAGTACCGATAGATAGCGCCTTCTACTAGGTTCAGAGGCTTCTATGGTGTCAAAGAATGTCTCAGCACTGCTAGGACTGTTTATGTTCCTGCGGTAAGCCTCCAGCCGTCGTAGCATGGTCTTCTCTACATCGTTTCTAGGAGGTGTAAGCAGCTTGATTAGGTCATCCTTATTCACCCTGTCAGCCTGCTTGAACCACTTGTCGAAGCCTTCAAAGGTGCCTCTGGAGCATTCTCTGTTGGCCTGAGCAGCCACCGATAGCATGTAGGCGTAGTCCTCATCGTTACCTACTTCCCCCCAGGACTTAGAGTAGTCCTCACCGTTAAAAGTTTTTCTCAAGAAGTAGGAACCGCCGCGTGTCTTTACCGACATTTTTCGCATTAGAAGTCGCTCGCTTTCTGTGCGAGTAACGCCTTAGCCGATAGGGCTGTTCTGGGGCTGAATCTCTCTCTGACTAGCCAATCCTCCCTGAGAGAGAAGAAGCCTCAGAATAGACCTGTCAGGCTAAAGGAGTTGAAATTTTTAGAAAGGCTATGACAACTCCTATTACTGAAATTGTGGGCGACTTAGAATACGACTGGCTGACGGTATTGCAAAGTAAAGCAGAAGCCCTGCAGGCCTACGACAAGTTTATTGAAGATGCTGAGGCTGCCAATTCCCAGCCCTGCGTTGAGATGTTTAAAAAGCTGCGCGAAACTGACAAGGAGCAGGTGCAGCAGATTCGGCAGCATCTTATGAGCGTCATGCAAAACGGCAGCATGTAACAGGCTGACTAGCTCTTGCCTAGCCTGGATTAATCGTGAATGGTGCCGTCGGGCATGATGGCACCGTTCAGTTTGGTACCCGTGAGCTTCACCATGATTTTGTTGCCAAAGCCGACTCTGGCACCGCTGAGGTCCGCGCCGCTGAGGTCAGCACCGCTCAAGTCCGCGCCAATTAGATCGGCTTCGCGCAGATTGGCGTGGCTCAGATCGGCCTGTAATAGATTGGCCCGGAATAATTTAGCTCGCTGTAAGTTGGCCCGGTTGAGAATCACCTTATGTAAAAAAGCATCGCTAAGGTCAGCGCCGCTGAGGTCAGCTTGACTCAGATTTCTGCCGGAAAAGTCTTTTTCTTTCAAATCGGCACCGCTGAGCTTGGCACCACTGAGGTCAGGGTTTTGCTGGCGTGCTCGGTAAGCGTTATAGGCCTGAGACGGTTGGGACTGACTGCTAGCGTAAGCGCTAGCGGTGCGGCTATTCTGGCCGTTCTGAGGCTGATGCTTGTGAGACTGATGATGACTGCGATCGCTAGCAGCAGCGCTGCGCCGACTGCTGCCGTTAGCAGACTGACTGGTGCCATTCGTCGCTGTGGAGGGTTCTGGCTCAGCGGGGGGCTTAGTTGCTGAGCGATCGCTGTCCTGAGCGGCGTGATTGTTTTGATAAGTCTGACGGGAGGCTTGCGCCTGCTGATAGCGCTGATAGTAGCTTTGATAGCCCGACTGATAAGTTCCGTAGGGTGGGGAATAGGGCGATCGATAGCTATAACGAGGCTGGCTATAGCCGGAAGAATAGCCGTAGGGGGAACGGTAGGCCGACGACGAATATCTCGGCTCGCTAGTGCGTGCTGCCTGAGCGGCTGAGGCTGCAGGCTGCTTGCTCTTTTGGCGGTGATCGCGGTGATATCGCCGCAGGTAGTCTCGCGCTTCGTTAAGCTGCTTCAGCTTCTCCTGGGCTTTTTCCTGCAGACGCTGGTTTTCTTGCGGAATGCGATCGGGGTGCCAGATAAAGACGAGATCTTTATAGGCCTGATTGACAGCCTCAATTGAGGCTCCCGGCTCTAAGTCCAGCACTCGGTAAGATCGCTCTAGTTCGTGCATCAAGTCGAAATAAGCTCCATCGATCTGCTGAGGCTCGCAGCACTGGGGTAATCTTTGATCATTCTAGAAGTGATTTTAGTAGAAGCGCCTGCGATCGCCCCGTTTGCACGTAAAGCTTAAGATACGGCAACAGAGATCGCCACCAATCAGACAGCCGCATTCCCGCCACATTCCTTAACATCTTTAAATCTAAACTCAAACACTCGATACTATATTGATCGCCACTTATCTCGTTAGGATCTAGATCCGGTTTTCGACTAAGTGGATAGCCCATAATCGAATGAGGCTGCAGCAGCAGGATTGGGGGACAGCCTGACTCACCTTCCTTCAGCGATCGCTGCGTCTGCCGCTGCGACGCAGTTGAAGCTTGCTGAGACTCTTTACCGGACAAGCCAGCTATTCAGCTTTTGGTCAACAGATATTTAGGTCACACATTAAGGAGACGATCTTGGTTAGTACAACGCCTTTAAGAACCACCAAATCAGAAGAAATCTTTGCCGCCGCTCAAAATTTGATGCCCGGCGGCGTCAATTCGCCGGTGAGGGCTTTTAAGTCAGTCGGTGGACAGCCCATCGTATTTGATCGCGTCAAAGGGGCTCATATCTGGGATGTCGATGGCAACCAGTACATTGACTACGTAGGCACCTGGGGGCCTGCTATCTGCGGACATGCCCATCCCGAAGTTCTACAGGCGCTTTCCACCGCTTTAGATAACGGCACCAGTTTCGGCGCGCCTTGCTATCTGGAAAATGTCTTAGCTGAGATGGTTATTGATGCTGTGCCCAGCATTGAAATGGTGCGCTTTGTCAACTCAGGTACTGAAGCCTGCATGGCCGTACTGCGCCTAATGCGAGCCTTTACCGGACGTGACAAGGTACTCAAGTTTGAGGGCTGCTATCACGGCCACGCCGATATGTTTTTGGTCAAAGCGGGATCGGGTGTCGCCACGCTAGGTCTGCCCGATTCACCTGGGGTGCCCAAAGCAGCCACCACCAGCACGCTAACAGCGCCTTATAACGATTTAGAAGCTGTTAAGCAGGTATTTGCTGAGAACAAGGGTGAAATTGCTGGCGTCATTTTAGAGCCAGTCGTCGGTAACTCTGGCTTCATCGTGCCGGATGCTGGATTTTTAGAGGGACTGCGAGAAATCACCCGTGAAGATGGAGCGCTGCTGGTTTTTGACGAAGTCATGACCGGCTTTCGCATTGCCTATGGCGGCGCTCAGGAAAAATTCAACGTTACTCCCGATCTGACAACTTTAGGCAAAATTATTGGTGGAGGTCTGCCCGTCGGAGCCTATGGCGGACGGCGCGACATCATGGAAATGGTAGCGCCCGCTGGCCCGATGTATCAGGCCGGAACCCTTTCAGGCAATCCGCTAGCGATGACAGCGGGCATCAAAACCTTAGAGCTGCTGCAGCGTCCGGGTACCTACGAGCAGCTCGATCAGCGAACACGGCAGCTCAGCGCAGGCTTGATCAAAGCGGCTCAGGAAACGGGCCATGCTGTCTGCGGGGGTAGCCTCAGCGCTATGTTTGGCCTATTTTTCACAGCAGGCCCGGTGCATAACTACGATGATGCCAAGCAGTCTGACTTGAAAAAGTTTGGTCGCTTCCATCGCGGTATGTTAGAGCGCGGTGTCTATTTAGCTCCTTCTCAGTTTGAAGCAGGTTTTACTTCCCTGGCTCACACCGAAGAAGATATTGCCAAAACCATTACGGCTGCCCGTGAAGTAATGGCTGATCTATAAAAGATAGAGCCTGGTTCAGCCAGCCTTGATAGCCCTCTGAATTTAAGGAACGCTACCTTAGAATTCAGAGGGCTGAAATATTTTGCACCTGAAGCCAACAGTCTCCCTATATCTCCGCTCTTTGGGCGACAGGTACAGCCGCTAAATTCAAAACAGCGGCAGGTCAAAATCAAAGGTGACACCAAACAAGGTGTCGTTAAAGTTGACGGCGCTATCTGACGACTCACCAAAACTGAATCCACCAAACAGGCGGAGCCGGGTAGAGGGAGACAGGCTGTAAACGGCCTGGGCCGTAAGCTGATGATAGGTGTCAAAGCGAACCCGCTGGATGAAATCTGAGAGAGTGAGCTGATAGTTCAGCCCGGCCTGTAGTTGGGGATTGATCTGATAGAACAGAGCGGCCCCTACAAACTGCGTAATGCGGCTGAATTCATCCGGGTCGCTGAAGCTAAAACGGGCCTGGTAATAGCTATTGAGTGACAGCTTGGAGGATAGCTGATCGGAACGCCAAAGCGCTAGATCTAGGGAATGGCTGTTGAAAAACTGGTCGGCGAAACCGGCCCGATAGAGCTGCTGATTTGTCCAGTTGATTTGGCCATAAGCACGAGGCGAAAAGGCGTGGCGAAAGCCAGCTTGTAGCTGTAGCTCGTCGTAGCTGGCGGGTTCTACCTGACGATAGCGCAGCAACTTCACGTCAGCGGAAGCAACAAAGTTAGTTCGGGGGCCGATAGGGGGGACTGCCAGCAGGGTTAGACCAGGCCGGATAAAGGCATCTCCGACCGGATCAACTTCATTGAGAAAAATGTTGTCGCTGCTGAGATAGTCAACTCGTCCGAACAGGTACAGGATAGGCGCTGAGGGGGTAGCCGGGGGCGTTGGCACTGGATCTTCGCGCAGCCGCAGGATACCCAATTCTTCATCTCCGATTGGAGGATCCTCAGTTTCAGGTTTAGAAAACTGCTCGGATGTTAAGCCTGGTAGCGGCGGTTCTAGCGGCTCAGGATCAGCTAGCTGGCTGGAAATCTCAAAGTGAGCGCTGCTGCTTTCAACGCTGATTTCTAACACATTCTCTGCGATCGCAGTGGGCAACCCATCTGTGTCAGGCAGCTCAGGCTGATCGCGCTCAGGCTCAGCCTGCTCTATTGCGCTGCTCTCAAGGAAACAGGCCGCTTTAGCCGAGTGGATAGCAGTCTTTTGGGAATTACTGAGTGAATGCCATGCCTGGTCGGACCAGGGGAATACATCGGCTACGACCCGAACCGGCTCTGGCCCGGTGGATCGATTCGGCTCATCTGTTAGGGGGAAAGTTTCTGCAGAGCAACCTGAGTTAAGTGCGATCGCAGATGTGGGCAAAGCCCAGCTACTGCCCGCTGCCAAAAAAATTCCTGTACCGACTGCCAGCCTAAGCATCGATACTGTAGAGCGCGGAGTTAATAGATAACAGATGGTAAATGCACATAACGTCTTGAGCACTCAGTACTCCCATCAGGAAATAGGTGACGACTGGGATCTACAACAGTTTGGCCTATCTCCATCCCGTAAGAAATGAGCGAAGTCACTAGGCAGTTTTCTAATATGCCCGTTTAGGGTGAAAAGCTTATCGATACGTATCTATACGGAGTCAACTTTCTAAAAATTGCTATATTTAGCTAACGAGATCCATTCTTTTTGTAAAGAATTGTTGAGAAAGCAGTGGGTTCTGAACCTTTTGCCTCGTACCAGTTAAGGCCGGAGACCCATCTTCGGCATCTACACAAGGGGAGAAATTGGTTGCTAAGCCTCTAGATAGATGAATGCTTTAACTACAGACAAATATTGTTAGCTGGGCTATCTTTTTACAAGTTTTCTCTCTTTACTCATCTACCGACGTACCGTTTTGTCCAGGGGTTAATTCCAATGTTTCGCATTCCGATGCTACTGCTTATGAGTGCAGCCTGGAGTCTGAGTTTTTGGGGAGTCCCTAAGCGGGCATTGGCTCAGATCCCCCTAACGCAAGCTCAGGTTGAAGCGATTCGCAATCGAGTGGAGCTTGTGCCTCAGGGGCGTTCGGCTCGCCCCGCGCGGGTGACTGACATTTTAGGAGTTGGCGATGCCTTAAGGACTGCGATCGCCGCGCGGGCAGAACTGCGGTTCAATGATGGCTCTCTAGCACGGATTGGCGAGCGGGCTACCTTTCGCTTTGTTCCCAATACTCGCAACTTTCGCCTGTCAAACGGAACCGTTTTATTACTGATTCCACCCGGACGAGGCCGCACCAATATCCAAACCCCAAATGCCGTCACCGGAATTCAGGGTTCAGCTTTGTTCGTTCGCTACGATCCTGAAACCGATACGACTATTATTGGAGCTCTGACTCAAAATCCTTTGGGGCCGATGGTAGCTTCCAACCGAGATGCGTCTGAATTTGTGCCGCTCAACGCCGGCCAGATGGCGGTAATTCAAGGCAATCAGCCTATTCGCCGCTACCAGTTTGATCTAGATACTTTTTATCAAACCAGTAGCCTAATTGCTGGATTAAATCTGACTCAAACACCTACCGGCGCAGAGGAGTCACCGCTGGCTGCAGTGCAATCAGAAACGGCTGAAGCCTTAGCGGAGCAGAACTTCAGTGAAGATGTTTCAGTTGTGGAAAACCCTGATTTCATCGATTTAAGCATAGCTGAGTCAGCCGAAACTTCAGCCAATTTAACCGCCAGTGCCGACAGTGCTTCCTTTAATAGGATTGATGCCATAGGTGAGTTTGCCACAATCCCTACAGATCCATTCAGTGCCTATGGTGGCGGAGCCACTGCTCAACTGGGTGTTATGGCGATCGCTTCAGAAGGTCTAGCCACTGATCAAACCGCCCAGCCCGAAGTTCGAGTTGATGTTCCTTCGGGTCTTATTGGCCGCAAGCAGCCTAGGCGTGAGGGGAATATTGTCAGTTCCCCTAGCTCGCCGACAACGCCTATTAGCCCTAACGCACCGACTAATCCGGTTAATCCTAACGTGCCGGCCAATCCGGTAGTTGTATCGCCCCGACCTGATTCCAATCCCTCGACGCCTGTTCAGCCCCCCACCAGCGTTCCTACGCCAACGCCGACGCCGTCCCCCTCCACCCCTGTCGCTTCACCAATGCCGTCGCCTTCGACGCCTGTTTCGCCAACGCCGCCCCCCACAACCCCTGTTACTTCGCCAACGCCGCCCCCTTCAACCCCTGTCATCTCCCCAACGCCGCCCCCTTCAACTCCCATAGCCTCGCCGTCGCCGTCCCCTTCAACTCCTGTAGGTACCCCTACGCCTGTCACGCCAACACCAATACCTACACCTAACCCGGTACAGCCTCCTACCAGCGTTCCAGTTCCACCCGTTAGCGTACCGGCTCAGCCGCCCGTGACGACTCCGGTTCCCGCTCCTACCCCTGTGGTGACGCCAGCACCTGAGCCTGTGATCGTCGCGCCTCCCCCCACCTCTACGCCCGTCCCCCCAACGCCGCTGTCTCCTAACCCAGCCGTTCAGCAGCCTACCGTGATGCCTTAGTTTTCCTGTGAAGTAGGCGGATCAAACTATTCGTAGAATAGGTAAAGCCCTCCAGGCATGGCGGCGCTAAAGCGACAGCGTAACCCATGCGGGTGTTGGCTTCGTTCTTCAACCGCAACCTAGATCTACTCCTGTTTAACTGCGCCTATCTACTTACACGCCAAGGTCAGTGCCAGGTCGGTGTGAGTCAAAAGCTTCAGGCAGTCTCATCAGTATCAGCCGTCTGGCCGTCTCCATATTGGTGAATCCAGTCGGAGGGCAGCATTTCTGTAGATGGCTCGTCCAGTCTGCCGGAATTGAGGCTAGAGGAATAGGCTTCGATCACGACCTGACTTTGAGGCGGCGGTGCCAGTTGGGGCGTGACAAGTTCTGCCTGGGGGAGCTGCTCTGGCTGAATTTCTGCTAGGTCTTGGAGAATGTCTTGAACTATGCGATAGCGCTGGCTAAAGTCGTAGCGCGTCATCTGCTGCAGAACCTTGGCTAGCTGGGAGTTGAGATTTTCTACTTTGTGGGTCCAGACTATTTCTCCTAGCTGATCTCGCTGGAGGATTTGCGGCAGCGTTCCGGTTAGCGCTTCAATAGCCGTAATGCCAAGGGCATAGATGTCACTGCCGAAGTTAGGAATTCCGGCAGATTGTTCGCTGGGCATGTATCCCTGAGTCCCAATGCCGATGGTAGATGTGACGCGGGCACTGGTATTAGTTAGCCGATTAGAAATTTGTTTGACAGCGCCGAAATCAATCAGAACTAAGCGATTATCGTGGTGACGGCGAATGATATTAGAGGGTTTGATATCTCTGTGAATGACCCCTTCGCTGTGTACGAAGGCAATAACTGGCAGCAAGTCCATGAGCATGGCATAGACCTCAGCCTGTGAGAGCACTTTGCGCTGGTCGAGTTCGCGGCGCAGCACCGTTCCTTCGATCATTTCCTGCACGAGATAAAAAGACTGATTGGCCTCAAAGTAGGCCAGTAGTCGAGGAATCTGATCGTGTTGACCTAGTTTTTCCAGGGTTTCAGCTTCACCTGTGAAGAGCCGCTGGGCTAGGTGATGCATCTTGGGGTTGTCGCTGACAATCTTGAGCTGTTTGACCACGCAGGTAGGGTAGTGAGGTCGCTGTAGGTCATGAGCCACGTAGGTTTCACCAAAGCCACCAGAGCCTAAAAGCTTCATCACCTGGTAGCGATCGCCCAAAACCTTGCCAATTACCTGAGCTTCTCGCACTTCTAGCAGGTCTTGAAACTCATCCTGCTGGCTGATAATCTCCTGCACGATGGGTGAGGTGACATACTGGGCCAGGGTGCTGCGGAGCTTTTGCTTCTTGAACTGATCGCCCACCAGGCTGGCAAAAAGGCTGGAACTGCCAATGACGGCGATCGCTAGAGCCGGAGACGTGATCGGGATAAATAGATTAAAGGCTACGAAGCAGCCAAATCCCAGCGTAATCCATACCAAGATGGCACCACCAGTACACAAGACACGGATGAGCGGGCGGCGGCAGCGGCTGAGCAAAATACCAAAAACGGCGCCAACAATGAGGACACTGCTGCCTCGCTGCCAGGGCTGATCGGATAGCACCCAAACACTTTTACCCTGCTGCAGGGTGGCTAAATCATTCGCCAAAATCTCCAGTCCTGACATCGGTTCTGGATAGAACAGACTTTTAGAGAAAGGAGCCGCATGAAAGTCCTGATGTAGCTGGGCCGTTGAGCCAATTAGGACAATTTTGTTCTTAAAGTAAGCGCCAGAGTCTAGCTTATTGCGCCAAGGGTCTTCGTCTATGACATACCAAAAGGGAATTTGCTCAAAGGTTTTAGCCGGGCCGTGAAAGTAAATGTGTTCGCCCTTAATAGGCGGATAGTCAATCTGGGCCGCTTTCAAGGTAGCTTCGGCAAAGCTAAGCGCCGAGGTGATAGCGTCAGTGAGTTCGCTCATCTGATCTAAATCCGCGTTGCGCTGAGCTTGCTCCTGAATAAACTGCCGTCCTTGGCGATGAATGCGGCTGTCTGTTTCCAGCGGAAAGTGAATCGCACCGACCTGAATAGGCGTGTCTAGAAGTTCGGGTAGGGGCAGAGTTGGCTTAGTTACCTGTCCCTGGGCCATGTCGATTTCGCCATAGGTGGCAGCTAGCACAACGCGATCGCCGTAGCGCTGGAGTACCGAGGCCAAAGCCTGATCATCAGCAGGGCCATAGCTGCTCGGTAGCGATATCACAATATCTAGGGCTACCGCCCTGGCTCCGGCAGATAAAAGTTTTTCCAGCGCGATCGCATAGGCCCGGCGCTGCCAAGGCCATTGCTGAATCGGTTCTAAGTCATCATAGGCTGCCGGATCGCTGAGATAGTGTTCACCCTGACTCAGGGATTCATCGTCAATCGTTAGCAGCACAATATCCGGCGGTGGGGCAACGGGGCCTCTCAGTTCAAAGAACAGGGTTTGACTTTGATACTCCAACAGCTTGATCAGCGGCGCATCGAAAAAGGCTGCTGCCGCCACCAAGAGCAGCCAAAAACCGGTAAACCAATAAGTCCAGCGCGATAGCTCTAAGCTAAGCCCAGAGCGAGTTGAGCGACTGTTTTTGGGAGTAGAGGCTGGCTTTGGTTTGGAAGAAACTGTCATCGGCGGCTGAGCGTCCCCCTGAATAGGATTAATTTTTGAAAGCCAATATATTCCTGAGATTCCGAGTAAAAGTGCCTATAATAGTTAAAGATATGTTTAAAACTATTCACATTTGACCGTCATATCGTAAAACTTACGTCTTTAATTCAGTCAGCTTATTGAAAAATTCTCTCTAAATAATAGCTTCATCTTGATTAACAGCTTGACAACTAGCAGCCTGCTCTAGCTGCTGGGGTATCTAACTGTCTAAGCAAAAATTCTAACCTTTTGGCTCTAGGCTGACCGCAGGGTCGCTCAGCTTACAGTAGAAAACTTAATTGTTTTCTTAAGGATGGCATTTTTTCAAGATGCTGGGTTACTAACTTCTTGTTAACTGGCGGGATTTAAGTCATTAGTAAGCCCGTATTAAAAATAATTAATCTGTCACCTAAATTAAAATTATTTCTTTATTTATGGCTAGTCATTCTTTAGATCGTCTTTCCATATTTGTCGATGGCAACAATATGTTCTATGCCCAGCAGAAGAATGGCTGGTTTTTTGACCCTAAAAAGGTTTTAGAGTATTTTGTGACCGAGCTAGAAGGCACTACTTTGGTCAATGCCTTTTGGTATACCGGACTGAAAGATCCGCAGGATCAGCGAGGCTTTCGAGACGCCTTGATTAGTCTAGGCTACACGGTTCGCACTAAAATCCTCAAAGAATATTACGACGACAATTCAGGCCGCTATTCCCAAAAAGCGAATCTGGACATTGAAATTGTGGTGGATATGTTCAATACAGTTGAGCAGTACGACCGAGTGGTATTGTTCAGCGGCGATGGCGACTTTGAGCGGGCCATTGAGCTGCTGCGATCTAAGAACACGCACATTACCGTCGTTTCCACTGAAGGCATGATTGCGAGAGAACTACGCAATGCCACCGATCGCTACATTGACCTAAACGATATCCGACTCTACATAGAGAAGTCTGATAGCTGACAGGCTCCAAAACGAAAAGGAGCTGTCAAGATTAGTTGATAAATAACCAAAAGCCAGGGTCTAAAATAAACAGAGTTGCTTCCTGTCTATTGAGAGCTGAAGATCCTATGAGTCAACAACCGAGTCCTGAGCGGATTTTAATCTTTGATACTACCCTGCGAGACGGTGAACAGTCACCAGGCGCTACGCTAAACGTTGATGAGAAGCTGACAATCGCGCGGCAACTAGCTCGACTCGGCGTTGACATTATTGAGGCGGGCTTTCCTTTTGCTAGCCCCGGTGATTTTGAAGCGGTGCAAAAAATTGCAGCAGCGGTCGGTACGGAGACAGGACCTACCATCTGCGGTCTGGCCAGAGCTACTCAGCAAGATATTGAGGCGGCGGCTAAGGCGATCGCCCCGGCGGCCAAAGGTCGCATCCATACCTTCATTGCCACCTCCGATATTCACATGCAGCACAAGCTGCGCAAGTCACGGCAGGACGTACTGGCGATCGCGGCGGAAATGGTAGCCTATGCCAAGTCTTTCACCCCCGATGTGGAATTTTCGCCGGAAGATGCCGGACGTTCTGAGCCAGAGTTTCTCTACCAGGTGCTAGAACGGGCGATCGCGGCTGGCGCAACTACGGTCAACATTCCTGATACGGTGGGCTACTTGACGCCCAGCGAGTTTGGCGGCCTGATTCGCGGCATCAAGGAAAATGTACCCAATATTGATCAGGCCATCATTTCAGTCCACGGTCACAATGACTTAGGTTTAGCCGTGGCTAATTTTCTAGAAGCGGTCAAGAACGGGGCGCGGCAGCTCGAATGCACGATCAACGGCATTGGCGAACGGGCGGGGAATGCGGCTCTGGAAGAACTGGTGATGGCGCTGTACGTGCGCCGCCAGTTTTATAACCCGTTCCTGGGCCGCTCCGCTGATTCCGAAGAACCGCTGACCAACATTGACTCCCAGCAGATCTACAAAACCTCTCGCCTCGTCTCTAACCTGACCGGAATGCTGGTGCAGCCCAACAAGGCCATCGTGGGAGCGAACGCCTTTGCGCATGAATCGGGCATTCACCAGGACGGCGTGCTGAAGAACCGCCTCACCTACGAAATTATGGACGCCCAGTCCATCGGCCTCAACGACAACCTGATTGTGTTGGGCAAGCACTCTGGGCGCAATGCCTTCCGCTCGCGGCTGCGGGAACTGGGCTACGAGCTAGCGGATCAGGAGCTTAACCGCGCTTTTATCCGCTTTAAAGAGGTGGCCGATAAGAAAAAAGAAATCAGCGATCGCGACATTGAAGCGATTGTCAATGATGAAACCCTCCAGGCCCCAGAGCATTTTCATCTAGAGCTGGTGCAGGTTTCCTGCGGCGATCATGCTAAACCCACGGCTACCGTCACGCTGAGAACGCCGGATGGTACCGAACTGACCGATGCCGCCATCGGCACTGGCCCAGTCGATGCGGTCTATAAAGCGGTTAACCGCGTGGTGGATATTCCCAATGAGCTAATTGAATACTCGGTGCAGTCTGTTACCGCTGGTATTGACGCCATTGGTGAGGTGACAATTCGGCTGCGGTACGGCGATCGCCTGTTCTCTGGTCATGCCGCCAATACCGATATTGTGGTGGCCTCAACCCAGGCCTATATCAATGCGCTCAATCGGCTTTACGCAGCGATGCAGCAGGGGGCTAGCCTCCATCCTCAACGAGAGGAAATGTTAGCAGCCAGCGCCGAACGGACTGCAGTTTAGCGGTTTCAGCCAGTTGGGAGCCTGTATCGACCCTGCAGATTTGGGCGGTTTGCGAACCGCCCTGACGGTAGCTAACGAGGTCGCTGCGCAGCCTTAAGGGCGTCGCCAGTCGGCGATATTCCAGGTATGTAAATCCCAGGGAGTGATCTCTACCCCCTCTAGCTGGCCGCCCACCGCATCGGCATCGGCCCGATGCACAATGGGCAGCACGACCGCTTCATTCACTAGCAGATCGTTCATTTGCATGAACAGCTCGCGGCGGGTTTCTGGGTCTAGCTCTGCAGTAGACTGCTGCCACAGGTCGTCGTAGGCCGGATTGCAGTAGCGGGGATAGTTTTGCTTTGACCAGTTGTTCTCTTTTTGGGCAATCTCGCCGCAGGTGTAGGTCTTCATGTAGGCACCGGGGTCAGGGTTGGTGTTGCCGGTGGTGAACATTTGCATGTCAGCGTAGAAATGCTCAATAGTCTCCGTGCTGGCCGGATCGCCGGAAAAGAAAATGGTGGGATCAACGCTTTTCAGCTCTACTTCTACGCCAATAGACTCTAGAGACTGCTTGATAATTTCCTGCGTCTTCTGTCGTACCGGATTCACTGAAGTCTGAAACAGCACTGACATTTCCACGCCGTCTTTGTCGCGGATGCCGTCGCCGTTGGTGTCCTGCCAGCCCGCCCTGTCCAATAGCTCAGCCGCCGCTTCTAAGTCATACACGTAGTCGGTACTGTCAGAATTAAACTGCTCTGGCGCGACGAGGAAATTAGCTGTGGGTCGGCCCGTTGGCCCGTAAAGCTGTTCGGCAATGGTTTCGCGATCGATCGCCAAATTAAACGCCTGCCGCACCTGCGGATCGGTAAAAAACGGGTGAGGAAACTCAACGCTGGATCGCTCCCCATCGGCGGTAGCCTGGTTCGGATCGGTGAAGTTCAGCTCAATCCGCTCGGCCAAAGCGCCATACCCGGCCACCACTTCTCCCGCGCCGGCGGCTTCAAGCTGTTTGAGAATCGGGGCTTCCACCTGAATGTTGTAGGCAAAATCAGCATCCCCGGTTTGCAGCACCGCCCGCGCCGCTGAGGTGGCATCGCCGCCGCCTTTTAGCTCTACCTGCTCAAACGCAAGCTGGTCGGCTTCCCGGTAGTTGGGGTTGGGTTCATAGATCACCATGTCCCCCGGCCTGAACTCGGTCACCTGATAGGGGCCAGTGCCGACGGGCATTAGATTGGCCGGGGCTTCCCGGGCCTGAGTGCCTAAATAATCTTGATATAAATGCTGGGGCAGGATCATGCCCTCAGTCCCGGTGAAAACCAGAAACCAGGCCGGATTCGTTTCTGTGAAGTTGATCTGCACCGTATAGTCATCTAGTGCCTCGACGCTCTCAATCACCTCATAGGTACCGGCTGTGGTGCTACCGGTTTCCGGATCGGTAATGAATTCGTAGGTGAAAACTACGTCTTCAGCGGTAAAAGGCTCGCCGTCTGACCAGGTGACGTCTTCTTTCAGCTTCCAGGTAACCGATCTCCCGTCTGCGGCGACGCCGCCATTTTCCAATGTGGGAGCTTCTGCCGCTAGGAAGGGGACTAAGTTCCCTTCGGGGTCAAAGCTGGCGAGCGGTTCTAACGTGATGCGGCTGGCCTCAGCATCCTTGAAGCCGCTGGAAAGGTGGGGATTCAAGATGGTGGGGGCTTGCCAGTAGAGCAGTCTGAGAGTGCTATCTGCCGCCGTCTGAGAGAAGACAGCTGATTCAGAAGCAGGGCGATCGCCGCCGCCACAGCCCGCTAACAGCAACAGACTCAATCCTAAAAACGCACGCAGTCGCATCATCGCTAAAATTAAAACGATTAGGGCCAGATAGCCCGGTTGTAGATGGCTATTAGCTTAGCAGCTAACCTCAGGTTCTAGCTGCTCTGGCGATCGCTCTAGCGTGGATTAAACCCAAGAGGTCAATGCCAGAAGATATCGTTCCTTTTTTAATCGGCGTCGGCTTGCTCGTTGCCTACCTGATCTTTTCTGCTGCCACTGAAATGGGTACCCGCTGGCCGAGGCGCAAGTGAGCTGAGCCCAAATTTTGCCTGATGCACTCAGCCGCCACTACAGCCCAGTCCTGAGTTTGAAAAACAGTGCAGCGATCGCGGTGCTGAGCCAGCGCGGGTATTTTCCCAGACTGTAAAACCTGTTGGGGCGTCGTCACCTCGGCATACTGTCGCAGCCAGCGGCTCCGCTGCACCCAATCTAGGGTGAAAGTGTCTGGCTCTAATAGCCAAAAGTCAATGTTGTATTGCTCAATGAAGCGATTTAGCTCAGTGCTGTCCGTCGTGTACTGAGCCTGAATTAAGTCAACCGTACGCTGACGAATCTGGGCGTAATAGCCCAGGTGATAGGGCAGCGCGTAGCCCTCGCCCCCTACCAGGATGGAGCGCTGGGTAAAGCTAGGCAAATTATTTACCTCTGGCGAGAGGGAGACAATCAGGCTGTCTTGGGGCTGGGCCTGTAAAAACTGATAGAGCTGGGGATATTCCCCTTGGATGTAGTTGCCCACTGGCGCAATCGGAATTAGAAAAGCAAAATAGGCTACCAGCGGCGCGATCGCCCAAAAGCTGAGTCCAGCCGCCAACAGTTGCCAGGTGCGTTGCCGCAGCGGTTGCGATCGCTGCAGCAGCTCTGCCACCGTTATGCCTGCCGCGATCGCCGCCACCAGCCGCAGGCTGTGTTCGCTATAGCGGCTGGGCAGGTGTAGCTTAAACAGTAGCCCGTGGGCGATCGCAAACAGTCCCCCTGAGGCTATCAGCACCTGGCCTAAGATGGCTGCTGCAGAGTTTGAGCGCGATCGCCGCTGCCAGAGAACCAGCGGCAATAGAAGCGCCAGCCAAATTTGCGGCAGCAATAGCTTGGCATCGCACCAGTCTACGGGCAGCAGGCCGCTGCGCTTGCCGCAGAGCCAGTACTCCATGAAGTTGGGATTAAAAAACTCTGACCAGCCCGCTGCTGAAAGGGCCGGCATGGCTTGAGCCTGAGCTGCTGTTAAGACGGGGCCATAGGCTGATGGACTGAGGGCATAGGGCAACAAAACGAGAATGGCGATCGCCAAGCCGCTGCCATGAAATAGAGCGTCTGCCTGCGAGCTGTTTGGCCTGCTTTGCGGCCAGGGCAGCAGGCGCAGCAGCAGTACCCCTGCCACAATCAAGACTCCTTGAGGATAAAACAGCCCCAGCAAGAGAATTGTCAGCCCATAGGGGACGAGCGATCGCCGCTGCAGGTAGTACAAGAACGCCAGCAGCAGCGGATAGATAAACGCGGCGGGGGTGGCTGAAACCACGTCGTCCCGCAGCAGCAGATTTTGATTGAGGAATAGGGCGGCGACAAAGCCCGCCAGCGGCACGGGAACTAGCTGCAGCGTGAGGCCAAAGCAGTAGCCCGTCACAATTAGATTCAGCGCTACGGGCAGCAGCCGATTGAACAGCAGCGGTGCCAGCCCTATCTGAGCCGCCAGCCAATAAAGGGCCTGATAGCCCCAGGGGGCGACCGACTGGAAATAATCTGCTAATAAGTCATCGGCAAACAAGGCCGGATCGACAAACCGCTGCAGCCAAAACACGTGCTGCCGGGCATCATCTTGCACAACATACTCAGCCGCAAACGCCTGCTGCAGCGCCGGTAGGCTATAGAGAACCGCGATCGCTAAGCTGAAGCTGAGCCAAATCCATCGCTGACGCTGACAGCCTTTTGAGCGCAGAAAACTCTTTAACCTGAAGCCCCTTGCTTGCTTAACAGGTGTCACTAGCCCTCAAAGGCCATTTGCCAAAACGCCTGCTCTAGCTGCGCTACCTGGGAAAACGCGGCTTCTGCCTGCTGCTGCACGCCGGGTGGGGCTTCTGCTAGTCCCTCATCGGCCTGCTGTTCCAGCAGCTTGACGTACTGCGTAAATTCTGGATTTCCCCAGCGATCGGCAAACTCAGCGTAGGGTGCCGGCATGGGGGTATGTCGCTGCCAGCCCTGATTGTAGGCCAGCTCGATGGCCCAGAAAGCCGTTGCCTGAACGGCGTAGGGATAATCTGCCATGCTTGCCATAAACTGACAGTACTCGGTGCAGGTTGCTTGTCTGGCGGTATTGAGAATGAGCGATCGCTCTGATGCCTTGGCCTCAAACCAGCTCAGCTCAGCCTGCAGTGCTCCCAGGCCGCTTAAAAGCACCGCAAAGTGGGGGTAGGGGGCTGCCGCCAGCAGCCGCGCCGCCATCCGCGTAAACTCGGTCACAAACAAAAAGTCCTGCACTAGCCAGGTATTAAACTGACGGGCCTGGATTGTGCCACGCTGACACTGCACCAAAAAGGGATGAACCGTTGCTGATTGCCAAGCGTCGTGATGACGTTGGAGGAGTTGCTGACAGGTGAGAGACATAGGTTACTTCTGCGCCACAAGGGTTCGATGTCTGGGATCGCTAGCGACGGTTACGGGTGGGGTAAAACCGGCAGCGGCGATCGCGGCTGCAACATCAAAGGTGTAATAGTCATCGCTCCAGGGTTCAGTGCTTTTCATCAGGGTGAACAGCACTGGCGGCAGGTTTTGAATGACCTCAGACTGGGGGTTGTTATCAACGATGGCAAGGCCGCCGCCGGGTCGCAGCAGGCGATAGGCTTCCTGCAGGATAGCCTGGGTGGCTGAGCGGGGCAGTTCGTGGATGACAAACTGAAGCGTCACTAAGTCAAAAGCGGCATTGGGCAGACCTGTCTGCTCGGCGAGGCCGTGTCGCCACGTAATTTCTCTTTGAGGATCGCGGGCCTGGGCCACAGCGAGCATGTAGGGCGAGAGATCAAGGCCAACCGTGCGGACGGGCTGAATCTGGCTGTAGTAGCGATGTAGCGATCGCGTCGAAATGCCAACCGAGCAGCCAATATCGAGAATATCGCGGACTTGAGTGGGGCCGTGTTCTGCCAGGATGGTGTGAAAGCTGTCTCTCAGCTTGGCCTGAGCGGCTTCATAGGTCAACGCCGTGTCCGGCCATACCCGCATCGCCATTGAGTAGGTGGCAGACTCGGCTTCAAAAGCTGCCTGCCAGCAGAGATTTCCCTGACTGTAGGCGTGAAACGGCACCTGGTAGTAGTCAGGATAGGTGATATCAGGATTGGCGATCGCAGCCAAGTTTTCTTGAATCCCTGACTGCTCTAATGCTTCATAGGTCTGTCGCCAAGGAATGCCCTTTTTTTCAGCCGTTTTGATCAGCACCTGCCGCGCCTGCTGCTTCATCAGGGCATAGATCGGCTTAGTCTGAATCAGCCGATTCACCACTCGCGATAGCCAGTCATCCCCTGCCCAGTCAGGTTTTGCTTTTGCCTGCATCATCGTTTCCTTATGCTGAAGCCTATTGTACGAGGAATCTGTGTTCCGAGCGAAGACAAACGGGCGGCGCTGTGACTCAATAGTTATAACAAGTGGGACATTCTAAGCACACAGGAGAAAAGAATGCGATCGCTGAAGCTAATGTTTTGCGTCGGGTTGCTGTTAGCTGGTTGCGGACAGACCAACACCGTTGTTGAAGAGTCCCCTGATTTAGAGGTGACAGAAACACCGCCGCTAGTGGCTCCTGAGGACGCAGAAGAGGCTGATGATTCCCTGGCTCAACGTGATCTCATTGTTCAGGCTGTTTATGACAGCGCCGATGAGCTGAATCTGTGTGATGGCTACCTAGAAGCAGAGACTTTGGATGATTCTGAAGTCTATGTCCTGTCTGCAGATCAGTACCTGGTACAGTTCCTGTGCAATTTTGCCGCCTACCAGGGAGTTTATGAGTTTCTGATCTACACCGATGATGGCGCAGACGCTGTAGTTACGCCGCTAGAGCTAACCGTTTATGTGCCCGATGAAACCGGTCAGTTCACGCCGATGAGCGATCGCCTGGTCGCCGGGCTGCCCTTTTTTGATACAGAGGAGCAGGTGCTGACCAATTTCACCAAGGGTCGGGGCATTGGAGACTGTGGCTCTTTCGCTCGCTATGAGTGGAACGGTGAGCTTTTGGAGCTGATTGAGTATCGCTATCGGGAGTGCGACAGTGAAGGGGCACCGTTTATCGAGCCAGAAGATTATCCTCAGGTTTATCCCTAATAGAGCAGGTGCAAATTCGATCGCTGAGTGAAAGATCAACCAGCGTAGCGATCGCTTGCAGCTCAGGGTGTCAGCGACAGGCAGCAGTTCTATGAAACGGCTGGCATGGACGAGCTGAGGGAACGATAGACTCGGTAGTTAATATTGGGGAAGACGTTGTCGATCGCCTCAACTTTTTCCACCCAGCCTGCGTCAATCTTACCGACGCGAATATCTTCCCAAAGCTTATTGAAACGCTGCAGGTGCGATCGCGTCCGTCGGACGGCATAGGGCACCATTGTGCCAGTGCGCATGATGAAGGCCCAGTCAGAAGACTGCGCCAGCAGTAGCTCACGGGCTGCCTGATTGAGGGCGCGCCATTCTAGCTCATCGGCGGGCTCGCGGTTAGCCAGTTCAATCATGCGCTCGGCGGCTTTATGCAGATGGGGATAGATCCAGGCGTTGGTTTCGTTCAGCCAGTATTCGTGAAAGCCCTTATAGCCCCAGCTCGACTGGGACGGACGACAGACCTGCTGGGTCGGCTGTGCCCGCAAATAATCTGATAGATGGGTCATTTCGTAAGTTTGCTGGTCGTACCAGGACTTACGGAAGAGAGAGTCAATAAACCAAGGCCCCTCATACCACCAGTGCCCAAACAGCTCGGCGTCATAGGGCGAGAGCACAATAGGCGGGCGCTGCATCAGGCTGTAGAGATATTCGCTCTGGCGCTCCCGGTTAAACATGAAGTTGGCTGCATGTTCCGCCGTCTTTTCTCTGGCCCAGTAGGGGTCGTATAGCTCTTTTTCCGATAGGCCCATGCCTTTGCCGGTAATCTTGTGGTACTTGATGCCGACATTTTTACGCTGGCCGTTGGGCATGATGTAAGGCTTGATGTACTCATACTCAGCGTCCCAGCCCAAATCCCGATAAAACTCCCGGTATTCCGGTGCGCCCGGATAGCCCACTTGGGAAGACCATACCTGCTGCGAAGATTCATGGTCACGGCCAAAGACAGCTACGCCGGTTTCCGTAAAGATGGGGGCGTAGGAACCAAAGCGAGGCCGGGGGCGGGCGTAGAGGATGCCGTGGCCGTCAGTAATGAAATAGCGGATCCCGGCATCAGCCAGCATCCGCTCCACCCCTTCGTAGTAGGCACATTCCGGCAGCCACATGCCAGCGGGCATCTGGCCGAAAGTATCCTGATAGTGTTCGCAGGCCACCTGAATCTGCGCCCAGACCGCTTCCGGATACATTTTCATCAGCGGAAAGTATCCGTGGGTAGCGCCGCAGGTGATGATATCTAGGTTGTTGCTATCCTGATACTGCTTGAAAGCCTGGATCAAATTGCCGTCATACTGCTCCCAAACCTGGCGCACCTGATTAAATTCTTTGGCATAGTATTCTGCCAAATACTTGAGATGGCCGTTGTGTAAGTTGCGCTCAATTTCCATCTCAGCCAGCTCTTCTAGCTGAGCTAAATGGTGGTCATAGCGCTCCTGCAGCAGGTTATCTTGCAGCATGGACACCAAGGGCGGTGTCAGGCTCATCGTCAGCTTAAAATCAATACCGTCGCGCTTGAGGCCCTCAAACATCTGCAACAGCGGCACATAGGTCTCTGTAATTGCCTCAAATAGCCACTCTTCCTCCAGCACATAGTCGCTCTCCGGATGTCGTACGAACGGCAAATGGGCGTGGAGGACTAAGGCTAAATATCCAATACTCATAGGTAATTACTAGAAGACAACAGATGTCTAAGACGGCGCTAGCGGCATTGCCAAAATTGTAAAGCAAAAGTAAAGGCTAAGATTGCAAATTTAAGTGAGGAGCCTATGGCTGGTAATGGACAGCCTGGGAGGTCGGTCGAGACACGGCAGGCGATGCCCCTACCGTTTGCGCTGCAAATCTTTGAGGGTCTGGTAGATTTCAGGCAGGCGTCTGTAGACCGCAGAGGCGCGGAGATAAATCCGCTGGGGCACAGCCGGACTCCCCGATACGATCGTGCCAGGGGCAATATTGCTATGCACCCCGGCCTGCGCCCCCACAACCGCGCCCTGACCCACGTTGGCCTGATTGGAAACGCCCACCTGTCCGGCCAGAATAGCGCGATCGCCCACCGTTACCCCGCCTGCTAGGCCAACTTGGGCTGCCATAGCGACCGCTGCCCCCACCTGACAGCCGTGGGCAATGTGGACCAAATTGTCTATTTTAGTGCTGCGTCCCACCCGGGTTTCGCCCACGGCAGGCCGATCAACCGTAGAGTTGCAGCCGATTTCAACCCCGTCTTCTAAAACCGTGCGACCGGACTGCTCCATTTTTTCCCAACCCGCCGCCGTGGGCACAAAGCCAAAGCCTTCCGAGCCAATGGCCGCTCCGCTGTGAATCACGCAGTCTGTCCCGATTTGGCTGCGCTCATGAATCACGCAGTTGGCGTGTAAGACGCTGCGATCGCCCACACACGCTTCTGGATAAATCACCACGTTGGGATGGACGCAGACGCCATTGCCCAGCTTCACCCCCGCCTGAATTACCACATTGGCCCCGATTGAAACGTTTTCGCCTAGCTGAGCCGACGGATCAATTACGGCGCTGGGGTGGATACCGGGTGCGGGTTGAAAAGGACGATAGAACAGAGCGATCGCCCTGGCAAAGAACAGTCTCGGCTCAGAGACACTCATCCAGGCAATTTCTCGCTCGTTGGCCTCAGCCTGCAGGGCCGCGTCGATCGGCAAAATTAGGCCGCTAGCCTTAGTCGTCTCTAAGTAGCGAGCAAACTTGCCGCCTTCGACATAGCTCAGCTCCCCGGCGGTCGCTGTATCAATGGCCGCAACGCCCTTGATCTCAGGATTGCGATCGCTAAAGTTGACCAGACTGCTCTGCTCGATCTTGAGTTTTTGGACGATTTCACTAAATTTCATAGCGCTGCAAAAATAGGGAGCCAGCCGTGAGCGAGGCTGCGAATTGATCGCCCTCTACCGTATCAGAAACGCTACACACTCCACATGAGCTGTCTGGGGAAAGAAGTCTGCTGGCTGCACCCGAACCAGGCGATAGCCCCCCTGCTGGCAGAGCGTCTTCAGGTCGCGGGCCAGGGTGGCCGGGTTGCAGCTCATGTAGACAATGCGAGCCGGGGCTAGTTCCTGCAGCGCCTGCAAAACGGCTGCGGTACAGCCCTTGCGCGGCGGATCTAGTACCACCACATCCGGCGATGCTCCCAGGGACTCGCTGACCTGGGGCAGTAATTCTTCTACGGCACCGACCTGAAAATCAGCGTTAGACAGGCCATTGATTGCTGCATTGGTCTGGGCCTGCTGCACTGAGTCTTTGCTGACCTCTAGGCCCAGACAGTGCTTGGCCTGCTCTGCCAGGGGCAAGGTCAAGGTACCAATACCGCAGTAGGCATCCACCACCCGCTCGTGACCCTGGAGATTCAGCTCGGCTAAAATTTCTGCCAGCAGCTTTTCCGCCTGCTCCGTGTTCACCTGAAAGAAATCTGTCGGGCCAATGCGGAGCTGTACGCCAGCAAACTGTTCCTCAACGTAGGGCTGACCGGCCACGCAGTAGGTGGTGCCGCCAAAAATAGCGTTGGTTTGCTTGGTGTTGTGGTTCAGCGTGACCCCAACCAAATTGGGATAGCGCTCTAGCCAGTCTGCGGCCATCACCTCTAGCTGTGGCAGTTGCGGGCGGGTACTCACCAGCGTTAGCAGCACCTGCCTCGTCCGGCGGCCAATCCGCAGCGAGAGATGCCGCAAAGCGCCGCGATAGGTGGTTTCATCGTAGATAGGCCAGCCCTGTTCGGCAATGTCCTGCTTAATCTCCGCTAAAAAGGGATCGAGCCGGTCATCCTGCACCGGGCAGCGGTTGAGATTGATCAGCTTATGGGTACCTTTGCGGTAGTAGCCTGCCTGTACCTGCTGGGTTTCAGACAGCCCCAACGGATAGGTTGCCTTGTTGCGATAGGCCAGCGGCGCTGACGGCAAAATTGGGTCAATGCGGACTGATTCAAAACCGCCAATGCGGCTCAAAGCATCGGCTACCTGCTGCTGCTTTGCGGCTAGCTGCTCAGTATAGGCCACCGTTTGCCACTGACAGCCGCCGCACTTATCCGCCACGATGCAGGCGGGCTTAATTCGCTCTGGAGAGGCCGTTTCTACCTGCAGCAGTTTGCCCCAGCCGTAGGTTGGCTTGATGCGCAGTAGCCGTGTCTGGACGCGATCGCCCGGCACCGTGTCGGGCACGAACACGACCCGATCCTGCCAGCGTCCGACCCCTTCTCCAGTGCTGTTCAGACCCGTAATCTCCAGATCCAGCACCGCTCCTTGCTGCCAGCGATCGCCCATGATTCTCTGCTCTTAGCTAAATTACCGCACTCCCCATTCTATCGATCCTAACCCTCGGTTAGGATTTGCGCCTGCCCCTTTGCTTGCGCTCTGTCTCAAACCCTTAAGCAATAGCGAGGGCTTCCTCTAAAATGTGATCTCTGATGCAAAAATAAACGTTGATCCATTGGAATGTTGAGCTAGCAAGCTCAATCCCTGGATTAAGAGTCTATGAGACGAGTGTGTGATTCTGTTTTAAGAAGTGAGTGAGGTGTGAAATGAAACGCAAATGGGGACTTTCGGCAGCAGCGCTAGCAGTCACGGTCACGCTAAGTGCCTGCGGCGGCGGCGATACGGCCTCGAACGGATCTGCCCCTGGTGATGAAGCGGCGGGTGTCTCGGGTGGCAGCACCCTGCAAACAGTGCTCGATCGCGGTCAGCTTGTCTGCGGCGTCGATGGCGGTATTCCAGGATTTAGCTTTGTCGATGAGAGTGGCACCTATTCCGGGCTAGATGTAGATGTCTGCCGGGCTGTCGCTGCTGCGCTGTTTGACGATCCAGATGCAGTTGAGTATCGCCGCTTAGATTCAACTGAGCGCTTTACGGCCCTCTCCGGCGGCGAAGTGGATATGCTCTCACGCAACACAACCTGGACAATTAGCCGCGATACCTCTGTCGGTCTAGAGTTCGCGCCCACGACTTTCTATGACGGTCAGGGCATGATGGTGCGCACCGACAGCGACATCACTTCCCTAGAAGACTTTGCCGGTAGAGCGGTTTGCGTGGAAACGGGTACCACTACTGAGCTAAACCTGACTGACCAGATGCGTAGTCTCGGCGTTGAGTTTGAGCCGGTCGTTTTCCAGGATGCAGACGCGGCCTATGCGGCTTATTCTGAAGGCCGCTGTGAAGGGATGACTTCTGATAAATCGCAGCTCATTGCTCGGCGCAGTACCTTGCCAGAGCCAGATGCCCACGAGCTGCTCGATGTCACCATGTCTAAAGAACCCCTCGGCCCGGTCACAGTCAACAATGATTCTGGCTGGTTTGACGCGGTGAAGTGGGTCACCTTCGGTCTCATTCAGGCAGAAGAGTTTGGCATTACCTCAGAGAACATCAGCGAGTTTGAGAATAGCGAGGATCCCAATATTGCCCGTTTCCTGGGTCAAGAAGGCACCCTCGGCTCTGACATGGGCTTGCCCAATGACTTCATGGCCCGGGCGATTACCCACGTGGGTAACTACGGTGAAATCTACGAGCGCAACCTAGGGGAAGGTTCTCAGTTTGAGCTGCCTCGGGCTGAGAACTCTCTCTGGACAGAGGGCGGCCTGCTGTACTCGCCGCCGTTCCGCTAAGGGCGATCGCTCGTAAAACTTAGGGTTCAAAGGCACAAAGAGATCCGCAGGTCGGGTCTCTTTTCTCATTTGTAAAGCATGTAACAAATACAACTTTTCCAAACGCCCTTTTTAGACTATGGTTCTATCAACTTGAGGCACCCTCTCGCTGGGAGGCAACGGGTCCTGGATGTGACTGATTGGTTAAGGGCGGGATATCTCATTGCATTAGCCTGCTGCATCCTTCCGTAAAAGGGGCGTTTAGCTGCGTCACTGCATACCCTGTGCCTCAACCTCATGGCTGTCTCTACAGATGGCCCCCACTGAGCATTGATATTGGCTTTCTCAGGATTAGCTCATGACAAGCGGTAGTAATAGTTTCAATCCGGCAGCGCTGCTGCGAGATGAACGCTTCTGGAAAATCGCCTTTCAGGTCATTGTAGTTGCCTTTGTTGTCGGCATTTTGACCTTCTTGATTGGCAATCTCAGCAGCAATTTAGAAGCCCAGGGAACGGTCTTTGGCTTTGAGTTTCTTTCCAATCCGGCGGGCTTCAGCATCGGGGAAAGCGTGGTTGAATATCGACCTCAAGACGCCTACGGTAAAGCGCTGTTCGTTGGTCTGCTAAATACCCTTGTTTTGGTCGTGGCAGGTATTGTTCTAGCCACCCTAGTGGGTACCGCAGCCGGCATTGCCAGCTTTTCTACTAACTGGCTGGTTTACAAAATTAGCCGCGCCTATGTGGGCCTGGTGAGAAACATTCCGCTACTGCTGCAGCTATTCTTTTGGTATTTCGCCATTTACGGCGGACTGCCCCAGCCAGCCGACCAGATAAACTTTCTGGGACTGGCTTTTTTAAACAACCGGGGAGTCTATATTCTCTGGCCAGAGGTGGGGCTACGGCTCTGGCTTGGCCTAGCTACGCTGGTGATTGGGGCGATCGCGGCTTTTGGGGTTTGGCGGCAGCGCACCCACGTCATGGTGGAGCAGGGAGAGCCGGGTAAGACGCAGCTCTATATTCTGTGGGCGATTCTGGTAGCAATGCTAATTATCTTTCTGGGCCTGGGCTGGCGGCTGCCAGAGGCTGTGGAAGGCGGCGGTGTTGTCGGCGGTATGCGCCTGTCGCGGGAGTATGTGGCTTCACTCTCAGCGTTAGTGTTCTATACCGGGGCTTTTATTGCTGAAATTGTCAGAGCAGGCATCCAGTCGGTTTCCAAGGGCCAGTGGGAAGCCGCGCGATCGGTGGGGTTAGTCAACAACCTGGTGATGCGGCTAGTGGTGTTTCCTCAGGCAATGCGGGTAATTATTCCCCCGCTCAATAGCGAATTTATGAACCTGGCGAAAAACTCCAGTCTGGCTTTCGCCGTTGCCTATCCCGAAATCTACGCCGTGGCTAATACCACCTACAACCAAACCGGACGCCCTGTAGAAGTCTTTCTGGTGCTGATGGGCACCTACCTTGTGATCAACTTGATCATCTCGCTGGGCATGAACCAGCTTAACCAAGCCGTTCAGTTTAAGGAGCGCTAAGCCATGACCAGCATTACCCCTAGCGATACCACGGCGCAGCCTCCAGTCGGCACTCAGCCCGGCCCTATCACCTGGATGCGCAAGCACCTTTTTAGCGACTGGTTCAACAGCCTGCTCACGGTGGTCGTAGTGCTGATTTTGGCCTACGCGGCTTATGGACTCCTGACCTGGGCCTTTACGGCGGCGCAGTGGCAGGTCATTCCCAGCAACCTGGGGCTGTTTATGACCGGGCTATATCCCGCTGATCTCTACTGGCGGGTCTGGACACTGCTGGGACTGATTTGCGCTTTGGGGGGCCTTTCCTGGGGCGTTTTGGGACGCAATATTTCTACCCTATTTAGCCGCAACGTCTTGATTGGCATTGGCGTTATCTGCGCTGCCATCGTGCTGTTTCCGCTGACCCGTCCGGCCAGCCCAAAACTGCTGCTGATGGTGGCCTTGGTCGTCGGTATGGCTTGGGTGGGCCGGGCGATCGCCAAAAAGGTGCCCAAGCTGGGCCTCTGGATTTCTGCCATCTGGCTGATTAGCCTGCTGCCGCTTTATCCGCTGATCTTCAATCCCATCCCCTACGTGCCGCTGGTGCCTGGTTCGATTCTGGGCGGCCTAGGCTACTTCTTCTTTGGCGCGGCTCGCCCGGCCTCACCCATCAATGACTGGGGCGGCTTGCTGCTGACGCTGCTGGTCGCGGTTTCAGGTATTCTGCTGTGCTTTCCGCTGGGCCTGCTTTTGGCTTTAGGTAGACGCAGCCAGCTACCTGCCGTCAAGTGGCTATCAACCGCTTACATCGAACTGGTCAGAGGCGTACCGCTAATTTCTATCCTGTTCATGGGACAGGTGATGATTCCCCTATTTCTGCCGGACGGCATGCGACCGGAGCGAATTGCTAGAGCCGTGATTGGTTTAACCCTGTTTAGCGCTGCCTACCTGGCGGAAAACGTACGGGCGGGCTTACAGGCGATTCCGCGCGGTCAGAGCGAGGCGGCAGCTTCAATGGGCCTGAACAAGCCGCTGACGATGCTGTTCATTGTCCTGCCCCAGGCGCTGAAAATCGCCATTCCGGCGATTGTGGGTCAGTTCATCAGCTTGTTTCAAGACACCACGCTGCTGTCGATTGTGGGGCTGGCCGAGTTGCTCGGCATTAGTCGCTCTATTTTGGCAAACCCGACCTATTTAGGTCGCTATGCCGAAGTCTATTTGTTCATTGGGGCCATCTACTGGTTTTTCTGCTACGCCATGTCTCTGGGCAGTCGCAAGATTGAGGAAAAGCTCAATACGGGCCACTAAATATCTCTGCGTGTAACAGTTGACAGATTCCAAGCTCAATCAGGCTTAAGTTAATGCCAGAATAGGGCTACAGCTTTGAGGCTGCGGGCTGACTGTAAGGCTAAAGTGCTAGCGAGTCTGGCTGATAGGGAACAAAGAGGATGCAGCTCTAAAATCCAGCAAAGCTTACTTGGCCGCTGGCGGCTATTTTAGAAAGGAAAATTGATCATGACCCAGTTTCAAACCGAAACCGATGCCCGACCTGCTACCGGGGCTGAGCCTGTCATTGTGGCGAAAGATGTGGAGAAGTGGTACGACAATGGCTTTCACGTACTCAAGGGCGTTAGCTTAACGGTCAATCGAGGTGAAGTGGTGGTGATTATGGGACCTTCGGGTTCCGGTAAGTCTACGTTTATTCGGACGTTTAATGCGCTAGAGCCTTATCAAAAAGGCAGCGTAGAAATTGACGGTATCTTAATTTCCCATGACTTGAAAGACATTGAAAAAGTCCGCAAAGAAGTGGGCATGGTGTTTCAGCAGTTCAACCTGTTTCCTCACCTGACCGTGTTGCAGAACGTGACCCTAGCCCCCATCTGGGTGCGCCGCTGGCCCAAGCGCAAAGCCAATGAAGTGGCGATGCAGCTCTTAGAGCGGGTTGGCATTGCCGAGCAGGCTAAGAAATATCCCGGACAGCTTTCTGGGGGGCAGCAGCAGCGGGTGGCGATCGCTCGTTCTCTCGCCATGCAGCCCAAAGCGATGCTGTTTGACGAACCCACGTCTGCCCTTGACCCGGAAATGGTGCGGGAAGTCCTAGACGTGATGCGAGAGCTAGCAGGTGAAGGCATGACGATGGTTTGCGTCACCCACGAAGTGGGGTTTGCCCGCGAGGTGGCCGACCGGGTCGTACTAATGGCTGACGGCATGCTGGTGGAAGAGGGCACGCCAGAGGCGTTCTTCAAGAATCCTCAAGAGGAGCGCAGCAAGCAGTTCCTGTCCCAAATTTTGTAGGGCGATCGCGGCGGTCTAACCGCTGAGCTGCGCTTTGTGCAGCAGATAGGTGAGAAAGTGATCGGCAGCGTCGCTGATCAGCGCTGGCCGCACTTTCAGGCGGTAGTTGAAGTTCAGCAGGCTTTCTTTCAGCGTGTCGCGCTTGTAAATCAAATAGGCGCGGATGCGACGCTGAATTTCGTGCTTGACGGCTGCTAAGTTTTCTAGGGATGAGGACGGCTGACTGATTTTAGCGCCCAAGGTTGTGCTGAGATAGAGACGAACGCTCTCGGCAAAAGGAGTTTTGTCAATTTGCCCCATCACCTCTGTAATGGACTGCTGCGGCTTATCCCGCAGCGATCGCCCGATGACAAAAGCCAGAATATCGGCGGCATAGTCTTTGTCAGAAGCAAAGCTGCGCAGCATCTGCTGCAGTTTCGCCCGGTCGTAGGTGTCGCTGCCATACTTGGCCAAGTACATCTCAATTGGCTGGGCCGTATCGCCAATGGCGGCGGTAAACTCGCGGGTATCGTAGGGAATATTGCTGAAGAGGTGCGATCGCAGGTAGAAAAAGCGATCGGCGAGGCGAGAAACCAGGTTGCCGCCGACGAACTGGTCTGAAAGAGCCGCAATCAGGTGGGCGAAATCAACCGCTTGCCCCGCCATTATTACCGTTTCATCATCCAGTTCCCCTTTAACGAAATCGGGATTGTAGCCCGCTACCAGTTCCCAAAAAGTTGAGGTGTATCCGGGCTTTGTATAGGCTCGCAGTTCTCGTACAATCGCTGCTGCCGTCTGCTGGGGACGCTGCTGCTGATAGCTGCCGATAAACGCCAGCATTTTGGTCAATCCGGGATCGGTTGTCATCCGCCATCGCTCCTTGCACGCTGCCTTGCAGATACTTCCACGTTTGACGGGTTTAATTCCGCAGAGTCCTCAAAATTAGCAAAGCCCGATTGAATCTGCCATTTGGAAGACAACACTTAGCAAATCGGGCAAAGCTTAGGGTTGCTTAAGGAATACTGCCTTCTGGCAGGGTCATGACGTACTCTGCGATCGCGCCGGGATGGGTAAACCAAACAGCGTCGCTGTGCTGTCGGATGTGCTGCAGTGCCCGGCGCAGGTGCCGCAGCCGAAAGGGCTGGCCCACAATATAGGGATGCAGCGAGATGCCAAAAACCAGGGGCTGCTGCTGCGACTGCGCCTGCATTTCATCAAAGTTATCCACAATCATGGCGGCAAATTCGGCAGCGCTGGCCCGACGGACCGCGATCGCCGGAATGTCATTCACCTCTTGGGGATAGGGAATGGCTAGCAGCCTGCCCTGCCGGGTCTGGAACCAGATGGGCTGGTCGTCGCAGCACCAGTCTAGACAGTACGTATAGTTGGCCTCCTGCAGTAGATCCGGCGTGATGGGGCTCTGAGCGATCCAAGGTCCTAGCCAACCCCGAGGCGGCTGGCCCTCGTGGTGGGCAATTGTTTTGGTCGTCTCGGCAATGAGCTGAGTCTCCTCCTCCTCTGAGAGGAGGCTCTGGCGCTCAGAATTGGTACGCCCATGCGCCACAATTTCATCGCCGCGATCGCGGAACGCGGCCATGACTTCCGGGCAGTAATCGTAGAGACTCGCATTAACCAGCGCTGCTACCGGCAGGCTGAGTTCTTCAAACAAATCCAGCAGTCGCCAAACGCCGACTCGGTTACCATAGTCTCGCCAGGCATAGTTCAGCACGTCGGGCTGCGGTCCACCGGGAGCGAGAGTGGCCCCTAGTCCTTCACCAAAAGCAAAATGTTCTAGATTTAGACCAATATAAACAGCTAGGCGGCGATCTTGCGGCCAGCTATAGTCAGCCCGTTGAACAATGGAGGAATACCGATAGCGTCCATGTGTCGGAAGCATGATAGAAAAGCACCTAAGTCTGAAATAATAGGGCTGAAAGAATATCGTTTCCGGATCTAACCCAGCACATTGCGGACTGATGTTTAATCAGCTCGTGAAAGTTTCGGCGGGTTTCCATACAGTCTCAGTCAAAGCATCCCTGTGATTTAAGTCACTATCCTCCCAGTTGCCGTGTTTAAATTCAAGACAAGGATTCGGTAATGCAGAATTCTCAGACGTCGGCTGCTCGCAGATGGCAGCGATTGCTTATTTTTGGTATCAGCGCCGCCGGTGGCCTCAGTCTGGCGGCACTAGCTGTTTTGTGGTTGGATTACCGCGAATCTCAGGCAGAGGAACCGCTAGCGGCCATGCAGCCTGTCAGTCAACAAATGATGTCAGCCTTGGTGACAGCTTTACCCATTGCCCTGCTTGCCTCCGAGTCTGAACCGCCTGACCTAGAAGCCGCCGCCGCTCAGCTCTGCGCCCCAGTCGCTAATCTAGCCCAGGCCGCTGCCAGCGCCACGGCCTTGCCCACAGAGGCGATCGCCCCGACCGCAGGCATCGGTCGCACCATCAGCCACCTCAACTTATCCTTGGCGCTTCAGGCAGTGCCGATTGACTGGCCACAAGTTCACCAGCAGGCTCAGCTCGCCAAAGTCCCGGTGATGATGTATCACGATATTTTGGCTGAGAAAGAGGTGTTCTTCGACGTGACGCCAGAGGAGCTAGAGGCCGATTTTGAGCTGATCAAAGCCAACGGCCTGACTCCCATCAGTTTAGACCAGCTCGTCTATCACCTGAGTACGGGCACTCCCCTGCCCGATAAGCCCATTTTGCTCACCTTTGACGATGGCTATGCCGGACACTACACCTATGTCTATCCGCTGCTAAAGCGCTATGGCTATCCGGCGACTTTCTCAGTTTTCACTGGCAAGCTAGAGGGCGATATTGTCGGACGCTCCACTCTCACCTGGGATCAGGTGCAGCAGATGTCTAAAGATCCCCTAATCACCATCGCTGCCCACAGCGTCACCCATCCCCGTGATCTGCGGCCCTTGACTGACGCGGAGCTACGCCAGGAAATTTTTGACTCTAAGCGCCTGATTGAAGCCAAGCTCGATCAGCCCATACGCTATTTCACCTATCCCGAAGGCAAATACGATGAGCGGGTGGCAGACGTGGTGGCTGAGGCCGGATACTCAGCGGCTCTGACCATGGATGATATTGACGAGCGCTTTGCCGGGGAGTCTGAAAGCTTGCTAGCGATCGCCCGTTTTGGTCAGTCCCGCTTAGAAGACGTGATTGAAGACGCCTGGGGTGGTCCTCCGGCAGCCACCCAGCCGGGGCACTTTGACTTTGGCACCGAGGTCAGTCTGCGCCGTTTTACCCTAGAAGATATTCCTCTCTTTCTGGTTACCGGCGGCAAGCCCGTCACGATTCACGCCGACAGCCGCTATCAGGTTTCTGAGATTATCGCGGATACTGATGCTGTCGCCGCTGTCGATGGGGCCTTCTTCTCCCTGAAATATCTGGATTCCAACACCATGATTGGCCCCATTTACAGCCAGTCAACCGGCGAATTTGTGCCGGGCAATGCTGGTGAAAATCCTCTCCTGGCTGGGCGTCCCTTAGTACTCATTAGCCCCCAAAAAGTAGAATTTGTGCCCTTTGATCCCGCGCAGCACAATACCCTAGCCGGGGTGCAGGCAGAAGCCGCCGACGTGACCGATGCCTTCGTCGCTGCGGCTTGGCTAGTCAAGGAGGGTCAGCCCCGCGAAGCTCAACTGTTTGGCAACCTGTTTGACTATGACGCGGAGCGTCACCGCGCCTTTTGGGGCATTGACCGGGCCGGTCGCCCGGTGATTGGCGTCTCCAATGACCGGGTCAACTCCGTGCAGCTAGGAAAACTCCTGAGCCAACTGGGGCTGCGGGATGCTGTGATGCTCGATTCTGGGGCCAGCACCTCCTTAACCTATGAAGGGGAACCTCTAATGCGCTATACGCCCCGTCCGGTACCCCATGTGGTTGCCCTAATGCCGCCTCAGACAGCCTGTTCTCCGGCAGTGGCCGATAGGGAATCGGCTGAGGCTGAGGTATCGGACAGATAAAAGACAGGGCAATTCCTCAGCGCAGCTATGAACAGCGGGGATCACTTTTCTGCTAGATTGCACGAGGATAGGCGGTAGGCTTGGGTTATGGCTTCTGATTCATCCTCGCTCTGTTTTGAGGCAGGCACACTGTGGCAAAAAATTACAACCCGTACCCAGCGGGCACTTACCTCTGGCGCTTTACAATCAATTCCGACTGAGTATGAGCGGCTGGAGCAGCAGGGCGTTGACTTTGTGGTGCGCATTTTGGCAAATCTGGTGCGCAAAGAAAAGGCGAAAAAGCGACAGCCTCAGGATTTCAACCCGTTTTTGCCGTATGAGAAAGATCTATTTGTAACGGATCTCTCCCACACCCATCTGTGCCTGCTCAACAAGTTCAACGTGGTCGATCACCATATTTTGATCGTGACTCGCGCTTTTGAGTCGCAGGAGTGCTGGCTCAATCCGCTAGATATGCTGGCGCTGTGGGCCTGTATGGCTGAGATTGACGGTTTCGCTTTTTACAATGGCGGCAGAGCGGCGGGGGCTAGTCAGCCCCACAAGCATTTACAGATAGTGCCTTTGCCGCTAGTTGACGGCATGGCGAGTCTGCCGATTGAAACTGCGATCGCCGCGACGGAGTGGCAAAGCAACATTGGGCGATCGCCGCTGCTCCCCTTTGTTCACGCTATTGGTCGCCTTGATCTGGCCCTGCTTGACCAGCCCGCTCGCATGGCCGACTACGCCCTCAGCCTCTACCAGCAGCTTTTAGCCGCCACTGGAATTGCCTATCAGGGCGACCGGCAAACGGCTGCCTATAACTGGCTGGCAACGCGGCGGTGGATGATGGTTGTGCCGCGATCGCAGGAGAGCTATGAGGCTATCCCGGTAAACTCCCTGGGATATGCGGGCTCGCTGCTGGTGAGAAATCAGTCGCAGCTAGAGCAGCTTAAGCAGCTAGGGGCGCTCAATCTGCTGAGCAAAGTCGGGTGTCCTGCCTAGGATCGCTCCTGCCGGATTCGATACAGCGTCCCGTGAACCGTTTTCTGCCCCGGTGGCGTCACCTGCCGCGCCGTTGTCTCAAACGCCAGCCTGCTTTGCGTCAGCGCCGCCCGAAAATCCTCCGCATAGGAGCGATTGGGATCTACCAGCCAGCACGCTCCCCCCGGCAGCAGCAGCTTTGTCATCAGCGCCACCAGCGGCTCCACGTTTCGCGCCTCATAAATCACGTCCGCCGCCAAGATCAGCGGTACCTGCAAATCTGGCGGTGGATGCCGCCAGTCAATCTGGCAGAGGTCAAACTGGTCAAACCCATTCATCGCCGCATTTTCTGCCGCAAACTGCAGTGCCGCCGCGTCATAGTCGCTAAAAATTACCCGCATCCCTAAAGACAGGGCCGTGAGTCCAGCTAGTCCCAAGCCGCAGCCAATTTCCAGGGCTAAGCTCCCCTGCGGCCAGGGTTCCGTCAGCAAAGCCTCCCCCAGCATCAGCGCCGAGGGCCAAATCTCTGCCCAGTAGGGCAAATACTCATCTGCCTCGAAGGCTGAATGAATTGCTGGATGATCCAGCAGGTCGTCGGTGTCCTGCGGCAGCGTCAGGTAAAACCGACGATCGCCCACTGCCACGACTCGCTGCTGCCGCGATCGCAGTACTTCCGCCGGCGTTTCGTAGAGAAAGGGAATTTGCCTAGAGTTTGTCAAAACTGTCAATAATCTTGGATTAGGAAAAACGGGATATCTCCCTATTCTCCCTCAGCATTCGGCATAGGGTTCGGTCACATCATCGCTTTTCTCAGCGGCTAGCAGCTATGGGCACTCAAGTTTTTAGCGCGATCGCTTCTCCCCTGAAGAATGCGTTAGGCTGAAAAATGTCCTTTTCGCTACAAAAGTTCATGCCCAAGTGGACGCTGACTACCGAGTTTAGCTTTGAAGCCGCGCACTACATAAAAGACTACAATGGCCCCTGCGGGCGACTCCACGGCCATAGCTACCGGGTACGGATAGAGGCGATCGCGCGGCAGCTTCACGCCTCTGAATACTGCCCTAATCCGGTGATGGTAGCTGATTTTCGTAGCTTACGCTGGGCTAAGCGCGACGTGCTTAAGGGCGGACTGGATCACTGTGTTTTGAATGAAGTACTGCCAGAAGCTTATGCAACAACCGCTGAAATGATTGCTCAGTATATTTACGACAAGACTAAAAAGCAGCTCCCAGAAGGCATCAAGCTGAAAGTAGCTGTCTCGGAAACTGCCAATAGCTGGGCCACTTATGAAGACGATTGAAGCTGCGCCACTCACTTATCCTATCGTTGAGACTTTTCACTCTGTGCAAGGCGAGGGCACCTGGAGCGGTACCAGCGCCTGGTTTATTCGCTTGGGTGGCTGTGATGTAGGCTGCTGGTTTTGCGATACGAAGGAGTCTTGGAATCTTCAGCGGCATCCACAGCAAACGGTGCCTCAAATTGTTGAGGCAGCGGCAGCCGCGCAGCCCCGAATTGTGGTGATTACGGGCGGCGAACCGTTAATGCACGACTTAGGACGGCTGACAGCCGCATTACAGGCCCAAAATCTAAAAGTTCACCTCGAGACCTCTGGATCTCATCCCTTCAGCGGTACCTTTGACTGGGTTACTTGCTCACCAAAGCGCTTCAAGCCGCCCCATGCCAGCGTTTATCCTCACGTTGATGAGTTAAAGGTGGTAATTGCTCAGCCTGAAGATTTTATTTGGGCCGAACAGCAGGCGGCTCTGGTACCCGCGACTGCCGTTAAGCTGCTGCAGCCAGAGTGGAACACGCCAGAGAGTACGCAGCTTGTCTTTGACTATGTGCGACAGCAGCCTAACTGGCGCCTGAGTTTGCAAACTCACAAGTTTTTGGGCCTGAGGTAGTTCTGCATGCTGTCAGCGATCGCCCGCTAACGGCCTAGCAAATTGGGCACATCTTCACAGCCGCCGGGAATGGTGGCACGGCTGCGACTGCCGCACCAGGCACAGCAGTAGTGGCGCTGAATTTCAGAAAGTCGCTGCACGTTGGTGAAATTGGCTCCCTCTACCACCGCTCCCGTATAGGCACCCGTGATGTAGTTAGGCGGATCGGTGCGGCTGCGGGGAGAGGCGGTTTCTAAAGAGCCGTAGAAAAACCGGGATCCCATGAGGTCGGCGCCGGTGAGGTTGGCCTCGTAGAGAATGGCCCGCGCCAGGTTGGCCCGCACCAAATCACCTTTATACAGATTGACCCTGACCAAGTTGGCATCGCTGAGGTCGCTCCAGCGCAGGTCACTGGCCGACAGGTCGGTAGCCGCCAGCATGACCCCCAAGTCAATCACGCGGGTGCCCTGCTGGCGATCCTCAGCGTAGCCGCCGCTGCCGTCTAAAATCGGACGGCCCAGACGGGTATCTCGCTTCAGCGGCGTCAGCAAGCGCGATCGCGACAAAAAGCGAATCACCTTAGCCTTGCCGGAGGCATCAATGCTGCTGAGAATAACGGCTGTCCGGGCTTCGGCGATCGCTCGCTCCTGCGGCCAATCTTCTAGCAGCCCTTCATCATCTAGGACCAGATCAGAGATACCTTGAAAATAAGCGTCAATCGTTTGCTGCTGGGTGATACGGTTTTGCTGCACCGTCAGATCGCGGGAGATGATGTACTGCCGCCACGCTACGTAAACCGCCAGCACCGCGATAAAAATCTGGCCAAAGGCGCCGAAGAAGTCCCCAATTGCTCCTACCACGTCCCAGCGAATACCCCGCCCCCAAGCTAAAATGCGGGCATTGATGCCGCTAATCTGCATCAGCCCAATAATGCCAAGAACAGAGCTGGGGAGGGCAACGAGGAGAGCCTGCTGCTGGCTAGAAATTTCAGCCAAAAAGGCGCTGAGAGAAGGCCAGATCAGACGAAACGAAATCGTCATCGTGACCAGCGATCCGGCCAGCGTTAGCCAAAAGTCATCTAAAGCCAAGCCAGTCAGCAGGATCGCAACGGCCACCAAAGCCACGACGTTAGCCGAAGCCGGGCTGGGTTGCCGCGTGCCGGAGGGGGTGACCGTGACGACGCGAACCGAGCTTTCTTCAGCGGTGGCTGTTGCCTCAGAAGCCGTTGCTAGCGCGTCAGCCGTATCGGGGGAGGCCTCGGCTAGGTCAGCCTCTTCAGGAGTGACTGATTCCGCAGGCTGAGAAGCCTCTGCTGCGATCGCCTCAGCCTCGCCGTTGTGGGTATCGGCGGTTAGAGATTCGGGCGTCTCTGGTTGAGAAGAGTTGTGGGTCATAGTCGTTGCAAAGGCTGAAATCGTGACGGCCTGCTGGCGCGGCAAATCCTTGCCCTATCGTAGAGGGAATAGAGTCAATTACCCATAGACGAATGGCAAAACTCTTAGTGACGGGGGCCAGCGGTTTTCTCGGCGGCTATGTCTGTCGGCTGGCTCAGACAGACTGGCAGGTTTGGGGAACGTATTACCAGCAGCGGCCTCAGCTACCGGACAGTTCGCTGCATGCGCTCGATTTGGCCGATTCAAATGCGATCGCGGCGCTGTTTCAGTCGGTTCAGCCTGATGCTGTGATTCACACCGCCGCCCAGTCCAAACCCAACTTTTGTCAGCTCCATCCGGCCGCGACCTATCCGATTAACGTTACAGCTTCTCTCCAATTAGCTCAGCTTTGTGCCCAGGCGCAAATTCCCTACGTGTTCACATCAACGGACCTAGTTTTCAATGGCGAAGCAGCCCCCTACAGCGAAAGTGACCAGCCCACACCGCTGAGCTACTATGGTCAGCAAAAAGCGATCGCAGAGGCCGAAATTCTAACCGTTTATCCGCAGGCAACCGTTTGCCGTCTGCCGCTGATGTACGACCGGGCTACGCCAACGGCGGGCTGTTTCCTGCAGGGCTTCATCGATCAGCTACAGGAAGCCGAGCCTTTAGCTTTGTTTACCGATGAGTTTCGGACGCCAGTGCGGGCTGAATGTGCTGCCAAAGGACTTTTGTTGGCCTTACAGACCGAGGGCATTTTGCATCTGGGCGGCAGGGAACGGCTCTCTCGCTATCGGTTCGGGCAGCTACTGGTCGCGTTGCTGGGCCTGCCGGAGTCGCGGCTGACGGCCAGGTTGCGATCGCAGGTGGCCATGCCTGCTCCCCGGCCGCACGATGTTTCCCTCGAGAGCAACCGCGCCTTTGCCCTGGGATACGATCCCCAGCCGGTTCGATCGGCATTGGCGGCAATTTTGGCAGAGCCTGCTGCCGCGCAGCCGGCAGAATGACAGCCGGTAGACAGTTGCATCCCTGGGCGTTGCGAGTGAGTATAGACAAATACTTAGCCTATCTCTATGAGTTGTTTTTAACTAAAACGAGTTAAATGATCACGTTTTTGATTTTGCTGGCGGCGATCGCCATTTTGGTCTGGGGATTTCTCCGAGCGCGACCCTTTGGCAAACTGGGAATTTTAGCCTGGCTACAGTCACTGGTGCTGATGGTGCCCTGGCTGATCTTCTTTGGCCTATTCGCCGCAGGTGTTTTTCTGAATCTGGCCGGGGTGCTAGCGCTAGTGCTGATATCGGCTGGTTTATATATTTATTTAGGCAGGCAACTGCGGAGCTTGGGGGCTGATGAGCTAGCGGCAAAGCGAGCTTCTAGCTTTGCCGCTGTCACCGAAAAAGAGATGGGGGAGGGTTCTGCATCGCCGACTGAAACCGATGAAGCCGAGCCTGCTGCTGACGGCGAGCCAGCCGTGACCACGATTCCCACTGAAGAGCTGAGCCAGATTGAAGGTATTTTCGGCGTTGATACCTTTTTTAGGACTGAAACCATTCCCTATCAGGAAGGGGCCATCTTTAAGGGAAACCTGCGCGGGGAGCCGGAAGAGACGGCCGTTAAGCTGGGAGAAATGTTAGCGGCGCGGTTAGGCGATCGCTATCGCCTATTCCTGCTGGAGGGACCAGAAGATCGGCCCGTGGTAATTGTGCTGCCCGGCAGCGCCGACCCCAAGCCGACGACGACGGCTCAAAAGGTTTTGTGCGTTGCTCTGGCGATCGCCACTCTGGCCACCTGTCTGGAAACCAGCGGTATTCTCATGGGCTTCGACTTTTTTCAAGAAACGGGCCGCTGGCCGGAAATTCTGCCGCTGGCCTTGGGCATTTTCTTGATTTTAGTTGTGCACGAATTCGGCCATTTCTTCCAGGCCCAAGGCTATGGTATCAAGACCAGCCCGCCGTTTTTTCTGCCTGCTTGGCAAATTGGCTCTTTCGGCAGTCTGACCCGCTTCGAGTCGCTGCTGCCGAACCGCACCGTCCTGTTTGACATTGCCTTTGCGGGGCCAGCGGCGGGGGGCGTCGTGTCCTTAGTAATGCTGCTAATTGGGCTGGGACTTTCCCATTCAGGCAGCTTGTTCCAAATTCCGGCAGGCTTCTTTCAAAGCTCGATTTTAGTCGGTTCTCTGGCGCGGGTGATGCTGGGCGCAGATGTGCAGCAAAACCTGATAGACGTGCATCCGCTGGTGCTGCTGGGCTGGCTGGGATTGGTAATCAACGCCATCAATTTAATGCCAGCCGGCCAGCTCGATGGCGGTCGCATCGTGCAGGCAGTCTATGGTCGCAAGGTGGCCGGACGCGCCACAATCATTACTCTAATCGTGCTGGCGCTGGTTTCGTTCGTCAATCCATTAGCGCTCTACTGGGCCGTGTTGATTCTGTTCTTGCAGCGGAACCTGGAGCGGCCCTGCCTGAATGACCTGAGTGAACCGGACGATGCGCGAGCCGCGCTGGGGCTGTTGGTCTTGTTCTTGATGCTGGCAACGCTGCTACCGCTGTCGCCCGGACTGGCAGGCCGCTTAGGCATTGGGGTCTAGAAGCTCTATGGAAACTGCCGTCTATCGCCTGCTGTTTGATACCCCGGCGCTGCTGGCGGGTAATTTGCGAGAGTGGCAGCGCTACGGCCAGTTAGGGCAGTGCTGCCTGCCCCAGGGAGTGCTAGAAGAGGTAAAATTTCTCTGCGATCGCGCGCCTGATCCGGCCTTAGAACCCAAGGCCAGAGAATTTTTCCGGTTTTATCCCACCAGCGGCTGGCAGGTCAGTACCGAGCGTCAGCCCCACCCGGCTTTGACGCAGCCAGACGGCCAAACCCTCAGCAAGCGGGCCAGACAGGCGATCGCGGTGCTGGAGTGCGCCCATGCTTTGGCTCAGAATCACCGCGATCAGCTCGTGGTACTCGTGACGAGCAGCCAGCCGCTGCTGCAGCAACTTGCTAAAATGCAGCAGCCAAACCTCTGCGGCCTCACCGAAACGGCGCTTAAAAATTGGGGTCGCACCGAGCAGGTGCCGCTACCGCTGCTGCAGGGTTTGGCCCGGTTGCAAACAGAGGCGAACAATCGCCCTACTTCGGTTAACCCCCGTCCCTCCGTGGCGACCCCCCAGCGGCGATCGCCGCCTGCCATGACTCGGCCTAAATCGACTCGCCGCTCATCAGCTTCGCAGCTTGTTTCTTTGGGACTGGCTTTGATAGCGATCGCGGCGGCGGGATTATTTTTGCTCAAGGTGACCCAGCCGCAGCGCTTCGACCAGATTTGGCAAAGGCTGAATATTGAATAATTTGAATTGACAATAGGCCACAAACCTTCTCGTGGCGGTGCGTTGTGATGTCACAACGCACCCTATAAAAGAAAATACCGCTAGACCGCAGCCGCTACTGGCTGGAGATAGCCCATTTCCTCTAGCTTTGCCAGCACCTTGTTGACGCTCTCTTCGAGACTCTCTTTGTCGGTGCGGCACTCAACTTCAGGGTTAGTAGGCGCTTCGTAAGGATCGTCGATCCCCGTAAAGCCCTTGATTTCTCCGGCTCTGGCCTTTTTATAAAGCCCTTTGACATCCCGCTCCTCGCAGACTTCTACCGGCGCGTTGACATAGATCTCAACGAAATCTTCTATGCGATCGCGCACCTCTTCGCGTACTGCCTGGTAGGGAGAAATGGCCGACACCAGCACAATGACGCCGTTGCGGGTAAGCAGGTGGGAAACAAAGCCAATCCGGCGAATGTTTTCATCCCGGTCTTCTTTGCTGAAGCCTAAGCCCTTGGTCAAATTGGTGCGAACAATATCGCCGTCTAGCACCTCTAGCTTGCAGCTCCGGGCGCGTAGTTCCTGTTCCAAAGCCCGCGCAATCGTGGACTTGCCGGAACCGCTCAAACCCGTAAACCAAACTGTAACTCCGCGTTGTTGTGAACCCATAACTGCTTTTTCTATCTCCTAACATCGTGGACGTAAACATCTGCCTGAGCCAAATTCCTGTCTAGGACTGCTCGACAGTTTGACCTGAGAGGGCCATCAGCCGCTCTCACAGCTCTGACCGGGGCTAAAGCCCATACAGCCAGAGTGCCAGGGCCGGGGTAATCACCGCCATAATCAGGCTCAGTGGCCCCCCGACTCTGACAAAATCTAAAAACCGATAGCCGCCCACCCCGTAGATCATCGTATTGGTCTGATAGCCAATCGGGGTCATGAAGCTGTTGGAGGCGGCAAAGGTAATCACAAACATCATGGTGAAGGGGTTTAGATCTAGGGTTTGGGCTACCTGTACCCCGACGGGCAGCAGCAAAATCACCGCTGCGCTGTTGGACAAAATGCCTGTGAGCAAGGATGTCATGGTAAAAACAAACAGCAGCAGCCAGTAGCTAGAAAGTCCTCCGCCCAGGTTGACTAGCTGTTCTGCAATAATCTGGGTCGTGCCGGACTTTTCCATTGCCGTTCCCAGGGGAATTAGGCAGGCCAGTAAAAAAATGACGTCCCAGCGCACTGCCTGGTAGAGTTCACCTGGCTTCAGACAGCCAGTCAGAATCATCAGCATCACTCCGGCCAGAGCCGATACCAAAATCGGTATTTGGGTCACTGCCGCCAGCACCACCACGCCCACCCCAATGCCAATGGCAATATTGGCCCGATCTGAGCGCAGCGTTTCTAAGTCGCGCTGCTCTAGCACCAGCAAATCGCGGCTGGTTTGTAAACCGACAAAGCTCTGCTTTGGCCCCTGCACCAGCAGCAGATCGCCAAATCTCAGGGGCACTTTACCCAGGCGATCGCGCACCAGTTCCTCCCCCCGCCGCATTGCCAGCACCGTAGCGTTATGGCGCTGCCGGAAGCGAATTTCTTTAAGGGTAGAGCCAATCAGGTTGGAGTTGGACAGCACCAGCACCTCAGCCACCCCCTCTACGTCGGAGCTGAGGTCAGCCTGCCAGGACTTTTGGCCAAACTGCACGTCCGGCAAAATCTCAATCCCTTCGCTGTCGCGGATTTTGAGCAGGTCTTGCCGTCCGCCCCGCACCAGCAGAATATCTCCGGCAGCGAGGGTCTTATCGGCCAGAGGCTGGGGAAAGCGGTTGCCGTTGCGAATCACCTCTAGCACGTCTACGTCAAAGCGGCGTTGAAGCTGGCTTTCTTTGAGGCTGTGGCCAACTAGGCTAGAGCGAGGCGTAATCACCACTTCGCTGACGTAGTCCTTGAGGGCGTAGTCTTCACCGAGGCCGTCGTAGGGCGCTTTGCGATCGGGCAGCAGGGCGGGCGCGACGCAGACCAAATAGGCCAGCCCCACAACAAAGATAATGGCCCCCATCGCTGTGAATTGAAACAGGCTGAATTCGCCGTAGCCCAGCTTATCGGAAAGGCCGCTGGCCAGAACGCTGGTGGAGGTGCCCACTACGGTCATCATGCCGCCGAGAATAGTGGCAAAAGACAGGGGCATCAGCAGCTTGGAAACCGAGATCCGCTGCTGGCGGCATAGATCTTCAATAATAGGCAAAAAGACGGAAACCACGGCGGTGTTGTTGATGACGCCAGAAATCGGCCCGGCGATCGCCCCCATCGCTAAAATTTGCTGACTAGGCTGCTTGCCGCCCCAGCGAATAATCCAGCTACTGGCCTGCTGCAGGGCACCCGTGCGGGAGATGCCGGCGCTGAGAACAAACATGGCCATAACGGTGATGGTGGCAGAATTGCTAAAGCCAGCAATACCTTCTTCGGGCGTCACCAAACCTAGCAGCATCAAGAGTACCATCACGGATAGAGCGGTAATATCCGCTGGCAGCCACTCAAACACAAAACAGGCTAAAGCCGCGATCGTAATGCCGAGGGTCAAAATCATTGGCATGGCGTTGCAAAACTAGCCCCATTGCCAGAGCCGCTTAATCTAACTTCAAACTTAGTACTGATAGACGGGCCTCCGAGAAATTCAGTCGGTAAATGCCTAAAGCTTTACCAAAACTTGATGCCTAATTTACATTAAGCCCGACCTTTCTGGGCCGTTAACGAGTTAAACATCCTATCAGGAAGGAAAGGACGTATTAAAAAGGCTCGAAGTTGCATTTTGACGGCTACCAAACATGCGGGCATAGACATAGGTAAATTCGCCACCTAAAAAGAAAATCTGGCTGGTGAGATAAATCCAAAACATCAGCACCATCACCCCGCCCACGACGCCGTAGGACTTGAAGCGACTGCCCAGGCTGATGACGCTGTTACTAATGAGCTGCTGCAAAATAACCAATAGCAAAGCAGTTAACAGTCCGCTCAAGCGCACATCTCGCCACTGGATCCGGCGCGGCGGCAACACCTTAAACAGCAGCATCAGCACCAGGGTCAGCAGCAAGAATGAGACAATGAGCTGCAAATAAGGCAGCAGCTTCACGCCGTCCAGCACAATTAGGCCCACCTGGCTGCTGACCGTATTAACCACTTTGAGAAAAATATCGATCGCAATTTTGGACAGCATGGAAGCTAACAAAATAGCGGCAGACCCCAATACCAGCAGGAAGGCAAAAACACGTCGGCGCAAAAACCGCAGCACAATTCTCTGCCAGCTGAGATTTTGCTCAATGGGTTCATGAGCGCGCCAAATTTTCTCAAACGAGCGATCGAGGGCGTTGAAAAAGCCGCTGGCGGTAAAGAGCAAAACTGCAAAACCGACAATGCTGGCCTCGACGCTGCCCTCATGTAGTTGTAACAGGGTGGTTTCAACAACGTTGAAGGCGCTAGGTGGCAGCAGCTCTTGGGCTAAGACTAGAATCTGCCCGTAGATATCAGTCTCAGGGCCTAGCAAAAAGCCCATAACGCTGAGCATGACCAGCAGAATCGGAAAAAGCGAAAATAAGGCATAGTACGCTAACGACGCCCCCATATCCAAACAGCCATCTTGCTGCCATTTAAAGAAGGTGCGCACAAAAAGCTGTACAAATTTTGAACGATAGATCTCCTTTGTTTTGGCAGGCTCTCGGATAAATACTGGCAGGTGACTTCGTTTCGGCATTGGCACAAGCGAGGTAGGGAGCCTTGATCTTGGAGGAGTCGCCCCTAAACAGCCTGGGCGGCTAACAACTACAATTAAGTACAGCTTAAATCATTGCTGTGAAACGGACGTGCTATGGCTTCTTCCTCTGTGGCTTCTTGGCGTTATGGCTGGCCTAGCCTGCTGGCAGATATTGTGCTGGCAGGTTTAGTCTCTGGCCCAATTGCAGCTCCCCTCTTAGCCGCTGCGCCGCTGCCCATTTTGCCGCAGATTGCCGATATTATCTACACAATGGGCCAGCATGTCTGTCCGCAGCCAGAGCTGGGACCAATGCTGTGGTCGCCCTACATCATGGCTGTTTGCACCCGCTGTTATGGTACTGTTTTGGGGCTGGTCTTAATGCGCTGGCTCTATGCTCAAGATCGGGGACGCAGCCGTTACTGGCTGGAGCAGTATGGACTGTGGGGCTTCGTGATTGCCTTTGCGATCTGCCTGTTTTATCCGCTGGAGCTAGCGCTGCAAAACTTCAGCGCCTGGGAGGTGAATAACGGCGTGATGGCCCTGTTTGGCCTGATTGCCGGATTGGGATTGGGTGCCTACATCATGCCTATGCTGTATCCCGGCGTGGTGCGGCTGGGGCCGCTGGCTCAAAAGCCGGGTCGCTGAGGCTGCTGGCAAAGAGGCCGCGCAAATTTGAGCGCATAGCGGCTTAGCAGAGAACCTACTGAGCTTGGACATTTTTCCTGCTCAAGGCGATCGCGCATGAGTGCTGAGCTCCCGGCTGAATTCTGGAGCGCTAGGAGCGGCGGCGGACTAATTTTTCGTTTTAGGGTAAGCCTTGGGCCTAGAATGGAAAATTGGCAATTCAATATTCTTTAACATAATTATCCGTGAAGCTATTTGTTTATCACACGCCCGAAGAGGTTCCTGCAGACGCTGCTCCTGACTGCGCGATCGCTATTGATGTCTTACGCGCTACCTCCACGATGGCAGCCGCCTTTGCCGCCGGAGCAGAAGCCATCCAAGTTTTCAGCGACATTGATGAGCTGCTGCAGGTCAGTGAACAATGGCCCACGGAAAAGCGGATTCGAGCTGGGGAAAGGGGCGGTGCGCGGGTAGACGGCTGTGACTTGGGCAATTCCCCCCTGGATCACAATCCTGAACAGACCCAAGGGCGGCGGCTATTTATGAGCACCACCAACGGCACCCGCTGTCTGCAGCGAATTCAGCAGGCCCCAACCGTAATTACCTCAGCCCTGACCACCCGGCAGGCCACCGTGGAATTTCTACTCAAGAAGCAGCCAGAAACGGTTTGGCTGGTGGGTTCTGGCTGGGAAGGCACCTACTCTCTAGAAGATACGGTCTGCGCCGGGGCGATCGCCCACGGTCTGATTGCCGCCACGGGCGAAACCTTTGCCACCCTGGCGGGCAACGATGCTTTAGTAGCCGCAGTAGCGCTCTATCTCCACTGGCAAGATCAGCTCTTGCCCCTGATGCAGCAGGCCACTCACGGCCAGCGGCTGCTGCGGCTCGATAACACCGCCGATTTAGAATACTGCGCTCAGCTTGATATCCTGCCGATCGTGCCGATTCAGCAAGAGGCAGGCGTGCTAGTTCCCCAAACCGTTCAATGAGACCCCGCTGAGTCTTAGATCTGCTAAAAACCTGCTTTTTCTCCCCGGCTTCTCAGCTAGAATTCAGCTATTCCCCCTAGGCTCAGAACATTGACGTTTAGCAGCGGGAGAAAAACAGTGGCAGTTGATTATGACTTGGTGGTGATTGGTGGGGGGTCAGCAGGGTTAGTGGTAGCTAGCGCCGGTGCTCAGCTCAACGCCAAAGTAGCCCTGATTGAAAAAGAACCAAAACTAGGTGGAGATTGCCTGCACTACGGCTGCGTGCCGAGTAAGTCCTTAATTCACGCCGCTCGCGTTGCCTATGAGGTCAAACATGCCGGGCGCTTTGGTATTTACACTCAGCTCAACGAAATTAAGCTCAACGAAGCCCTGGGGCATGTCCATCGGGTAATTGAGACCATTCAGCACCATGACTCACCGGAGCGGTTTGAGTCTCTGGGAGTAGAGGTGATCTTTGGCAGCGGCCAGTTTACCGACCCTCAAACGCTGGAGGTCAATGGCCGCCAGCTCAGGGCCAGAAATTTTGTCATTGCCACAGGTTCTCACCCGGCTCTACCGCCAATCGAGGGACTGAGGGAAGCAGGCTACTTGACCAACATGAACGTCTTCAAGCTGCAGACGCAGCCAGCGGCGCTGGCCGTAATCGGAGCGGGGCCAATTGGCTGCGAGCTGGGGCAGTCTTTTCATCGGTTGGGCACTGAAGTGACGATGATTTCCAGCCGCGACCAGATTATGCCGAAGGAAGATCCAGAAGCGGCGGCGGTGGTGCAGCAGCAGCTAGAAGCAGAAGGAATTCGGATTCTCTACGGCCAGCGGGCACAGAAGGTTGAGGTCATTGAGGGCCGCAAGCATGTCTGGACAGATACAGGCGAAAAGATTGTGGTGGATGAGATTTTGCTATCTACCGGGCAGGTGCCTAACGTCAACGCCCTCAATCTGCAGGCAGCCGGGGTAGAGGTGGGCAAAGAGGGGATCAAGGTCAACGAAAAGCTGCAGACCACTAATCCCAAGATCTACGCGGCAGGAGACGTAATTGGCGGCTATCAGTTTACCCATGTAGCTGGCTATGAGGCAGCGGTGGTTCTGCAAAATGCCCTGTTTTTACCCACGAAAAAGGCGGACTACCGGGTAATTCCCTGGGCCACCTTCACCGAGCCGGAACTGGCGCGGGTGGGTCTGACTGAGGAGCAGGCGCGATCGCGCCATGATGATGTCTACGTGCTGAAACAGGAGTTCTCTGGCGTTGACCGGGCGCTAGCTGAAGCCGCAGGCATCGGCTTTGCCAAAATCATCACCCGCAGCAGCGGCGAAATTTTGGGAGCGCATATCGTCGGCCCTGCCGCCGGCGAGCTCATTCACGAAGTCGTCTTGGCCATGAGCCACAATCTCAAGGTGGGAGCGCTCACGGGGATTCACGTCTATCCCACCCTGGCGGAAGTGACCAGTAAAGCGGCCCTGCAGTTGAAAAAGCGCAAGTACGCCGAGAATGACTTCTTGCAGAATTTCCTGCGCAAGTTCTTTAATTTCCGGCGATCGATTGCCTGATCTCTGGCCTGCTCCCTGGGGAAATGGGGATAGACCGGATCAGGCCGTCCCCACCCTCTCATACACCTGATAAGCTGATTGAGGGCGTTTTGTGACTCAATTGGACGTATGGCAACCGTTAACGACAACTATCTAAAGCTCAAGGCTGGCTACCTGTTTCCGGAGATTGCGCGGCGGGTCAACACTTTTGCCGAGGCAAACCCAGAGGCGCAAATCATCAAGCTGGGAATCGGTGACGTGACAGAGCCTTTACCAGAAGCCTGCCGCGCCGCCATGATTCAGGCGGTAGAAGACATGGGCGATCGCGAGTCTTTCAAGGGTTATGGCCCGGAACAGGGCTATCTCTGGCTGCGAGAAAACATTGCCATGCATGATTTCCAATCTCGCGGCTGCGACGTAGACGCCTCGGAAGTGTTTGTTTCGGACGGGGCCAAGTGCGATACGGGCAATATTCTCGACATTTTTGGCAAAGACAACAAGATTGCCGTCACCGATCCGGTCTATCCGGTCTACGTCGATACCAACGTCATGGCCGGTCATACCGGAGCAGCCAACGGCAGCGGTGAGTACGACGGTCTGGTCTATCTCTCCATGACCGCAGACAATCACTTCTCCCCAGAGGTGCCGTCTGAGAAGGTGGATTTGGTCTATCTCTGTTTCCCCAACAACCCCACTGGCGCTACTGCCACTAAAGCCGAACTGCAAAAATGGGTAGACTACGCCCGCGCCCACGGCTCGATTATTTTCTTCGATGCCGCCTATGAGGCGTACATTACCGATCCAGATTTGCCCCACTCCATTTATGAAATTGCCGGGGCCAAAGACTGCGCCATCGAATTTCGCTCATTCTCTAAGAACGCCGGCTTTACCGGCACCCGCTGCGCCTATACGGTAGTGCCCAAGGGACTTACCGCCAAGGCCAGCGATGGCTCAGAGGTGGAGCTACACAAGCTATGGAATCGGCGGCAGTCCACTAAATTTAACGGCGTTTCCTACATCGTGCAGCGAGGCGCTGAGGCGGTTTATTCTCCAGAAGGCCAGCGGCAAATCAAGGCGCTGATTGATTTCTACTTAGAAAACGCCCGCATCGTGCGAGAAAAGCTGACCCAGGCAGGCATCGACGTGTACGGCGGCGTGAATGCGCCCTATGTGTGGGTGAAAACGCCCAACGGCCTTTCGAGCTGGGACTTCTTTGATAAGCTGCTGAATGCTTGCCATGTCGTCGGCACGCCGGGTTCTGGCTTTGGGGCTGCGGGGGAAGGCTATTTTCGTATTTCGGCCTTCAACAGCCGCGAAAACGTCAATGAAGCGATGCAGCGCATCACCCAAACCTTCAAGGCGTAAAAATTTAAGAGCGGAATTTAGCAGTAGGGGCACGACATGTCATGCCCCTGCCGAAAAATCGTGGCCTACCGCCCTAATCCGTCCCAAAGGGTAGCCTGATGGGGAGTGACGGTTTCAATCGCACCGGATTCAGCGGGCTGGGCTAGATAAACCCGTGTGGCCGTGTAGCCCACTACGAACATGGAAAAAGCAGCCAGAAAACCAGCGATCGCGCGATCGCCGCTAGTAGCCTGAGTAGAGGTATAGGAACGCATAGATGAAGTCCTAATTCACTTCATCCTCATCATCCCAGATATTTTGGTATCACCAGATACGCTTGATAAAATTTAGCCTTATGGCAGTTCTGGCGGCTGCAAAATACTGACCATTTGCTGGCTCAGCGACAGGGGCAAATCGGCCTGATGGGACATCACCCCATGACCAACACCGGCCAGCAAACCAACGAGAGCAGGTAACACTAAAGACGCCAAGCTGTTCATGGAATGGTTAAGAAAAGCAAACGTTGTCAGGAGTTTCTCAAGCCTGGATAAGCTGATTCTGTATCGGGTATGACGCTTTGCTAACAGGAGCAATCATTCAACCCTAAAACTGCACTCAATCTATGCAATCCTCGAATAATTCATGGCTTACTCGCTGCCATCTGCCAGTTTTTGAGGCCCGCTAGCACCTGCTCGGAGTTGGCACACCAGCCCACAATGCCGCCCTGAGCGCAAATCATTTCCAACGTGGCCTGTTTGAAGGCCGGAAAGTAGCTCTCAGTGGCGTCTTCCACCAGCAGACACTCATAGCCGCGATCGTTGGCCTCTCGCATGGTGGTCTGCACGCAAACTTCGGTGGTGACGCCGGTGAGGATGAGATGAGAAATCTGGTGGGTCTTGAGCAAAAATTCTAGGTTGGTATTGTAGAAAGCGCCTTTGCCCGGCTTGGAAATGACGGTTTCACCCGGCAGCGGTGCGAGTTCGTCAATGATGCCGTTCCCCGGCTCCCCCAGTACCAGAATGCGACCCATCGGCCCGCGATCGCCAATTTTTAACGCCCCTTGACCGCGATCGCGCTTGGCCGGCGGACAGTCGCTGAGGTCAGGTCGGTGCCCTTCTACGGTTTGAAAAATGGGTAGGTGCAGCTCCCGAAAGGCCGTCTGCAACCGCTTCACCGTAGGCACAATTGCCTGCAGCCGCTGCACGTCATTGCCCAAAGCGGCGCCAAAACCACCGGGTTCTAAAAAGTCGCGCTGCATGTCAATAATTAACAGGGCGACGCTGGCAGCAGCAGGTAGCCTGTAGTCATAGGGACAGGCGGTGATTGTGGAGATAGACATAGTAGATGCAGGTTTTATGATTCATCATTGAACTTGGCAGCCAAGCTATAGCTGAACCCGCCTGTACGGGGGATTTTTTTGAGAGTACCCAACCTCATCTGCGATCGCCCTAATGTCCGGCCATTTTTTGGCCGATCGTGACTAAATCCGCGTCCGCGATCGCGCTTTCATACACCAGCTCTCCTTCGCTAATCACCAGTACGCGATCGGCTAGGCTCAGCAGCTCATCTAAGTCTTCGCTCACCAGCAGCACCGCCACTCCCCGGTTGCGAGCCGCCACAATTTCGCTGTGAATGAAGTCAACGGCGGAGAAATCCAGGCCGAAGCAGGGATTAGCCGCAATCAGCAGGTTGATCTGCTCTGAAGAGAGTTCCCGCGCCAGGACGGTGCGCTGCACGTTGCCGCCAGACAGATTACTCACGGGTACATCCGGCGAAGGGGTTTTGACTGAAAAAGTTTCGATCAGTCCCTGGGCCATCTGACGAATTTGCCGCAGTACTAAAAATAGGCTCCACTTAGACTGGGGCGGCTTGTCAAACGTGCGCAGCGCCATATTTTCAGCCACGCTCATGTGGGGCACGCAGGCATTGCGCAGTGGCTCCTCCGGCAGGGCGAAAACCCGGTGGCGATCCATTTCTGACCGGGTGGCGCTGTAGGGTTCGCCGTTGACCCAGACTTCGCCTGCTGTGGGCGATCGCTGCCCTGCCAAGACCTCCACTAATTCTCGCTGCCCGTTCCCCGAAACGCCAGCAATACCGACAATTTCGCCGCTCTTTACGGTCAAATCAATTTGCTTGACTGCTGGTAAGCCGTTATCCCGGTGGGCCTGTAATTTTTTAACCTGTAGTATTGGCTGGCTGGCCGATAGCGTCTGCTTCTCGATCGCCTTGGTCTGCCGCTCCTCACCCAGCATCATTTGGGCCATATCGGCGATCGCCAAGTCTTTCACCCGGCCATTCCCCGCCAGCTTACCTTTACGCAGCACCGTCACCTCGTCCGTAAAGGCTGTCACCTCGCGGAACTTGTGGGTAATCAGCAAAACGCTCAGCTGTCCTGCCTGTACTGCCTGCCGGATCAGTCCTAGTACTTCATCAGCTTCACTCGGCGTCAGCACTGAAGTTGGCTCGTCTAGGATCAGGATGCGGCTTTTGAGGTAGAGCTGCTTGAGAATTTCTAGCTTTTGCTTTTGCCCAGCGGCGAGCTGACCGACTGGAACGTCTAGCTCGACCCGAAAGGGAGAGTTAGCCATAAAGGCGTTGAGCGCATCAAATTCGGTTTTCCAGTTGATCAGGTTGGTATTGTCATAGCGAGACAGCACCAGATTTTCCGCCACCGTCATAGCTGGGACAGAGGTGAAGTGCTGATAGACCATACCGATGCCGTATTCATGGGCCTGCTTGGGGCTTTTGATGACGCGCTCTTGCTGATCGACTAGAATTTTGCCTGCCGTCGGCGCATAGAATCCCATGATGCATTTGACCAGGGTGCTTTTGCCAGCCCCGTTTTCTCCCAGCAGGGCGTGAATAGTACCAGGTCGCAGGGTCATGGAGACGTTGTCTAGAGCAACCAAGCTGCCGAAGCGTTTGGTCATACCCGTAACCTGTAGTTCCGGTGGGGTTTGAGTTTGGGGCTGGGCGGACGGGGCAGCGGTTTTCATGGAGAGGATGGGATAGGGGAGATATAGGAGGGGCGGTTGTATAGGGGCAGGTTTGGAGGGATTGTATCGCAACGCTATCGGTATCTGGCAAAACCTGCCCTTACGGGATTTACGAGTGGCCGATCGCGGTTAGTAAATCTTTAGAGGCGGCCACCGCGCCGAAGACACCGCCCTGCATTTTGATCATTTTGAGGGCAGCGAGGTAGTTGCCGTAGTCAGTCGCGCCCGTGCAGTCCGAGAGCAGCAAACATTCATAGCCGCGATCGTTGGCGTCGCGCATCGTGGTATGGACGCAGACATCAGTAGTGATGCCCGTGAGGATGACGTTTTGAATTCCTCGGCGGCTGAGAATCAGGTCGAGGTCAGTGGCGTAAAACGAGCCTTTCCCCGGTTTGTCAATAATCACTTCGCCAGCAATAGGGGCCAGTTCGGGAATGATTTCCCAGCCCGGTTCCCCCCGCACCAAAATCTTGCCGCAGGGTCCCGGATCGCCAATGCCTGCGCCAATCCGCCGCGATCGCCAGCGTTTATTTTCCGGCAGGTCAGACAGATCGGGGCGGTGGCCTTCGCGGGTGTGGATAATCAGGTAGTCCTGCGATCGCAGGATGGACAGCACTTGCTTAATCGGTTCAATGGGCGATCGCGTCAGGGAGAGGTCGTATCCCATTTTGTCCACGTAGCCCCCCGCTCCGCAGAAGTCTGTCTGCATGTCGATGACGATCAGCGCCGTGTTTTCGGGCCGTAGATCGCCGTTATAGGGATAGGGATAAGGATCGGCGTCAACATAGCATCCCATAGGGTTCTGACAGGTAGCGACTTGTACAGAATGCTTACCACTTGACTAAAACTCCAAAGAGTTAGCCGTGAACTAAATCATGGCAGTGTCTCATAAGGGCCGGTTTTACTAATCCTCTACCAGCGTCGCGATACAATTTCTCCAAACCTGCTCCTATCCAACCTGCCCCTACTGCCACAATCTATGCCCCATACCCTAATCAAAGGCGGTCGCATCGTTACCGCCGTCGATGACTACGTAGCCGACATCCTCATCCGCAACGGTCAAATCGAGGCTATTGGCCGCGATCTCTCAGCCGAGTCTGCCACAGTCCACGACGCGACGGGCTTGCTCGTACTACCCGGCGGTATCGATGTCCACACTCACATGGAAGGCCCCCAGGGGCCAGCGATGAACTGCGACACCTACGAGTCGGGCACGAGGGCCGCAGCCTTTGGCGGCACCACCACGATTGTGGACTTTGCCTATCAGGCCAAGGGAGACGGAGCCAAAAAGACCCTAGACGATCGCATTGCTCTAGCTGATCCCCAGGTCTGCATTGACTACAGCTTTCACCTAATTTTGGTGGACGTGAACCGAGAGGTGCTGGCGGAGCTGCCGGACATCATCAATCACGATGGCGTCTCTAGCTTCAAGATGTATATGGCCTACCCGGAAATCTTGATGGTGGACGATGCCGCCATTTTTCGGACTATGCGTACGGTGGGGCATCACGGCGGCATGGTGAATCTGCACGCCGAGAACGGTCAGGTGATTCAGGTCTTGATTGAGGAAGCGCTGGAGCAGGGGAATACCGCTCCCAAGGCCCACATGCTGACCCGACCTCGCCTGATGGAAGCAGAAGCCACCCACCGGGCGATTCGGATTGCCGAGCTGGCGGAAGTGCCGGTTTATATTGTGCATCTGTCGGCCCCAGAAGCTTTGGAGAGCGTGGTGGAAGCTCGCGATCGCGGCCTGTTTGCCTTTGCTGAAACCTGTCCCCACTACTTGTTTTTGGATGATACTGAATACGATCATCCGGGGTTTGAGTCGGCTAAATACGTGATGACGCCGCCGCTGCGGGAGCATCATTGCCACCATGCCCTGTGGCGGGGGCTGCGGTTTGACGATTTGCAGATTGTGGCGACGGATCACTGCCCTTTCTGCATCAATGAGCGGACGATGGGGCTGAAGTTTTCTAAGCAACTGGGGCAGGACAATTTCAACCAAATTCCCAATGGGGCACCGGGGGTCGAGACGCGGTTGGTGCTGCTCTATGACGGCGGCGTCCAGGCCGGGAAGATTTCGCTGAACCGCTTTGTCCAGCTCACGTCAACGGCTCCGGCTAAGATGTTTGGCCTGTTTCCGCGCAAGGGGGCGATCGCCATTGGCAGCGATGCGGATCTGGTGCTGTTTGACCCTGATAAGCACCAAATCCTCAGCGCCCAGACTCATCACTCCAACGTGGACTACAGCCTATTTGAAGGCCGCGAGGTGACGGGGACAGTGGAAAAGGTGTTTTTGCGGGGAGAGCTGATTGTGGAGGGCGATCGCTGGCTGGGACGCAAGGGCATGGGCCGTTTTTTGCAGCGGGGGGCATCGGGGCGATTTCTGTAGACGTTTTGCCATAGAGCAAGCAAAACGTAGGATAGTTGACCATAGGGGCAATTCATAGGGCGCTGCTTTGAGGGGGTTCTAGAACAGGGCCAGAATTGGGGGGAGCAGGTTTTGGCAGGCGGTGGCGAGGGTGGAGGCGGCGGTGAGGGGTTCGGCGATCGCTTTGAGGGTGTCAGCGGCTCGTTTCGCCATGCGCTGCATGACATTTTCTTGGGGACTGCTTCCAGCTTGAGCCAGTTTGCCGACTTCGCTGAGGGCTTCGGCTTTTTCGACTTCTTCCAGTTCAGGGTCTTGCTCGATGGCGGCTTGGAGCTGAGCGAGCAGGTCTTTGAGGCTGGGCTGGTCGGAGTCGGATGTGTCGGGGAGCTGGCTGATTTGATTGCTGACGTGGCCGCTGATTTCGCCCAGGTTGAGGGTGCTGGCGGTGAGGTTAACGTCGCCTGCGGCATAGAAGCTGCCGTCGCCTGTGGTGATGTTGGGGTTTTGGCTGTGGTTCATGGCGGTGTTTTGAATAGTCACATTAGGTGTTTGTCTGCTGCTGCTTTGTAGAAAAGCAAGCTAATTTCTTTGATGTCATCGGCGCGTTGTTTTTGCCCTTCCAGTAGACCACTGTTATAGCCTGCTTCAAGTCCGGCCTGATATCCTAAGTCCCAGTCGTGCTCAACTTTGCCTTTGTCCGTGCCTTCAGGTACTTGCAAGGTGATTAAGGCATCGTTTCCTTGCTTTTCAATCGCTTTAATCGAATCGCGAGTAATCCCTGAATTTTCTGCCATTACTTTTTCAAAGGCAGCCTGAAAAGCTCTTGGCTCGATTCCATTACGAATCAGAATTTGTACCGTGTCGAGCATTTCTTTGAAAAATTTCTCAAAGTCGCCTTTTTGAAAGACCTTATCGGGATTGTAGGGACGACGTTCGCGATCGCCATAGACATCTGCCTGCTCTTTCAAAAATACATACTGGCAGTCGATGTCTTTGAAGAGGGTGGTTTCGTCGATGTTCCAGGCTTCGAGGCAGGCTCCGGTGAGGTGGGCGGCGGTGAAGTCGGTGCCGATACATTGAGCTTCAGTGAGTATGACTGCGTGCAGCTCTGCGCTGTGTAGAATCGCGCCGTTAAGGTTTGCCCCTTTGAGGTGGGTGCGATGGAGCTTGGCACCTGCGAGGTTTACGTTGCGTAAATCAGTATTGGAGAGATCTTGATCAATACCGTTGAGGGAGATGAGGAGCGCCAGAACGCGGGGATCTTGCAGGTTGCTGGTACCAAGGCGAGCGCGATCAAGATCTTTAGCGTGGTGCCAGCGGACGTGAGTGAGGATAGTAGGATGCTGGCGAGAGTCGGCAAAATTAGTGCTTTTGAGGTGTGCGTGAGCGAACGTTGCTCCGGTGAGATCTGCGCCGCTGAAGGTAGTGCCGCCGAGGGCTGAAAAGGCGAGGCCAATAATCCGAAGGTTCTCAAATTTGGGATCTTTTCTATTTACTTGGCGTTTGATATAGAAAGAAAGCAATAAGCTAGCGACAGCGACAGCGCCAGCGCCAGCGACAGCGCCAGCGCCAACGACAGCGCCAGCGACAGCGACAGCGCCAGCGACAGCGACAGCGCCAGCGAAAGCGAAAGCGAAAGCGCCAGCGAAAGCGAAAGCGAAAGCGCCAGCGCCAGCGACAGCGACAGCGAAAGCGCCAGCGAAAGCGACAGGGACAGCGACAGCGAAAGCGCCAGCGAAAGCGCCAGCGAAAGCGAAAGCGAAAGCGATGCTTCCTAATGCCTTCAGCGTGAAGCCTTGACGAGCAATTGCCAAAAGCGTGACAGCGATGACAACGATGCCTGCGATCGCAGCGATCAGATTGTCAGAGCCGCCTATTGCAAGTAAGTATCCAATCCAGGCTCCTGAGAATCCTTGTAAAAATCCAGCTAGAGCTGCAATGACAACAATGGGAAGTAGCTGACCTACCAGCCAGACTTTCTGCAAGCCTGCCTGAGCCTGAGAGAACTTAGCTTTTTGCAGGGTTGCCTCCACAAACCGGGCACTGCGAATATCTGCACCGCTCAAGTCTGCCTCGGACAAATCTGCTCCCCGAAAATTGCAGCCGCGCAGAATAGCTCCGCGAAAGTCGCGTTCTCCGGCTGCATAGAGCCGCAAAACCTCTTTCTCGTTGAGCCGCTGTCCGTGATATTTGCCCCGTTCCGTCATGGCCCCGCCGTTGCCGCTTGTAGAGAACCCAGGGTTCTTGCATCTGAGTCGGAAGCAGTTCGCAACCTAGCCTAAAACCCTGGGTTCTTGGCTTCTGTCCCATTTAAGCCCATGCGCCGCAAGACAGCCACATCAAGGCGATGACAATTCATTGCGGATGCAGTTTGCCGATCGTGTTAGTGCAAGCCTCTTGCTCGCGTTTTATATTCACACCTCAGGGGATAAACCTGGTATGTGTCGATCGTGAGCGAGACGCTCACACTTCCTCGCGTATATCAGCAGATCCATTTGGTCAGGATGCTCATGAGGCGATCGCTCTGCGGCATCACCTGCAACTCACTCCACGCCCAATCAGCCGCGCCGCAAACTCATGATCTTCCAGCGGCACCGTAATTTCCAAGACTCCATTGTCGTAAATCAGCCGAGAACTGCGCGACTGCGGTAGCGCCGTTAAAATCTGTAAATAGCCCTGCCAAGACAAATCGTGAAGCAAAACTCGCTGTTCGCCTACAGGCCGCGCTGCCGATTTGGGTTCTGGTGCCGCGATCGCCATCTCAGGTCAAACTTTCTCAAAAACTGTGGTTTTCAAACACCGTGGTTTGTCCGGCCTCATCGAAGGCAAACACCGTGTAAGGCTCCTCGCCCATATCCATCCCCGGTGCGCTCATCGGCATTCCCGGCGCCGTCAGTCCTAGCACGTCCGGTCTTTCCGCTAGCAGGCGCTCAATATCGCTAGCCGGCACATGACCCTCAATCACGTAGCCACCGATCAGCGCCGTGTGGCAGGATTCTAAATCCGCCGGGACGCCATAGCGCTGCTTAACTGTTTCCATCTCTTCGGTGAGGTGATCGTCCACCGTAAAGCCCTCGGCCTCAAGATGCTCAATCCAGTGGCCGCAGCAGTTACAGTTAGGACTGCGATAAACCGTCGCGGCTGGAGCCGATTGACCGGGCGCTGCCGCGATCGCTCCCCGTTCCAACGGAGCCGCCTGAGCACTGCCGCTCAGCAGCACCAGACCACAGACAATCAGCGCGATCGCCAATCCCCTTAGCCACATCCGCAGATCAAGACTCGCCGAGCTGTGCATGAACCGTCCTTGCCAACGCTACCTGAAGATTTTAACCAATTCTTTTCCGGCAGGGCTACGCCCCCTCCCGCCACTGCAACAACGCCGCTCAGCCCAGCAGCTTCAAAGGTCTAGCGGGAGGATGGGGGACGGGTAAGCTGAATTTTTTGGCGGCGTACTGGCAGATCCAGCCAGGTACTTAGCTCATGCTCCAGCCAGTCTAGTTCTGGCGTTGTCAGGCCGCCGAGCTTGTCTACCTTGCAGGCGCGATTACCAATCCAGATAATTAGCTCTGCCTGACGCTTGAGATAGCCCCAGTCTGATTTTTGATAGCTGGCTTCGCGCCGTTCGAGCTGCGAAATCTGCTGCAGCGGCAGGGACTGAGACAGCAGCGGCACCAGTCCGAGCAGCCGATAGGCCACCGTGATGTAGCGAGGGCCAATGATAATCTGCTTGCTCAGCAAAATACTCAGCAGCGAAAAGCCGACTTTGCCTATAAGGGCGATCGCCAGCCATAGCATCCAGCCATAGGATAAAAACACGGCCATAATACAGCCCCAAGAGCTAACCGGAGGCATCGAGATTTTCGGGCCAACGATAGGGCAGGGAATGCGAATTCGTAGGGTGTCAGTTCCTTTTTTTACCCGAATCCGACTGCCCTCTGGTCGAAAACGATGGGCCTGCGCCGTCAGCATGCTGGGCCGCTGGAGCGCCTGTCGCGCCTGCTCGACCGAACTGAACCGCTTTTCTAGGCTGGGTTCAGTCATCCGCCGCAGCCAGCGCTTGAGATTACCGCTGAGACGGGCCTTGGCCTCAAAGCGAATACGCAGATTTTCCTGGGGTAAATCAGCGGGATGAGTCCCCGTGACCAGGTAGATGAGCGTCGCCCCCAGGCTATACAGGTCAGAGGCTGGCGTGGCTCGTCCGCCAAACTGCTCTGGCGGCATATAGCCATAGGTGCCGACCACCGTGATAGTGCTGCCCTTGGCCGCTACCAGGTTCTGTACCGCGCCAAAATCGACGAGATACACCTGCCCGACTCGGTGCCCAGAGCGATCGCGCAGCAGCACATTACTGGGTTTAATGTCCCGGTGGATGATGGCGGGTTTCTGAGCGTGGAGGTAGGCCAGGATGTCTAGAAGCTGCTCGGCAATTTGCTCGACTTCCGCCTCGCTAAAACTGCGTCCTGCCTGGAGATGGTCTTCGAGAGACTTGGCCTCTAAATAGGTCTGCACCAGGGCAAAACCTCGGCACTGGGGCAAATCTAGCTCGAAAGAGTCGAGGTAGCGCGGAATGGCCTCATGGGAGAGCTGCTGGAGGATGCTGGCTTCCCGCTCAAACAGCCGCACCTGCTCCCAGTTCAGATCGCCGCCAAACTTGAGCAGCTTCAGCACCACTGGCTGCCGGGCCTGCAAGTCTAAAGCTAGAAAAGTCTGCTGACCGCTACGGCCTAAAGACTGCTGAATTTGATAGCGATCGCCAATGATCTGCCCCAGCATGAACGCTGTTCCTCAGAGTCGGCAAACGGAGTCTGCTAATGCCTACAGTCTAGACGCTGCCAATTTCTGCTGGGTTGAGGCAATTTATTTCTCTTAACAAAAAGAACGACTGGCGTGACACAGCTAACATAGGACTCTTGGAGGTTGGCGTTAAGCATGGCGCAACTCAACGCAGTCAACTACATCGCGTAAATGTAAGTGTCTTCACCAGACATGGGCAGCAAGCGCAGACGCTGGTTTTGTAAATCAGGCTCTATACCCAGCGCTTCCATTGGTAAAACACCTAGCAGGGGAATATTGATCTCAGTGAGTTCTAGACAGTCAAACGTGCTGCAGCGGCCATTGATTTCCAGGTTGGCCTCTCGAAAAATACGGCTGGAAATAGATCCTGCTGAAGTTTTGACGCTGGTTGATCCGCTCAGGGGCAAACCTAGAGTCGCAATGATGTCAGCAGGCAAACTGAGCAGCGTTGCACCCGTATCGACCAGAACATTCTCCAGCTTGATAGAGCGGACGGCACTGTCTGCAATAAAGCCTCTTTCCGCCAAAATCTGATCAATATGATTGGTCACTAGAATCGTCGCGGTGACTTGCCCCACTTGGTTCGGCTCAAACTTGGGTATGGTCAATTTTCCCATAGTCATGGCAGCGTTCCCGTACTTCTAGCTTGATCATGCCAGCTTTAAACAGGCGTGTCATGCTGAAGTTAGGCAGATTCAGGAGGGCAGCATGACGGATATGCAAGAGCGCGATCGCCGCCGAGTGGTCGTGGTGGGCGCAGGCTGGGCTGGTTTGGGCGCGACCTATCATTTAGCCAAAGAAGGCTACGAGGTGACGCTGCTGGAAGCGGGGCCGCGTCCGGGTGGCTTGGTGGCGGGCTGGCAGACGGAGCAGGGGCGATCGGTGGAAGCGGGAATTCATGGGTTTTGGTATCCCTACCGCAACATCTTCGCCCTGATGGATGAGCTAGATATTCAGCCGTTTACGCCGTTTACCAAGTCTGCGCAGTATTCGCCTGCGGGCTTAGAAGTTGAGTCTCCCATCTTTCAGGATATGCCGTCTCTGCCGAGTCCGCTGGGCACCTTTCTCTACACCCAGTTCAAGCGGCTGCCCCTGGTGGATCGCCTCTCGGCCCTGCCCTTGCTCTACGCCGTCGTGGACTTTGACAACTCCGATGAAGCCTGGCGGCGCTATGACGGGGTGACGGCGCGGGAACTGTTCAAGCAGTTTGGCGTGTCGGCTCGTCTCTACCGCGACTCCTTTGAGCCGATGCTGCTGGTGGGGCTGTTTGCTCCCGGTGAGCAGTGTTCCGCCGCGGCTGCCTTGGGAATGCTCTACTACTTCATCCTGGCTCACCAGCCCGACTTTGACGTGGTTTGGTGCCGGGGCACGGTGGGAGAATGGATTTTCCGGCCTTGGGTGCAGGCGATTGAGCGGTTGGGCGGTCAGGTGTTAGCCAATCGGCGGGTGAGTGATGTGCGACTGTCGCCGGGGGGCGATCGCGTGGAAGCTGTGATCTGCGGCGATGAGGTATTCGAGGCTGATGCGGTGATTTTCTCAGTCGGCATCAGCGGCATGAAAAAGATCGTAGCGGGCAGCCCGACCCTGCGATCGCGGCCTGAGTTCCGTAATTTGAGCAATTTAGGCGCGATTGACGTGCTGGCAACTCGCCTTTGGTTTGATCGCAAAATCAACATTCCTAAGCCGTCTAATGCCTGTTTCGGCTTTCAGCCCACCACGGGCTGGACATTTTTTGACCTCAACGCCCTGCACGACGAGTATAAGAATGAGCTGGATTCAGTTGTAGAAGTAGACTTTTACCACGCCAACCAGTTTCTCTCCCTGTCTGACGAAGAGATTTTGCCGCGCGTGCAGCGTGATTTGGCTGCCTGCATTCCTGAGTTCGCTCAGGCCCAAATTGTCGATCACAGCGTCATTCGTCTGCCCCAGGCCGTTAGCCACTTTGCCCCCGGCAGCTACCGCTACCTGCTGCCTGCCACAACCAGCCTCAGCAACCTGTTCATGAGCGGCGACTGGATCGTCAACCGTCACGGTTCCTGGTCGCAGGAAAAAGCCTATGTCACGGGCTTAGAAGCTGCTAACCTAGCAATCGCCCAGCTCGAAAAAGGCACCTTTGCCAACATCATGCCGGTGGAACCCGATGAACCCCACATTGCCGCTGCCCGTCAGGTCAACCGGACGCTGCGACAGCTAGGAGACACGCTGCTGCCGTCCTTCTGGCTGCCCTAAATCCGCCAGGTGAGGTGGCGGCTCAGGGCAAAGCGCAGCAGCGGCCAGGGGCGATCGCTGCTGAGGAAGACAGGTGGCCGTAGATATTTGCCGAGCAATAGCCGTCCTATCCCTTTCAGCCGCGCTTTCAGCCGCACATTGGCTTCTACAGCGGTGTAGACAGGGGCAAAGGCCAACGGCCCGTAGAGAATATCGGCGCGGTGGGCCTTGCTGAGGCGGTTTTGCTGGTGTTCAGGGTTGGGCTTGCCGCCGTGTTCGCCGTAATTGCGAAAGGGCACGTAGTTGTTTAAGCCGCGATCGCGCAGATAGTATTCGATGCCAGAGTCCCAGGGCGTATAGGCCGTAGGGCCGGGATTTTGCGCCACCTCTGCGGCTAGCTGCAGTAAAAGCTGAGCAGCGGCGGGACTGAGCACATAGGCCACCATCGACGTTGAGTATCCCAGGGCGTAGCCCGCTGGCGTTAAGCTATACGCCTGCGCCGCGCAGGTATACAGCCAGGCCAGGCCGAACTTTTCATCTTGACTGTCAAACGGGACGGCTAGCTGACCAAAGTTCAAGACAGGCACAAAGTCGGCCTCGACAATCAGGGTCGGCTGGGCTGACTGGGCCGCTAGCTGCCATGCCTGCTGGTGATTTAACAAACACAAAAAGCTGCGGGAGTAGGTTGTATAGCCGGGCTGATGGGTTTGGCGCAGCGCTTTGCAGTGACAGCCTGCCTGTGTGAGCGCCGTTTCTAAAGGTTCGGTCGGCTCCTTGTAAGCCAGAATTAGCGTTTGCCCGATGCTCTCTATCAGCCTAGGATGCAACTTCATCGGAGGTTTGTCCCCTTTGCACATACGCCTCGTACTGCTTGGGTACCCAATACAGAAACACTGACCACCAAACCAGCACTCCCAAACCGACAGGCACAGCTAGCCACCAGCGATGGCTCAAGCTCCAGACGGCCGTAGGTACAGCTATCCCGGTTAGCAAGATTGACCAGGGCTGACACCACCAGGGTTTGAGCTGCCAAATTGAAGCGGGAAGAGAGGGTGACATAGAGAAGCTAACTGTTGAGGTGCTCTGCGCTCCTATTTTAGGGCGATCGCGCTGATGAAGACACAGATAGGAGGGCCCGCCTGAGCAAAGGTTTGAGTGCGACAGAGAGGCGCTAGTCAGCCGGAATGATCACCAGCTCAAGCCGATGATTCTGGGCCGCGCGATCGCCGGGAACAGGCTGGGTTTGACCATAGCCCACTGGCAGCCAGCGGTAGCTTTCACCTAGCTGGGCTGAGAGGTAGCGACGAACAGCGCTAGCCTGTAGAAAAGAAAGCTGGCGGCTGCTGGCGGCCTCCGGTTGAGGCTGGGTATGTACGCCAATCAGCACAGTAGCGCGGGGATAGGCGCTGAGATCGGGCAGCAGAGCCTCTAGCCAAGACTCAGCTTCAGGGCGTAGCTGGGAGCTGTTATCTGCAAACAGGACGCTTCCCGGCAGGGTGATTTTGGGAAAATCGCTGGCAGGTGGCGCAGTTGCAACAGGGGGCGGCTCTAGTAAAGCTAGGGATGGGTCAGCGGTTTCTGAGGCAGTAGGTTCAGGGACGGGGGTGATGGCGGCAGCGATCGCTGCCAAGCGGTCTTCCAGGCTTCCACCGGCTCTGGATCTATCTACCTGTGCTTCTAGGTCAGCCGCGCGATCGCTGAGCTGCTCCAGCTCATTTTCTAAAGCCGCTAGCTCAGTCTCCAGGGTTTGGCGCTCGGCAGGGGTTAGCTGCGGCGCTGCAGGCGGGCTGGTAGGATTCGTGGCAGAGGGCGCTGGGCTGACGGCTGGCACAATGACTTGGGAGGCCGTATTTCCCTGCTGCCACCACTGCGGTAGCTGCTGCAATTTTTGGGCAGTCCGGCTGCTGCGACGAGACAGACTTTCTAACAGCGGCGGGTTGGCGGTGACTGGCGCTGAGTAAAACTGAGCAATGAGGATGCCGACTAACCACGCTAAAGTGCTGCTGACCCCTAACAGCAGCAGGCGAAACAGAAAAATCAGCAGCGATCGCAGCCAGCTCCTGTTGGCGGCAACTGGCTCATGGCTGAATGTTTCCGGTTTTCCCTCGTCAGTCATTGCCCTGCGTGATGATTTCAGCCCGCTTTCTGCTCCCTACCGAGGCCATCCCTTCCAGGGATTCACCTCTAAGACCCCCGACTCCGTGAAGACGACCCGAAAATCCGCCTGCGGCGCTGAGGGATCTTCGTCGGCTGCCACCAGTTCCGGCAGCGGCGTTTCCGCTGAGCTACGGCGGCTGGCGGCGTCTAGCGCTTCATAGCCCACCACGTCACCGGCCTCATTGAGTCGCACCCGATAGGTCAGATCTCCGTCTGCTTCAGGCGCATCGTCAGCCCGCAAGGCCCTGTAAAGCCGCTGGTTGAGGTCTTCAATCAGAATGCCTGTGACAATCTCATTCTCAATGCCTTCAGGCAGTTCGTCCGGGGCGATCGCCGTTGCGGCGGTCTGAACCTCGTCCGACTCGGCGGCGCTGTCCGCCTGCTGCCAAGGCTCCACGTCTAACTCACCCTGGGGCGTAAAGGTGACCCGGAACTGGGCAACGGGTTCTTGCTGCACCAGTTCTTCGTCTAAGGCGATATAGGTCAGCGTCGGCAGCGGCGTGGCGTCCACGTTGAGCAGAGCCGCATCATTGACGTACTTGTAGCCAATCAGATCGCCTTCCTCCGACACCGCCACGCGGTACACCAGCTCTTGCTCAAACTCCGGATTTTCAGCCAGCAGCTCCTGCAGCGAGGCGGATAGCTGCTGCTGCAGATCGGCCACCTGCTCGCTATCGGTAATCTCTGGGGAAGCTTCGACCCGATCGTCTAGTGCTGCCGCTGCCGCCACCACGTCAGCCGGAATGGCGTTGTCAGATTCAACCGGTTCGATAGGTTCAGCCAGGGAATCTTCAGCGATCGGCTCGTCTTCTGAGGTCGGTTCTTCTGTTTCCGTAACCGGGCGCTCAGGCGGCGCAAAGTCAGGCACCGGAATGAAGAACAGCGCTACCGCCGCCGCTGCCAGGGTAGAAGCGCCTAGGGCAGCGGGCAAGGCTCGCTGAGTCACGGGCTTATCGGCTTTGGCGTAGCGCCGAGGCAGTGAGGGAATGCTGAGTCCCACTTCTGGCAGAGTTTGACTGTCGGCCAAAAACTGATCGATCGCCTCAATGAGGTCAAAGAGCTGCACCGTAGTTAGCTTAATCTCAGTAGCCCCCCCGGATCCGGCCACTTCGGCGGCGCTGCTGTCTTCTGGCGATCGCACAAACAGGTGGTGATACGGCCCTTCACCCTGCTGCAGCGTCACGGCGGGCGCAGTGCCGTTGGCGGCGGCTCGGTGAGGCAGGCCGCTCAGCAGCTCCTGCCCATACTGATTGACTGAGCTAACTAAGCTTTGAAAAAAGGCGCGATCGCCCTTGAGTACCTGAGCCGAGTTGCCTAAGTGACATTCGGCGCTGACCAGCACATCCATCGTCTCGGCAAAGTCGCCGCCGGTCTGGGTGCTGAGTCCTTCTAAAATTAGATTGCAGTTGGGCAGCGTATACTGGCGTTGAATTGTCATGCCACCTCTCCATCAAACAAGCTACTCCAGAGGCGCTGAGGGCCGTGGGTGCCTGTGCACAGCAGTAGCTGAGTCAGCAGCTCAACGGCCAGGGCGTCTAGCTTCTCATCAGAATTGTAGGCAATCACAGCCGCCCGGCGCGGATTCATACGGGAGCGAAAATGGGCGCGAAATCGGCTGAGATAGTCCGCTAGCCGAAAGTGGTGTTCTAGGGCAAGCTGCTTATCGCTGAGTTGCTGGTAGCCCAAGAGGAGCTGCCGGATTAAAACCGTCAGCCGCCGCGCCAAGTGGCAGGTAATTAGCACTAAGGCTTTGGCTTCTGCCAAAGACAGAGCACGGCGCTGATTAGAACGACGCAGGGGATTGGTGCTGCGCACCAGCCACAGCCCGACCCGCCCCGGAATGACGCCGTTTAGCTCTAGTTCCTGAGCTGTTGACAGCATGGCTTCAGACGCTTTCAGGTCTAAAGCTTCTAGCGCTAGTAGCAGAAAGTCAATTTGCATTTTGGTGCGGCGAGGGCATTCCTCACCCGGCACGTTTGGATCAGGCAGGCTGTCCAAAATAAAAGACATCGAAGTTTCCGGTGGGCTATGTACTTGCATTCAGCTTTAGGCGCTATCCAGCAGAATTCTATCAAAACACGATTGGGGGCTTATGGATTGGAGAAATGGCCGAACCGATAGCTCAGAAAACCGCGATCGCCCCGTTGCCAGCCCTTTCTTTCACAGTCAAAAATGATCAAATAAGTAAATCCACAGCGGTAGTGTGCCCAGCAGCAGCCCAGTTGTGAGCGCAATGCTCAGGGTGATCAGGTCGCGGTTGAGATTATACTCCTCCGCCAAAATTAGGCCAGCAAAGGCACTCGGCATGCCTGACATCAGCACCAGGGCCAGACAGGCGGGCTGAGGCAATCCCAAAGCGATCGCCAGCAAGCCCATAGCAATAGGCACTAACAATACCTTAATCAGACTCGGTACCAGGGCTAACCGCAGATACGTCCAGTTTTGCAACTGGCTCAGCCGCATTCCCAGCAGCAGCAGCGCCGCCGGAATCACAATCCAGATTGACCCTGCTAACCCCTGCTCAACCAGGTCAGGAAAGGCGACCGAGCGCAGCCCCAGGCTCAAACCGCAGGCCCAGAGGGAAGGCACCGTCAGCAGGTCTTTGAGCCGCTGCCAGCGAGAATAGGGCAAATCAGCCCGGCCATAGGCACTGGCGACAAATACCCCCAAACCATAGCTGCCTATAATATTGTGAGTGACGCTGTAGAAAACGATCCAGCTTAGATAGGGATCCTCAATCAGCACTGGCGCCACCGCTAAGCCCACAAAGCCGGTATTGCCGAGCATAGAGGCTAGCGTGAAGCTGCCCTGCAAAGCGCGATCGCTCCAGTCTATGTCTGCGACCAGGGGTTTTAGCGGCGCTAGCTGGCTAAGCAGCTGCAGGAGCCGCCAGCCCAGTTCAGCCAAAACCAAGCCCAAAACTAGAGCAGCGGCAGTGATGACAGGCGTTAGACCGATGTCGTTAGAAATCTCAGCCCGCCGAATCAGGCTAAAAATTTCCAGGGGAACGCCAACCCAGTAGAGCGATCGCCCCAAAAAGCGAGGAAAGGCATCGGGTAAAAGCCGAAAGAGAATCAGTCCCAAACTCGGCCAAAACAGAAGTGGAAAATAAGCCTGGAGCAGGCTAGCGGTCATAGAAAATTGCCAATCATTGCAATAGTTAATTGTCCTACAGGTTATCGCCCTTTCACGGTAAACCCGCAGATCTTGCCTATTCGCTCACGGAGAGGCTGCTGCAATCCCCCGTATTCGGAGGTCTGCTGGCTAGGGCTGGCCGCAAGGCGATCGCGCTCTGAGTCCTCAGATTTTATGGGAGCATGTAGGGTAGTCACAGAGGCGGCGCGCGGCGCAGCTAGATGCACCGTCTCTGACTTACATACCAGGAGTAAATATGGCTGGCGAAGATACCTTAGTGACCCAAAAGACCTATTTTGATATCACCATCGGCGGCGAACCGGCAGGTCGCATCGTCATCGGTCTGTTTGGCGAGACTGTGCCCAAGACGGCAGAGAACTTTTTGCAGCTCTGCACCCATGAAAAAGGCTTTGGCTACAAAGGCAGTCATTTCCACCGGGTGATTAAAGACTTTATGTGTCAGGGGGGAGACTTTACCAATGGCAATGGCACCGGCGGCAAATCCATCTATGGCCCCCGGTTTGCAGACGAAAACTTCAAGCTGAAGCACTACGGGGCCGGGTGGCTGTCAATGGCCAACGCGGGCCGCGACACTAACGGCTCTCAGTTTTTTATTACCCTAGTGCAGACGCCCTGGCTAGATGGCAAGCACGTCATTTTTGGCAAGGTGCTAGAGGGCATGGACGTGGTGCGTAAAATCGAAAGCGTAGACACCAATAACCGCGATATGCCGACCTCAGAAGTGCTGATTGCTGACTGCGGTAGCCTGCCCGTAGAAGAGCCATTCGCAGTCGATAAGGCGGCGGCGTAGCCGCGCGGCTAGAAAGCCTCTTGCAGCAGAGCTGCGGTTTGCTGGGGTGAAACCAGGGTATTGGCGCAGAGAATGCCGGAAGCGGCAACGGCGGGTACGCCAATCCCTGGCAGCGTACTGTCCCCCACGCGGTAAAGCCCTTTGATCGGGGTGTGGCAGCTAGGGAACAGGCCCTTGCCAGCGGCGATCGCGGGGCCATAGGTCCCCTGATAGCGGCGTAAAAAGCGCTGATGGGTCAGAGGGGTGCCGATTAGCTCGACTTCAACGCGATCGCGCACATCCGGAATCACCTTTGCCACTGCCCGGTAGAGGGATTCAGCCCGTTCGCGCTTGCGGCTGGCGTATGCTGCATCGCGCTGCCAGGGCTGCCAAGGTTCTAGGGTATAGGCATGAACTACGTGATGGCCGTCAGGGGCAAGCTGGGGATCGAGCACCGAGGGAATAGAAATCATGCAGGTGTTGCCGGGGACGGTGATATCCTGTTCATCATCATGGACAACTACGTGATGAACGGTCAGCCCGTCTAGGTCAGCAGCGCGAATGCCCAAGTGTAAATGCATAAAGCTATCGACCGCCGGAGTGGCAAGGGCCGACTGGCGATAGGCGGCGGGCAAGTCAGCCGGATCAAGCAGATGCTGATAGGTATCCCAGATCGTAGCGTTGGAAATCACCGTCGGTGCCCTCAGCAGCTCGCCGCTGCGCAGCTTCACGCCCTGCACCTGGTTTTGCTCCACCTCAATTTTTTCTACATGAGCGCCTAGCCGCACCTGACCGCCCCAGCGCTTCAGCCCCCGTACCAGCGCCGCTACCATCGCACCGCTGCCGCCCAGAGGATAGTCTATCGGCGTGCGATCGCGCTCGCCAAACATAAAGGCCACTTCTGGCGCGACGGTTCCTGCCGCTTTCAAACCCGACAGCAAAAAGCATTCCAAATCCATCAGCCGCTGCCCAAACGGATCGCGGACTATGCCCGCCATCAAGTCCCCCACAGAGCTTTGAATCGCCCTTAGCTGGGGCAGCAAGCTCAGGCTAGCCCAGGGGTACTGGCTCAGCAATACTTGGGCGAGTCGCCAGTCAGCCCGCAGCGCTAGCACTGGAATATGCCGCAGTCCGGCATATAAAGATAGAAAGCGCCCAGAGAGAGCCTTTAGCTCTTTGGCCCCCTGGGGGGTAATCTGAGCGATCGCCGCTAGATAGCGCTCCAAATTGCCGTAGATGGGTAGGGTCTGCTGGGGAAAGTGATAGTAACCCAGGGGGTCGTAGGCTACAGTGGGCAGCGACTCGCCCAGGGCGGTCAGCACCTGCTGCACGGGATTGAGAGAGCTCGGATCCCCCAAGCCACAGTAAAAAGATGGGCCAGAGTCGAAATGGAACCCCTGGCGACTAAAGCCGTGAGCCGCTCCTCCCGCAATGGTATGGCTTTCGCAGACAATCACCTGACGGCCATAGCGAGCCAGCAAACCCGCCGCGACCAGGCCGCCAATGCCGCTGCCAATGACGATGACGTCCGCTTCGTAGGTCATCGTGCCCTAAACCTGACCGATGCCTGCAGGCGGCCAAAAGCGAAACCGAGCGCGACCAATCACGTTTTCCACCGGCAAAAAGCCCCAGACGTGGGAGTCGTTGCTGTCATTGCGGTTGTCGCCCATGACAAACAGGTGCCCCGGCGGCACCATCACCGGAATCATTTCGTAGCGCGGCGCTTCGGCAATATAAGCCTCAGAACGGGGGACGCCGTCCACCACCACCTTACCCCGATGCACCGCCACCGTTTGGCCTGGCTGACCAATCACCCGCTTAATAAACGCCTGACGGCCATCGTAGCCCAGTTTCTGGAGCTGAGATGGGGGATGAAACACGACAATATCCCCTGTTTGGGGCGGCTGGAAGTGATACAGCACCTTTTCCACCAGCAGGCGATCGCCAATATGCAGCGTCGGCTCCATCGAGTTGGAGGGAATATAGCGCGGTTCAGCAATAAACAGGCGCAGAATCAGCGCAATACCCAGAGCGATCGCTAAGACTTTGATATTCTCTCGCTGCTGCTGCCACAGGGTCGTCCAAAAAGGCTTTTGCGGGGAGGCTTTAGAAGTGTCTGGAGCGGAATTGACCTCTTCTGAGGCAGCGGGTTCTTTGTCAACGGTCATGCTTGCAGCCAGCAGGATTGTCTAGAAACCTGCTCTGATATGGGGATCTTTTTGATCATACCGCCTGTTTGCCAGCCCTGCCGTCCCCTCAGTTTTGTCCAGAACGCGATCGCGTTAAAATTCCCTGGCTCGGACTAAACAAGAGCGCCAGCAGGAACAGGCTAAAAGCCGTGAGGGCGATCGCCGGGCCGGAGGGCAAGTTGGCATAGTAGCTGATATAAATTCCTGTCAGGCTGCCCAGCATACCCAGCCCTGCCCCGCCTAGCATCATCCAGTGCAGCTCTTTAACCAAAAGGTAGGCCGTCGCTGCTGGCGTCACCATCAGCGCAATCACCAAAATTACCCCCACCGTTTTCATCCCCGCAATAATCGTCAGGGTGATGGCTGCCATCAGTCCCCAGTTAATCACGCCAACAGGCAAACCCACCGCTTCCGCCCCCACCCGGTCAAAGGTGAAAAATAGCAGCTCTTTGTAAAACAGCCGAATCGCCCCCAGCACCAGCAGCATGATTAGGCCAATCTGGACGACATCCGCCAGCGTTGTGCTGAGAATATCGCCAAACAGCAGTTCCTCTAGCGCCAGCTGGCTCTGTAAAACTGCTAGCAGGGTAATGCCCAAGGCAAAAAAGCTGGAAAAAATAATTGCCATCGCCGTATCTACCTGCAGGCGCGACTGAGAGCGAATCCAGCCGGTCATAAACGTGCCCAACAGGCCAAATACAAACGCCCCCAACAGCAGCGGCAGCTGCAGAAAGTGGGCGATCGCCAACCCCGGCAGCAGGGCGTGGGCCACCACATCACCCAGCAGCGCCATCCGCTGCACGATTAAGTAAGTGCCCACAACAGGGCACAAAATGCCAATCAAGAGGCCAGCGGCCAGGGCATAGCGCATGAAGTCGTAGCCGAGGGGAGCCAGTAACCAGTCCATAGCAGGCGATAGAACGCTAGGTTCTCAGAATTGGGTAAACGGCGGGTACTCTGAGAGTAGCAAGTCTGGGCGATTATACCGACCTTCAGGGCATGAAATCAGGAATCTACGCGGTTGCCAATATTGGCCCATTTCGACTGTATGTAGGGGAAACCCATCAGCTCGGTGATCGCTGGCAGCAAGCACTAACCCAGCTCAGCCAAGGGGCCTATACGAATAAAGCCCTGCAGGCTGAATGGGTAAAACAGCAGGGCGATCGCCGCTTCACGTTTCATACAGCGGCTGATCTGCTTCAGGAGAAAGACCTGCTAGGCCGCAAGCAGCTCCTGCGGGATCTTGAGGATTCCGCAGGAGCCTTGTCCGATTAAAAGAAATCTCTCGCCTCTCGGCTAAGGCTGCGATTTCTCTATCATCCTCCTTTATTGAATATTCTTCTCAATAGTGGCAAGAGGCTATATACTATTTTTGCAGGCTTATTGATTGCGTTTCTCAATAAGTCCAGCAGCTTCTCAGGCTGTTGAACTGAACTCAAGAGGGAGTTTTCTAAGTTATCAGCCTGAGACAAGTTGCGCTTCAGCGGGTGCTGGGAATAAGCCGCTTTATGTCGTCAAGAGGGGTTTATTCCTGGCTTTCTTCAATTGATATTGATACTGTGTTCTATCAAGACTTATGACTCAGATTTCTAATGTCCTATGGCTAACAGTTGGCGCTAGTCTCAAGCGATTTGATCAGCGGCTGCTAGGGCAGCTCATACATCAGGCTGAGGTGCGCTGCTGGGAATATGTTCAATCTGAAGATGAACCCTGCTGCCTAGAAACAGCGGTGACCCTGCTGCATGATTACCTCAAGCAGCGCGCACGCCCCATGCACCTGATCGGTCATGGCGTCAGCGGTGCTATCGGCCTTATCTACGCCCGCCGCTATCCCCAGCGAGTTCAGTCCCTGACTTTGCTTTCAGTGGGGGCTAATCCCGCTGTCAGCTGGCACGCTCACTACTATGCCCTGCGCCAGTTCTTGCCCTGTAGCCGCGCCATTATCTTGGGACAGATGGCGCGGCTGATGTTTGGGCCGCAGAGCCATACGGTGGCAACGGCGCTGGTGAAAGCGCTGGCCCAGGAGCTAGACAGGGGTTTTGCGCCCCATTCCCTCGCCTCTCAAACGGCGATCGCGCCGGGTGGTATTGAACCACCTCTGCTAGTTTGCCAAGGGGCTAATGACGTGATCGTGGACGCTCATCAGCAGGCCCAATGGCAGCAGTGGCTCAAACCGGGCGATCGCCTGTGGTGCTGCCCGGAAGGCAAACATTTCTTTCACTATGACTATCCCCAACGGGTAGCTGAGCAGATTTTTGGCTACTGGCAAAGCTTGGCGCTAGAGGCGGCTTATCGGGACGCCGCCTGAGTTTATGTCGTTATGTACGGCTAGATCTTATTCACCTGCGATCGCGCGATGATAGCGGTGGAGGTGAATGTATGGTGGCTCGCGTCAGCATTTTGTCTGTGTTTTGGGTGGGGCTTGTGGGAGCAGCCGCGATCGCTAGCCCGCTGACACTGCCGCCAGTTTCTGTCCCGACAGAGCTAGCGCAGCAGCTCCCGGACGAGAATTTTTCCTTTAGCTCAGCCGCAGGTGGATTCAGCGTTGCTTTCCCGACAGAGCCTAGCCTCAGCCAGGAAGAGGGCTTACAGCTTTTCACCGTTGAATTAGAAGCCGGGGCCGTGAGCTACCTGGTGGGCTATCAGGATTTGGCCCTCTCCCATACCCAGGCTAGCGAGTCGCAGGTGCAGCAAATATTTGACTCAGTGCGCGACAGCTTACTGGGGGCTGGGCAACTGCTAGAGGAGCAGAGTCTTGAAGCTCAGGGCTTTCCGGCTAAAGGTCTGACTCTACAGGAGGCCAGCGGCAGCATTGCTCAACTGCGCCTGATTTGGGCTAATCAGCGCCTTTATCTAGTTGCCGTCAGCGCGGAGCCGTCATCGACCCTGCCGATCGCGGCTGAGGCTTTCCTAGACTCGTTTACTATAGCCGCTCAGGCTGAGCCGCCGCCGACCTCTGCTGCTGAATTATTTCAGCAGGGCTATGCGCTCTACGCCCAGGGTGATTTAACTGCTGCCCTGAGTCACTTTGAGCAGGCTCTAGCTTGGCAAGAGCAGGCCAACAATCTCCCCGGCCAAACCAATGCGCTGATTGCTTTAGGCAGCACCCATAATGCCCTCAGACAGTATGACAGGAGTATCCCCTACTTGGAGCAGGCACTGGCCCTTAGCCGTGAAACGGGCGATCGCCTCTCCGAAGCGATCATTCTCAACAATCTGGGCACCGCCTATGACGATCAGGGCCAGTATGAGCAGGCTGCCGCGCTCTATCAGCAGGTTGTGGCCATCGCCCAAAGCCAGCAGGATCTCGATACTCAGATAATCGCCACCAGCAATATTGGACAGATCTACGCCAAGCAGGGCCAGTATCCTCAAGCCATTGAGCAGTATCAGCAGGCGATCGCCCTGCTGAAGTCTGCTCCCAGCGACTCGTCCACTTTTCGGCTCAGTTTAGCAGGGACGCTGTTTAACAACATCGGTGAAGCCTATGCCAATCAGGGCAACTACGCACAGGCGCTAGACTACTACCAGCAGGCCCTAGCGCGAGTTGAGCAAACCGGCGATCGCCAAGCTGAAGGCATTCTCCTGAGCAACTTAGGCGGTATTTATAACGGTCAGGGGCAGTATGCGCAGGCCCTCGACTACTACCAGCAGGCCCTAGAGCGGTTGCAGCAGGTAGAGGCACCGTTAGAACAGGGGATTGCCTGGAACAACTTGGGCAGCGCTCATATTGGCCTGGGGCAGTACGCTCAGGCAGCAGCGGCCTTTGAACAAGCGCTGGCGATCGCGGTCGAAATTGGCGATCGCGACTCGGAAGCCACAACGCTGAACAACTTAGGCAATCTAGCCGGTCTGCAGGGGCGCTATGCAGCGGCGCGGCAATACTATCAGCAGTCTCTGGAAATTGCGCAGGACCTAGGCCATCGCACCAGCGAGCAGGTGGCTCTTGGCAATCTAGGACAGGTTTTGGCGGCGCAGACCCAGTACGACGCGGCGATCGCCCAGTTTCAGCAGGCGTTAGCTCTGGCGCAAGAGGCAGGCAATCTACCGGCTGAGGCCACCCTGCTCAACAACTTGGGCAACGTGGCAGAAAGTCGGGACCAGTTTACCGTGGCGGAAGACTACTACCAGCGGTCTTTGGCGCTGCGACGACAGCTAGGCGATCGGGCAGGGGAAGGCACTGTCCTCAACAACCTCGGCAGCACCTATACGGCCCAGGGACGCTATGAGCCAGCCCTGGCCATGTTTGAGCAGGCGCAGGCGGTTGCCCAAGCAACCGGCTCCCGGCTGCTGGAGGGCACTACCTTGAGCAATCTGGGACTGGTCTATGGCGACCTGGGCCAGTATGACCAAGCCCTAGACTATTATCAACAAGCGCTCACCATTCGCCGGGAACTCAGCGATCGCAGCGGCGAGGCGACAACCCTCAACAATATCGGAACTATTTACGGGGCTAGAGGCGACTTTGCTACCGCCCTAGACTATCTGCAGCAGGGACTGGCGCTGATTCAGCCACTTGGCAACCTCAGCCTGGAAGCCAGCGCCCTAAATAATCTGGGCAATCTCTACGACGACCAGAGCCAGTACGACAGAGCACTCAGCTATTATCAGCAGGCCCTAGAGCGCTACAGCCGTATTGGCGAGCCTGCCGGAGAGGCCAATACCCTCAGCAACGTGGGAGCCGTCTACCTGGCTCAGGGCAACTACCCACAGGCGATCGCTCAGTATGAACAGGCACTGGCGCTGCGGCAGGAAGTGGGCGATCGCCTAGGCGTCGCCGTTACCCTCAACAATATGGGCCAGCTCTATGACAATTTAGGCCAGCCCCAGCGCGCGATCGCCCTGTATGAAGACGCTTTAGCCACGCTGACGGAGATTGGCAGCCGGGCGGAAGCCGCCATTACGCTGAACAATATTGGCGCTTCCCGCATTCAGCAGGCCCAATACGACTTGGCTCAAACCGCCCTGCAGCAGGCACTAGCGATCCAGAGCGACATTGGCGATCGCGCAGGCGAGGCCGTTACTCTAGGCAATATTGGCTTAATCCATGACAACCAGAGTCAGTACGACCTGGCCCTAGACTACTATCAGCAAGCGCTGGCCCTGCACCAGGCAGTGGGCGATCGCGCCGCGGTTGCCAGCACGTTAAACAATATTGGCCTGCTCTACGAGGCGCTGGATCAGCCGCAGCAGGGCCTACCCCAGCTCGAACAGGCCCTGGCGATTCAGCGCGAAATTGGCGATCGTGTCGGCCAAGGCGTTTCCTTGAGCAACCTGGGACGGCTGCAGCTAGCTCTGAACAATCCTGATGCCGCGGTGGTGCCACTGAGCGCTGCGGTCGATATCTGGGAGTCGCTGCGTCCCGGCCTGGCCGATGCGGAGAAGGTTTCGCTGTTTGAGATGCAGGCGGCGACCTACCGCCACTGGCAGGTGGCATTAGTGGCCCAGCAGCAGCCGGAGGCGGCTTTGGTGGTGGCTGAGCGGGGGCGAGCTAGGGCTTTTGTAGAGCTATTGGCCACCCGGCAGCCGCAGACCGCCGCGATCGCAGCTCCTTCCCTGGCAGAAATCCGGCAGGTGGCAGCGCAGCAGCAGGCAACTCTGGTGGAATATTCGCTCGTGTCGCCCAACGAAGTCCCCCATCTCTACATTTGGGTGGTACAGCCAGCGGGTGAGATGATCTTTCGTCAGGTGGAGCTGCCAGACAGAGCGCTTGCAACCTTGGTGGCTGACAGTCGGGCCGGCGTGCGGGGTATCCGCAGCATTGGGGTGAACTATGCGGCGGCTGGTCCTGAGGCTCCTCCGGAATCACTGCGGCAGCTGCATCAGATTTTAATTGAACCTATTGCCGATCTATTGCCGAGGAATCCCAGCGATCGCGTCATCTTTGTGCCCCAGGGTGAGCTGTTTCTCGTGCCTTTTGCGGCCCTGCAGGATGCTGACGACAATTACCTGATTCAGCAGCATACCGTTTTAACGGCCCCGGCAGTTCAGGTCCTAGCCCTAGCTCCTAGACCTGGCGGGCGATCGCGCAGTCTGGCCGGAGAGGTCCTAGTCGTGGGGAATCCCACCATGCCCAGCCTTACTGCCTTACCGCAGGTGACCACCGCGCTGCCGCCGCTGCCGGGCGCAGAGCAGGAAGCCGAGGCGATCGCCGCCCTGTATGACACCACCGCCCTCATCGGGCCGCAGGCGACAGAAACTACCGTCACGACGCGAATGCAGACTGCCCGCATTATTCATCTTGCCACCCACGGGCTGCTAGAGTACGGCCTGCCCAGTGACTCAGGCGTTCGAGATTTGCCCGGTGCTCTGGCCTTAGCCCCGACGACCGAGAGCGATGGCCTGCTGACGGCAGGCGAAATCCTGGAGCTAAACCTCAGCGCTGATTTGGTCGTGCTGAGTGCCTGTGATACCGGACGCGGCACCATCACCGGCGACGGCGTAGTGGGGCTGTCGCGCTCCTTTCTCTCAGCCGGAACGCCTAGCGTCTTGGTGTCGCTTTGGGCCGTACCCGATGCCCCCACGGCATTGCTGATGACTGAGTTTTACCAGCAGCTACAGCAGACTGACGACAAGGCCCAGGCGCTGCGGCAGGCCATGCTGGCGATGATTGACCAGTTTCCCGATCCGCGAGACTGGTCAGGATTTGTTCTGGTCGGCACAGCCCAGTAGAACCGCTTAAAATGCAGAAATGAGCTACTGCATCAACCCTCAATGCTCTCAGCGTCATAATGCCGATCAGGCCAGTCACTGCCAGGCTTGTCAGACGCCGCTGCTGATTCAGGAGCGCTATCGTCTGCTGCAGCCACTACGAGAACTCGATAGCTGGAACCCGACTGAGGTTTTCATTGTTGACGATCGCGGCAGCCATAAAGTGCTGAAGCTGCTGAAAAATCCTCGCCTGCAGCCGCTGTTTCAGCGAGAGTTTATGGCCCTACAGCAGCTCTCCCACAAGGGCATTCCTCAGGTTGAGCCAGATGGCTACTTCAGCCTGCCGCTGAAGCCCAATTTTGCCCTCCACGGCTTGGTCATGGAAAAGATCGAGGGCACAACGATAGAGCAGTGGGTCAATCAAAATGGGCCGGTCAGCCAGGCACAGGTGCTGAGCTGGCTACATCAGCTTTTGGACATTCTGGGGCTGCTGCATCAAAAGGGACTGTTTCACCGCGATCTCAAACCGACCAACGTCATGCGACGAGTCAACGGTCAGCTAGCGCTAATTGACTTTGGTACAATCCGCCAAATTACAGACACCTATCTAGCCAAGATAGGCGGACAGCGGGAAGTCACCAGCATTGTCTCTCCTGGCTATACGCCGCTGGAGCAAATCAACGGTAAGGCGGTACCCCAGTCAGATTTTTATGCTTTGGGGCGATCGCTGGTATTTTGTCTCACGGGTCAGTCGCCGCTGGCGTTCAAGGAAAGCAGCCTCAACGGCAAGCTGCTCTGGCAGCAGCAAGTCCAGATAGCGCCCTGGCTAGCTGAACTGATTGATCAGCTCATGGCCCCCTTTCCCGGCCAGCGCCCGCTCAATACCCAGGCCATTTTGCAGCGGCTCCAGTCGCCCCCCCCAGAATCAAAGCCGACTTTTCCGCTGCAGCAGGTTGGCAAAGCCTTAGCGATCGCCAATCTCAGCCTGTTGGTTGTGCAGCTTGCTGTCGGCTGGTACTGGTGGCGATCGCACCAAAGCCAGTCCTCTAGCCGCCGTTCTAGCTCAGCATTAGTCAGCAGATCCACTGCGGCTATCCCCACTGAAAATTGCCTGCGGCTCAGCCGCCGTTCAGAATCATCTCCGCTAGATTCAGCCCCGCCGTTTTGTGCAAACCCGCATTATTTTGCGGGCAGCCGTGCTGATGTAGGCAGCGGGGACAGCCAGACTGACAGCGGCAAGCCTGAGCCAGCCTAGCAGCCCGTTCTGCAAAGTAAGGAAATTGCTCAAAAATGGCCTCTGCAGCGCCATTGCCGCCCTCAGTCGTATCAAAAAAATAGCCTACCTGCCGTTTACCTTCGTGAGCCACCACCCAGTTGACATCCTGCTGAGAGCTCAAGACCACCAGCGGAATAGCAAAGATAATTTGATGGCCCAAGCTGTGCAGTGCAATAAATTCCGGTACTCTTTCCCAAAGTGGATCGGTTAGTTCAGGGCCTGTCCCATCCGTTTCAGCCCTGATTTGGGCCTGAATAGTCCTGACCTGTTTAGTGAGAGCCTGGGCCAGCGGTGCGTTAATTTCAGCCCTGACGATGGGCGCCTGATACTGGGTTTGATAGGGCTGCTCGAAGGTAATCGTCTCTTTCGGCTGAGTCATTTCTCCCAGCCTCAGAGGACGATGGCAGCTAGGGCAAGTGCTGCCGGACAGGGACTGGCGGTAGCGGCGGCAGCGACTATTGAGGCAGAGCAGGCTTTGCTTGCGTTCAAACAGGGTATAGCCCGTCACCAACGAACTGATTTCTCCCCAAGCCAGCGTTAAGCGCAGCCGGGCCTCTGGTAGGGCCGTTTGAATCAGCTTCGGCGCGGCGATCGCCTCCAGCAGCTTCACGTTTAAGGCCGTATCTGAGCGGGTAAACTGCCCTGAATCAGCCGGTATAGGCTTAAGCTTGGCCTGCTTTGTTTCTAAATCAAGCGCCTGACAGAGAAAGGTCGCCAGTTCTCCCTCTTCAGTTTGCGCCAGGTAGAGAGCACCCGGATGCACTTCTCGGTAGGCCAGGTCACGATTGAGCCACTCAAACTCCTGCCCAGACGCCAGATTGACCAGAGCAATTTCATCCCCCAGCGTCCCCCGCAGACTAACGCTGCGGTGGGGATAGCCTATCCCGCCCAGATAGCCTGAACTATAGGCTCGTAGCCGCTTTTGCTGCAGCAAACTCCCCGCTAGCACGCCGCCAACTGCACCAAAGCGATCTTCAATCTCAGCCGCCAGTAAGTTACTTTCTACGGCCCCGCAGCAGAGATGTTGGCTCAAAATAGTCGGATAGTTGGGGTTGAAAGCGGCACTTTCAACCTGCCCCTGCAGTAGCTCTGTGGTGTTCTCTCCGTAAAAGCTGTCCAGTACGTTCTGAGCCACCGGCAGAAACATAACTAACCCCGGTTGCTGACGGCCTACTCGGCCAATCCGCTGATAAAACGACATCAGACTGCCCGGATAGCCTCTAATCAAGCAGCAATCAAGCTCCGGTAGATCAATGCCCGCTTCTAGCGCCGAAGTCGTCAAAATCACCCGTACCGCACCGCTGCGCAACTGGGCAATAATTCGCTGTCGCTGACTCGCTCCCAAAGAGCCATAAAAAGCTGCTACCTGTGGCACCAACGCTTCTAGACCTTGCCGACTAAATTCTTTTTGAATGAGCGATTTAAGATTTTTAACTGCGGCTCTAGAGTTGCAGAAAACCAGACCGCTCAGCCCCTGCTGCAGCCAGCTTAAAATAATTCGGCTGCTATCAGCGCTAGCCCCGCTGCTAGGCTCTAGGCAGATTAGGGTGCGGCCAGCCGTACCGGCCCCGCTCTGCTGAATGACCTGTAGCCGTTCAGGGACTGCTTCGCGCCCGGAGAAGCGGAGTGCGATTTCTGCTGGGTTACCGATGGTTGCAGAGGCAAAAATAAACTGGAGCTGTTCGCTGTGGCCCCCGGCGCTGTCTACAGCCAGTCGCAGCCGCCGCATCAGATTGGCGAAATGAGCGCCAAAAGCACCAATGTAGGTGTGGGCTTCATCCACCACTACCCATTTCAACCGGCGCAAATACTCTCGCCAGGATTCTCCCTCTGCCGTCAGCTTGCCTTTGTAGAGCTGGTAGTGCAGCAAATCGGGGCTGACAGCTAAAATCTGAGGCGGCTGGGGTAAAAAGAGTTGCTGCCGCTCCGTCCGGGGCGTGTCGCCTGTCATCACCCCTAGCTTGGGGCGGCGGGATGGGGGCAGGGCTGCGATCAGCCGCTGCAGCTTGCCGACTTGATCAAGCGCCAGTGCTTTGAGGGGAAAGAGAAACAAAGCCGAGAGCGCCTGTTCTTCAAGACAGGAGGCCAAAATAGCGGGCGTGTAGCACAGGGTTTTTCCCGAAGCGGTTGGGGTGGCTAAGCACAGGTCTTTGCCCGCTCTGAGGGACTGCAGCGCCTCTATTTGATGGCTGTACAGCTCAGTCACGCCTGTTTGCGCCAAAGCCTGATGCAGCTCGGCAGGTAAATCAGGGGGTAGCGGCGAACGATCGCCGGGAACAGCAGGCGTGACTTCGATCGCGGTGAGTGAGTCCTGGCAGGTCTGGGCGATCGCCCGGAAGGCAGCCTGAGGAATGGCCTCGATAGCCGCTGCGTCAACAGCAGGCGAGCGATCGCGGTCAGTCGGCGGGCGGATCAGTCCAGTAGCGATCGCGGCGACCCAGTCAGCTACCTCTAGCGGCTCTGACTGCTGTGGAACCTTGATTAACAGCCGCTGCCCCAAAATGGCGGTAACCGTCCCCCAGCCATAAGCAGGCAAATAGAGGCGAGCATTCTTAACCAGCCAGCTGGGGGGAGAATCCTGCAGGCGAGCAGCCTGGATTAGCTGGGCATAGTCGGGCGGCTGATTAATCACCAAAAAAGGGGGCCTACGGCAGCGATGACGCTCTCCTAGAATAGCGCTCAGCTAGCTCAGGCGACCTTACCAAACTCCTGTTTGAGCGCCTCATCGTTATCGTCAGCAATCGTAGCCACAATGGTCATGATGCGGGAAATTTCGGCTGCCGAAATATCTTCCAAAATCCGGCTGGCTAAAACCACAACGTCGCTGCCCAAAATACCGAAGCAGGATTCAAAAGTCTCACCGCAGTTCATTTCCAGCAGGCGGCGCATCAGCTTGGCTTCTTGCTCAACCGGCAGCTTTAAAACGGGAGACCAGACAGTCAGCACGTCATCGTCAGCCGTTCCAGATAGCTGCACGTAGACTTCGACGGTGCCATAGCAAAATTTCCACAGGTGCCCCTCATCGGTATGGCTGACCATGGCGCTCTGGTCTTGCTCCAGGCTGGAGATGACCGTCTCAATTGTTTCTATATAATTTGGGGCGATCGCGTCGTCTTCCTCATTTTCCAGAGGGGAAGCTTCAAAATCGAGCGAATTCATGGCCATAGTTGTTCTTTCGTTAGCGGCTCTTAATCTCATTCGTTTCTAACACAGCACCGGGGTCAAAGTTGTTTAAGGTTTAGTCAACTTCAAATTTAGGCCAGGAATTGGCTACCTCGTTTTTTGGGTGCTGCCGTCCGCATCGCCATTCCCTGAGCCTTGAGATGTTAGCCTTCGATCATGGCCTGAGCCAACTGCTGATGCCGCTCAATCAGTACGGGTAAGTCAACCGTTGTGATCTGCCCCTGATCCACCACCTTGCGGCCGTTGATAAAGCTATAGTCTACGCCGTTGGTCTGGCACAGAATCAGGGCCGCCACCACGTCATGATGCGCTCCTGCAAATCCTAGGCGATCGAGATTAATGGCAATCAAGTCAGCCGACATTCCTGGTGCTAAATAGCCAATGTCATCTCGGCCCAGCACTCTAGCTCCGCCGAGGGTAGCAATTTCCAGCGCTTGGCGAGCCGTCATCGCCCCGGCGTCCTCCTCCCGCACCCGCGCCGCTAGAAAGGCTAACCGCGCTTCGTGCATCAGGTTGCCAGAGTCATTGGAGGCAGAACCGTCTACGCCTAAACCAACCGGCACCCCCCGGGCGAGCAGCTTACGAATAGGTGCAATGCCGCTGGCTAGACGCATGTTGCTACAGGGGCAGTGAGCTACCCCGGTGCCAGTGCGACCAAATTTTTCAATTGAGCGATCGCTAAGCTTGACGCAGTGGGCATGCCATACGTCTTCGCCCAGCCAGTCAACCGACTCGGCATAGTCCCCTGGAATCAGGTTGAACTGCGACAGGCTGTACTCCACATCTGAATTGTTTTCAGCGAGATGAGTATGGAGCCGCACACCCGGATAGGCGCGAGCTAGCTTAGCCGATTCCCGCATCAGGTCTTGGGAAACGGAAAAAGGAGAACAGGGGGCTACCGTAATGCGCAGCATGGCGTGGCGGCTATTGTCGTGATAGCTCTCAATCACCCGCTGACAGTCCGCCAGGATGTAGCTCTCCTTTTCGACTAGCAGGTCTGGCGGCAATCCTCCGGCACTCTGCCCCACGCTCATGCTGCCGCGACTGGCGTGAAAGCGCAGGCCAATATCCTGTAGCGCTTGAATCTCATCGTCTAGGGTGCAGTCATTGGGAAAGAGATAGAGGTGATCGCTAGCCGTGGTGCAGCCGGAGAGCATTAGCTCAGCAGCGGCCACCTGCGCCCCCACATAGACCCCCTTGGCCGTCAGGCGTGACCAAAAGGGATAGAGAGTCGTCAACCAGTTGAATAAGTCGGCATCTTGCGCCCCGGGGACTGCCCGCGTCAGGGATTGAATGAAGTGGTGATGGGTATTTACCAGCCCAGGTAAGACAATGTAGCGTCCCTGCAGGTCTAAAACTTCGTCGGCTGTATCGGGTAGAGTATCCGTTGTTCCTACCTGCTCAATCACGCGATCGTTCAGCAGCAGCGCTCCGTGGCGAATTTCTCGCCGCTGCGCGTCCATCGTCACTAGGGTATGAATATTTTTAACTAAGACCGTCGCCACCAGGTTTTCTCCAGCTCAACCGACAAGCTGTAGCCTAGTCGATTTTGGCCCCTATCGCAGACGCTCAGCACACAATTCGCCCATTTCTCAACTTCACCAAGCAGCGGGACTGAAAGCGTCGCCATTGGCAATCTCAACCGTTTCGCCGCTCTGCTGAATCACGAATAACCCGCGGCGGTAGGCATAGCGATCCACGTCGGCGTCGATTTCAATCGCAGCAACGGCTCCGTAGATCTGATAGCCTCCGTAGTGGGGAAAGGCTTGCTTAAATCGGCCCAGCGTCTCCACAAACTCGTCTACATCTCGCTGCGATAGGCGAGATTTTACTTCAATCGCAACGGCAGAGGCCCCATTGACGGCAAAGACATCAATCTCCATTTGTGCCCCTGCTCGCTTCGACTTCATGCGGCGATAGGTTTCTTGCACATCAATACCTCTAGCCTGAAACAAGCGGATGACAGCAGGCTCTACCAGGTTCTCAACAAACTGGCCCCAGCGCGTAGTCAACCCTGCCACCTCTCGGCTGGTATTCGCCGCAATGCGCTCTAATCGCTCTAAACGCCGGTCGGCTTCTTCTGCGCGGCGGTCGGCCTCAGCTTGAGAGGTTTGGAACAGGGCGTAAATGTCTGCGATTGTAACGGGATCTGCCATGATTTGAGGAACTGGATGCTGCCTCTATTATGAGCTATTGGCCGGGGTTAGCCCGGCATCTGAGCGATCGCCTGCTGCACCGCCTCAGCGCCTACCCCCCAGTGGCAGGACTGCTCCGTCAAATACCGCCGCCAGAGCCGGCTGCCGGGCTGGCCTAGAAAGAGCTGTAGCATGTGGCGGGTAATTTTATTCAGCTTATAGCCCTTGGCGATCCAGGTTTCGATATAGGGCAGCATACTTTCTGCGATCGCTTGCCGGGTCGGTATTGACGTTGACTGACCAAAAATCAGCCGATCGGCCTCGGCAAACAAATAGGGATCGTCATAGGCGGCGCGGCCAATCATCACCGCATCTACGGCCCCTAGCTGGGCTTTGGCTTCCGCTAGGGTTTTGAAGCCGCCATTGATCTCAATAAACAAGTGGGGAAATTCTCGCTTCAGCCGGTGCACGTCGGCGTAGCGCAGCGGCGGCACCGTACGATTTTCCTTGGGGCTGAGTCCCTGTAGCCAAGCTTTGCGGGCATGAACCGTAAAGCGATCGCAGCCTGCCTGCGCTACCACGCTGACAAAGTGGGCCATATCCTCGTAGCGATCGCGCTGATCGATACCGATGCGATGCTTCACCGTCACCGGAATGGATACCGCTGCCCGCATCGCCGCCACGCAGTCAGCCACCCGCTGCGGCTGGGCCATCAGGCAAGCCCCAAAGTTACCGTTTTTGACCCGGTCGCTGGGGCAGCCCACGTTTAAGTTGACCTCGTCGTAGCCCATCTCTGCTGCAATGCGGGCGCAGGCGGCTAAGTCCACAGGGGTATCTCCGCCTAGCTGCAGCGCCAGGGGCTTCTCTTCTGGCGAAAAGCCCAGCAGCCGCTCCCGATCGCCGTGAATGATCGCATTGCTAGTCACCATCTCCGTGTACAGCAGCGTATGACGAGTAATCTGCCGCATGAAGTAGCGAAAATGGCGATCGGTGCGATCCATCATCGGCGCGATGCTGAGCGGGGCCGCTGCGATCGCGGTGGCAGGGCGATCCGAGAGCTGAGACGAAGCAGTCATGGCAAGAAAAGAAGCTGCGATCGCCTATCGTAGCGTAGAGAGCGCCTAGCTAGCGATCGCGGGAAAGACCTGTCCCAAGATAAAGAACAAGATGCGATTGACGATACCGAGGGCGATCGCCCCGATAATGGCGCTCCAGATGCTGCGCAGCCGGAAGCCAACAACCAGCTTGGCGGTGAGGCCAAAAAGGAGAGCGTAGATCAAAATCAGGATAGGAAAGAAGAGAATATTAATAATCGGCAGTCTGAGGAAAAACAGAATGGGGAAAGCGATCGCTGTGAGAACGCCAAAGATCAGCGCTGAAGTAAAAGCTTTACCAAAACTATCCACCTCAATGCCCAGCGGTAACTTGGCGATAATCATCAGGCTGATAGCGGTCACGACCAAAAAGATTAAGCTGCTAATAAGCCAAGACATCTTCAGTATTTCCTCATAGTCAGTAAAAACACACGCTAGGCCCAATTAGCGGCCAAAAAAGCTAATCCGACCCCAAAACATCAGGCCCTGCTCAAAGTTAATAGGCTACAGCGCTACGATCACTGACTCGATGAAATTTCGTAAGAAAATTCGCAATTGTTAACCTTCTAAGAAAAAAATGTGGATGCCACTCCGGCTCTAATCGGCTCACCAGGCAGCTAGGGTAAGGCTAATTCTGCCGCCGCTAGCTCATTGGTGTCTAACGCAGCCGTTTCAGGGGTTTGAGCCAAAATGGAAACTTCTGTGGCACAGTTCTGAGCCGGGGCGGACGCTGCTGTAGGCACTTCCTCGGTAGCAGGCATTGCTTCAGCGTTAGGCGTAGCCGTTTCGACCGGGCAGGTTGGCTCTGCTGAGGCTGAGCTGAGGCGTAGAGTCTCGCTATAGTCTAGCTGCAGTGGTTTGTGGAGAGAATTGGCAGGTGTTTTTTGACTGACGGCTGCGGCTTCAACCTCTACGGCGGGGAGCTGAGAGGCTGACGGGCGATCGCTAGGCTCAGCAACAGCATCAGCCGGGTCAGCTGCCGCTGTAGACTCCCCAGCAGCCGACATTTCGGCTTCAGGCAAAGGCACAGCCACTTCAGGCATTGCTGTCGCCGTAGTCACTGGCGAATCTGCCGTTTCAACCATGACTGAATCGACCACGGCTGCGACCGTTCTGGCCCGACTGGCGCGGGTAAACTGTGGAGCGTTGCTAACCGGCTCCGGCTCTACCGGCAGCAACCCAGGAGGCGTTGCCGTCAGCAGCAAATTGGACAAATCGGGCAGCATCCCGGCGGAGGGAGGAGCCGGGGCGGCTGTAGCAGTCACTGCGGCGGCTGGACTGGCCGGAGCTACCGAAACTGAGGTGATGGGGGCCGTTGAGATAGCGGGAGGGGCTAAATCAGGACGAATGGGAATTGGCGGCAGCGAGGCGGCAGAGCGGACTGCAACAAGCGATAACTTTGGCGATGAGCTGGCCTGGGTGCTGGCTTGGGTCGGGATTGCCGTAGCCGTTAAATCCACATCTGAGCGCGACAAGCGAGCTAGTTCAGAGCTGAGTTCAACCTGAGGTGGCGTCAACTGACTTGCCGTTTTGATCGCTAGCAAATCCTGACCAAAGGTCAAATCACTTTGGCGATCGCTTGAGAGGTCGGTATCCCACGTCCAGCTAGCAGTTGTTTCATTCTGGCGGCAGGCTGTTAGCGCTGCCAGCCCCAACAGGGCGATGGCGGAACCACGCATCGAGTATCCCCCTACTTCAGAAACTAAGTGGACTTTTAGATAGTTAGACAAAGTTACATCGGCTTTAAGCAAGATCAGGAAAAATCTGCCAAAGTTTGTGCAACTTTTTTGCAGACAATAAGAGAGATTCAGATTTATAGCGGGAACTTAGAGACTTGATATTCGATATGGGGTCAAGCTTCAGGGGAGAACTCGCAGCTTTGACAGCTGCTTTTCTGTGGGCAGTCTCTACCGTAATTTTCGGGCGGTTGGGCAAGCGCCTTTCACCCCTCATCCTCAACTTGATCAAGGGGTTGATGGCGATCGCTCTTATTAGCCTGACGCTGCTCCTCCAGCAGAACGAACTTACCCGCACTGAGCCGCTGCCCTATGTGCTCTTGCTGCTCAGCGGCATGATTGGCATTGGCCTCGGAGACACGGCTTATTTCAGCGCCCTCAACCATTTGGGACCCCGGCGGGTGCTGCTGATGGAATCTGTCGCGCCGCCGATAGCAGCCTTGCTCGCCTGGATCTTTCTGGCTGAGGTATTGGGGCTAGTGGCCTGGTTGGGCATTTTGCTGACGCTGGTGGGCGTTGCCTGGGTGATTTCAGAACGGGTACCGGACGTGAACCCTCAGCTAGCCGATCCCCGTCGCGGCGTCTTGCTGGGGCTGCTGGCAGCGCTAGGGCAGGCGGTCGGGGTGGTAATGTCGCGGGCGGCCCTGACCAGCACGACTATTGATCCGCTGTGGAGTACGCTGCTGCGACTGAGCGGCGGGGTGCTGATGCTGACGATTTTGCTGCTGGCTCGCCGTCAGGTCTGGTCTGAAATGCAGCCGCTGCGATCGCCTCGTTTAGTCAGCGTCGTAGCGTTGGCGGCTGTTTTAGGCACGTACTTAGCCCTCTGGCTGCAGCAAACAGCGCTCAAATTTGCCCCAGCAGGCATTGCTCAATCCCTGATGGCCACCAGTCCGCTCTTTATTTTGCCCATCGCCCTTTGGCTAGGCGATCGCGTCAGTCTCAGGGCTGTTGGCGGCGTAGGCATTTCCCTCATTGGCATCTGGCTGCTGTTTGTTCAGGGATAAGTCATCTTTGGCCAAAAACAAAGCGCTGCCAGTAGTGAGGTACAGGCAGCGCCGGAAATTTAGGGGGATGCGGCAAGCTAGGCTAGGACAGCGTGGCTAGAGCCATCAGCGCCAAGAATGCGGTAACGCCGTAGAAAGTTGCCACAACGCGCACTTCAGACCAGCCGGACAGCTCAAAATGGTGGTGCAGCGGGGCCATTCTAAACAGGCGCTTACCGATGCCATCTGGCCCTTTGGTTGCCTTGTAGTAGCCTACCTGCAAAATTACAGAAACCGTCTCTGCAAAAAACAGCAGCGTCACCACTAGCAGCCCAAACAAATTGCCGCTGAGAATACCGACGGCAGCTAATGCCCCCCCTAGAGCCAAAGACCCGGTATCTCCCATGAACACCTTGGCCGGATTACGGTTGTGGGCTAAAAAGCCCAGACAAGCCCCACTTAGAGCGGCGCAGAAAACCATCAGGTCAGGATGAGAAGGAGCCACGAGGGCACCGAAACCCAACAGCGCGATTGCCCCTGTACCTGCCATCAGGCCATCTACGCCGTCAGTTAAATTAGTGGCATTGCTCTCGGCCACCAGGGCAAACCCAGCCAGCGGCCAGAATAAAAAGCCTAGGGGTAAAAACCAGCCAAACGGTAAGCTCACGGTTGTAATCGCGGCAGGCTGGGTTCCTAGCGTCCAGAGACAAAAAAGCACCGCAAACCCAATTTGCAGCGCCAGCTTCATGCGAGGAGAAATGCCCTTATTAGAACGTCGCCGCAGAACTTGCCAGTCGTCCAGCCAGCCAATCAGGCCGTAAGCTAGCATCAGCGCCGTCACCGCCAAAACGTGCCCCGAAAAGCCTGTCAGGCCGACAGCCACGACCGCCGCCACCGGGATGAAAAAGATGCCGCCCATTGTGGGCGTTCCTGCCTTTTTTAAGTGGGCTTGGGGGCCTTCGGCGCGGATAAACTGTCCGGCCTTGAGCGATCGCAGCAGCGGCACTACCCACAGCCCCAAGGCCGCGCTCAAGATAGCGGCGACTAGCAGCGGTAGCCCTAAAGAGGTTAGCCCTAAAAACGGGCGTCCGGCGATCGCATCTAAGGCGATCGCCGCTAAGCTGAGGCTGCTCGTCAAAACCCACAGCAGCTTTATGCCGGATAAATCAATCGACTTGGTTGAGAAAAACTTGGCGTCCACAACAATTTTCTTACACTCACACCACACACTTCACGCATAACCCACGGTTTCCTTGAAAACCCGGAAATTTTGGCAAAAGCTTTGCATAGCATCCGCTATTGAGCGGCTGAGCAAGCCTGCCCTAGGATAGATTTTGCCTAGTCTTCGTCAAGTTCGAGATCGTCGTCGTCCTCTTCCTCAAAGTTGTCCTCATTACCCATCAAATCGGTGATTTCTTCATTGTCATTTTCAGACTTGACGACTTCCACCGGATCGCGCGGAATCAGACGACCGGACTTTTCTAGCCAGTCTAAAATCGAGGCGTTTTGCTGAAGGGGAATTACGGCTGCGGGCTGATTGCGAGGAATCTGGCGCAGGGAGGGATTGTAAGCCATAGGTGTATCGATTTTTGCAGGGTAAAGTCTGACAGGGTTGCCAGCTAAGACGGGCGCTAGGGGGATAGAGATACCTCAGTCGAGCTAGCCGCTCGGATTTAAGATGAGTCTACCATTGGATGGATAGCCCATCTTCTAGCATATGTCAATCTAATATCAACAAACCGCGACGTTTAGACATATTTCTTGGCAGTAGGGCCTGAGTCTAGCGCAGGGCTGAAATTAGCAGGGAGTTTTGTATGTTAGCAAAAGCTGAGCTGAAACAGGCGATCGCCAATAAGAATCGTGGCCTGGCAGCTAGCCCTACTGAAAAGACAGCTATCTTAGCGGCGATCGCTCGGCTAGAAGACCGCAATCCGACACCGCAGCCTCTAGAAGCGCCAGAGCTTTTGGAAGGAGACTGGCGACTGCGCTATACCTCTAGCCAGGATTTGCTAGGCATCGATCGCTTGCCGTTGCTGACGCTAGGCCAAATTTACCAGTGCATTCGCACAGCCGAGTCCAAAGTTTACAACATTGCGGAAGTAACAGGTTTGCCCCTGCTAGAAGGGCTGGTTTCAGTGGCAGCTCAGTTCGAGGCTACTTCTCCCCAGCGGGTGAACGTCAAGTTCGAGCGCGGCGTTTTGGCGCTGCAGCGACTGATTGACTACCGCGCCCCCAGCCAGCTCATTCACAAACTGCAGAATACCCCCAAGCTCTCCCTGCTGCAGGCAATTGATTTTGACATCAACAGCGATCGCCAGCAGGGCTGGTTAGAAGTCACCTACTTAGATCAAGATATGCGTCTGGGGCGAGGCAATGAAGGCAGCGTTTTTGTCCTGACGAAGGATTAGGCTGATTGGTCAGGCCGACTCCTCTGCGGACTGCTCCGTGGGGTTGGTTTCGCGGCGGCTCAGGTGCAAAACTTGCCGCCAAACCCGCTGGCGATGCTCAAAGGCCAGCAGCAAGAAGCCCCAAGCGACCAACAGCATCAGCAGAGCAGCTAACCAGCTAACCTGATTAAGCCATGAAACGTTAAAGGCGGCGATCCCTACCCAGGCTAAAAAGACAACGGGCAGCGGATTTTCTCGGACTTGCTTGAGCGATCGCGGCGAAAAGCCGGTGATTAGGCCACGTGTCTGATGAAAGAACCAGTCCCAAAAATCCTGATGAGGCGGTGGTTGAAAGCGAATCGCCTCTACCAGGGCCATCAGCCGCCGACTTTGCAACCACAGCAGCGCTGCTAGGATGCCTGCCAGCAGCAGCGGAAACCGAGCCGCTGCAAAAGTTAGATCTAAGGCAATCCACTGGAGCGGCGTCCCCAGTCCGGCTAGCTTTTCCTGCTGGGCGGCAAAATCGACTTCGAGCTGAGCGATTGCCTGGGCCAGTTCCGCCTGTAGTCCCTGTTGCTGGCTGAGCAAAGCGTCAAAATCCTGATTGAGCTGACTGGTGACGGTTTCCAAACTAGTCGGTAACAGGCTATCGGCTGTAACACTGGCGATCGCTTGGGTAACGGCCGTTTTTTCATCAGCACTGGCCCACCAGTCGTTGTCGGCAGGCGGCTGGGCTTCTAGCGTAGCTGCCAGTCCCTTCATTTCCTCTGTCTGCGTCTGAATCTGGGCGATCTGCCGCTCGATATCATTTGCGGCTGGAATGGTTTTGACCTGCCGCTGAATCGCTTCAGTCTGAACCTGAATATCGTCAACCTTGCTCTCAACCTCGGTGGCAATATCCTGTAGGCGGTAGTTGAGCTGAGCAAAACGAGGATCTACAATTTCGCGGCGAATATAGGGAGTCAGTGCTCCCCGGAGGGCGTCGATTTCGGCGGTTTGCCGCACTTCCTCTGCTAAGGCTGGGGTAAGGGTAAATTCAGTCGATTGAATCTGGTCATCGGCGGTGGACTGTAGCGGTTGCTGTACCGGGGAAGTACTTGGCTGATTTTCATCCTCGGTGTCCTCTATGATCTCAATATCGTCTAATTCGGCCTCGTCTGCTTCAAGATCATCATCTGTTTCAGCTGTTTCAGCGCTATCAAGAGCGATCGCGGCAGAGGGATCAGATGCCCGTACCGCTTCAATTTCTTGGCTCAGCCTTTCAAAGTCCTGAATGAGGACTTCGGTAGTTTCGTTAGTTGCCTGAGCAATTTGCTCTCGATAAGGCTGTAGTGACTGAATTGCCGCTTCGAGCTGCTGAAAGTTAGGCTGTACCTGCGCTAGCTGCTGGCTGTGAGCGTCTGCTTGTTCTACCTGATGACTCAGGCTGATGAACGGCTGTAGGGTCAAAATGTGGAAGATCAGCAGAACCACAATTGCGATGCCCAGCCACTGTCCGGCTGCCATAAAGCGATCGCGTGCCTGGATAAACACAGATTTTCGCAGCTCATCGTTCATCGCCGAGGTCCTCCCCTTTCAATTGCATGAATCTATCAAAGTCCCAAACCTTAAAAATTTCGCGTCCCATCCTCTAGCATTTGGGCTTTTGTCAACTTCAATATGCATCATTCATATTCGTATAAATCAAAGACGTCCCACACTGCTGAAATGTTTGATTTACCTAAAATTAATAGAGCGGCTGAATTCTGCTCATACCGGAAAAGCGCTCAATGTTTTCGACGTTTCGTCTCTTGCCCCAAGAATGCTCAGCTTTGCCTAGCCTGATGACGCTCGGTCAGGATCTATGACTGCTATAACCCCCACTGTCCCAATCCTGTTGGTGCTTTCTCAAGGCTCACTCAATCTGCTAACTACCTGTCCGCGTAAGTTTCAGTACACCTACTTTGAGGAGCTGGGCCTGCCAATTTCTGCTGAGCAGCAGGCCAGTATCACCTGGGGCAACCAGTTTCACCTGTTGATGCAGCAGCGGGAACTGGGGCTACCCATTGCCGCGCTCACAGCAGAGCCGGAGCTACAAGAAAGCCTAGATCAGTTGACCAAAGCAGCCCCTGAGCTATTTGTGACAGAGCCAGAGACTTTTCGTCAAAGCGAGCATCGCCGGACTTTAGAATTCGCAGGCTACCTGCTGACCGTTATTTACGATCTGCTAATCCTACAGCCCCACCGGGGGCAGATTATTGACTGGAAAACCTACTTGCAGCCCCGCGATCGCCAAACTCTAGCTCAAGACTGGCAGACCCGGCTTTATCCCTACGTCTTGGCCGAAACTACGACCCTTGCTCCCAGCCAGATTTCCATCACCTACTGGTTCGTCCGCCACCGCGATCGCCACAATCAGCTCCAGCCCCAGCAGCAAACTTTTCACTACAGCCAGCAGCAGCACGAGCAAATTCGCCACGAACTCGATCGCCTGACATCCCGGCTCAGCCAGTGGCGATCGCAGTCAGCAACACTGCCTAAAGTTGACCTGGCAAAAGGAATCTGCGCTAGCTGCCCCTTTGCTATTCGCTGTCGGCGTCATTGGTCAAGGCTGTCTTCCTCAGAGCCGCTCACCATTCCAGCTCTGACCGAAATTGATGAAGTAGAGCTGCTGTGAGGGTGGTAGTAATATTGAGTTTTATAAATTCTGACTCCAGGACTCAGCAATAGCAGATTCCAAAGTTTTTCCTAAAATGAACAGTCTGGCCTAAATTCTTATGGAATAGTGGAGGCGCACTAATGCTTTATATAGTGCTGCGACTAGCAGCGTTTAACTGTTGTCGTATCTCCTCGTAACTCCTGTGCTGAGCAGACAGACATGCGCTGTCTGCTCTTTTCTCTCTATAGATTGTTCACAGGCTGCAACTTTTACAGGATGCTAGGATAAGCAACTGCCAGATGGCAGCTAATTAATTCTGATAACGCGAAGGAGGCGCTGTGAACGATCGCCCTAATCCTAATTCTCATCCAGAAGACAACTATCGGCCAACTGCGGCTGAAGAGGCTGAACGTCGCCGCTTGCAAGAGGAGGCCGAACGTCGCCGCCTGCACAGGGAAGAACAGTACGTAGAATCGGCCCAGCAAAACGCGATCGCCCGTAAATTTGAGCAAGGCATCTATTTTCTGGTGGGCGCGTTAGAACTGTTGCTGCTCTTGCGCTTCATCCTCCGCCTGAGCGGAGCCAATCCCGCTAATACGTTTGCCAACGTTATTTATAATCTTTCAGAACCCTTCATAGCTCCATTCTCAACCCTGTTTATCAGCCCCACCTTTAACGGCAATCTCAACATCTTTGATGTCAACTTGCTAGTGGCTATGCTGTCCTACCTAGTTTTGATGTTCCTGGTTATTTGGTTAGTCAGGATCATTTCTAGCCGCTAATAATGTTCACTGCTGACTAAATTGGGCTAATATTTTTGACAAAATAGAAAATTTTAGCTAAAATCATAGACATAACTCAATAGAAGAAAGATACTTAGATTTTCCTAGCTTGTAAGTGACGCAAGCCCGATAGCTAAGCCAAGCAGGGGCTTAGCTAAACCTCACGGAAAAGAATCTGCTTCCATTTGAATTTGCAAAAAGCCTCTCCTGTTTAAGCAGCTCTTAACTACAGCAAGTAGTCTTGGCTTGGGTGAGCGGTTTTATATCAGTTGATATAAGCCATAGCGCGCCTTGTTGTATTTTGAGGCTGTCAGTTGGCACCTTCTATAGAGGTAAAAGGCTGTTGTCTTTGGTTAGATTTAGGCTGGAGCTACTGCTTTGAACTTTAGCTTGAATTTCTAGTGTTTTGTGTCTGTCAGAGGCAGAGCATTCAGCAAAGCAGCAAGCCCTAACTTCAAAACTCTACAGGGGGAAATAGCGATGGCAACATCAATGGAAGCGCGTCAGGCTTATCAAAATAAGGTCAAAGCTGAGCTAGACAAAATCAACGCTCAGATTGCCGAATATCGGGCCAAAGCCGACAAGGCAAGAGCTGAAACCGCTGTTGAATACAATAGCCAGGCGGAAGAACTTTTAGCGAAGCGAGATGCCGCCCAAGTTAAGCTAGAGGAGCTGCAGCAGGCAAGTGAAGCTGCTTGGGAAGACGTGCAGCGTGGATTTGAACAAGCTTGGACAGATTTGGGAACGGCCTTTCAATCGGCGATCGCAAAGTTGGAAAACTCTCTCAAGCAGTAGTTTAGGCTCTGCCTAGTGAGTGATGTAGGTTTTCCCTCATCTAAAGTCTTATTGAGTTAAGTTGCGAACATTTTGTTCGTAACTTTTCCCATTTTTTCAACAATTTTTAGATAGGAGACTACATTATTTATGGCTGCAGCAAGTCAGACCACAACCGATCAGAACCAAGCAGGCAACTCAATATGTCCCGTCTCAGCCGTTTTTGAGACAGATGCCAAGGCCAAGGAAGCAGTCCAGCAACTGCTAGACAAAGGCGTTGCGAGAGACGACATCTCAGTTGTGGGTCGCAATTTTCAATCTGAAAGCCGTATCTCTGGCTTTGTTACCCGCAAAGGATTGATTCTAGACGGGCTTAAGAATGGGGCTATTTTTGGCTCACTCTTTGGCTCATTTTTAAGTCTGCTAACCGGAGTAGGGGTTTTATTTATTCCCTTTGTTGGCTCCGTCGTGGCGGCTGGCCCCTTGGGCGCTGCGCTGCTAGGAGCTGTAACGGGTGCGATCGCAGGAGGAACGGGCGGCAGCCTGGCTTCAGCCCTTGCTTCCTTAGGAATGCCGGAAGAAAAGGCGGCGATCTATGAAACCCGGCTCAAGGCAGGCGAATTTTTGCTAGTTGCTGAGGTGCCCAAGGCGGAATCTGACAGCGTGGAATCTCTCCTACAAAAGGCGGGCGGCGAAGAAATCTTAGCCTGCACTGACATGAAGATTCCCCGCGAGAATGCAGAGCAGATTCAGTCAGCCGCCGATCTCTCACCGGAAATCCGCGCCCATCTCTCAGAGGATGCTCAGCAGACTTTTGTTCAGACCTACCGCAGTCAGCTTGAGCAGAGTCAAGACAGTGCTCAGGCAATGTCTCAGGCGTGGCACCAGGTCGAGTCAGACTTTGAGCGTGACGATGACGGTGTTTGGAAGTCACCTGCCGCTGTTTAGAAACCCAGGATAGGGCTAGCTTTAGATCAAGGCTAGCCCTGTCTCACGAGTTAAAGATCTGTGCTACCTAAGGCCGATTAAAACGTCCGCTACCGCAATGAGTTCACGCCGCAATTTGTTTTATTTAGGTGGCTCTGTTGATCTTTAACTGCCCGCCGCAATTGAAGACACAGAGGAGAATACAGATAATATGAACGCCAAGTTCATCTATGCTGGAATTGCCACCGCTAGTTTTGCCCTGCTTTCCAACTTTTCGCTGGGAGAAGCAACTGCCTCTAGCTGGCAACTCCGCACCCGCAATCCGCAGATGGCCTCTCAGCTAATTGAGCATGTTGAAGCCAACTTTTTAGCCGATACGCCCGTCAGTTTAGAGCAGGCCAGCGTTCAGGCGATCGCAGTGGGCAACCGTGCCCCCATCTATATTGTTAAGTCTGAGACGACAGCCACGGCTAACCCCTCTTTGCTCTGCGATGAGTCAGGCTGTCTGCACATGATTTATACCGCTGACGAATCGAGCGGCTTCAAGCAGGTTTGGTATGGCTATATTGAATCTAGTTTTTCGGCAGAAGCTATGATCCGGGCTACAGGTGAAGTCCAGGCTGGACTGCCCGTATTAGAGGTGTTACAGCTAGAGGCAGATAAGCTACAGCGCTTTGAACTCGCTTTCAATGGCGATCGCTATCAGGCGCGATCGCAGCAGCCAGCGCTTGAAGCGATCGCTGCCAGCATCTAAACGGGCATAATCTGTCCTGTAGGGCTTTGACGATATTATCTGATGGCTAAAAGAAGTCGGTAACTTTTAAGAAATCACTGCTAGTCAGGTTGAAGATACTCTACGACACTTCAAATTCTTTCCCCACTTTAATTACTTACTATGCCGCGTCTGAGCGATCGCGCATTTGATATCTTAGCCGCCGAAGTCAAACGACTGTGTACCCACAATCCTTTAGAGCAGGTCCGTCAAGACATTGTTTTACGACGACTCGATAAGTTTAGAACTCAGGACGGGGCACCGCTGACGCTGGCCGAAATGAGCGAAGTCGTCAGCGATATTTTTCCAGACTTCAGCAAAAAGGTATTGAAGCAGGCTGCAAAAGCCAACCGTCCTCCTAGCCGTGTTGGATACAAGCTAGGCTGCGTCGGCGGGGGACTGCTAGGGACAGCGGTGCTGGCCGGAAGTATCTGGATCCTGAATTTACCTTATCCCATGATTCGCTGGCCCGTTGCCCGCGTAGCACCTATCGTGCTGCTGCCTAGCTTCATGCAAATGGATTACAGCTATCGGCAGGCCATTTCTTTGGTCGAACAAGCCGATCAGCTAGTGAATCAAGCAACCAGTCCACGGGATATTGAGTTAGGCGCGGAAAAAGTGGCTGCCGCTCAGGAGCAGCTCGATCGCCTGCCGGTTTGGTTTCTAGGCTATTATCCCCAGCGCTACTGCACTTTGTTTAGCTGTGCCTGGCAGTTCACCTACGATGAGTTTGTTGCGGCCCGCAAAGCAATTGGCCGTATGGAAGCTAAAATTTTTCAATTCAACAATGCCCAAACGCTTTTAGAAGAGGCTGTGCAGGCTGTTGAAGAAGCCAAGGCTAGCTACCAAACAGCAGAAACGCTTCAGGCGGAAACGGCGGCGCTGACAGCTTGGCAACTGGGAATGGATCTGCTGCGGGAAATTCCGGCAGAAACTTTAGCAGGTCAGTCGGCTCGCACCAAGCTAGCAGCCTACGAGCGGGACTATGAAGCCTCTACAGGATTGACCGTAGGTGGCGATCGCGCAACCAGATTTATTCAAGTCGCCAAAGGGTTTGCCGAAAAAGCCGCGCAAAAGGGGCAAAATCTGCCCCACTCTGAAGCCACTTGGCGTCAAATTGCTAGTTTGTGGAAAACTGCGATCGCTCGGCTCGAAGAAATACCGTCCGATAATCCAGACTATGCCGCAGCTCAAAGCCTTTTAGTCGAATACAAAGACAGCTTAGGCATTGTAGAAGAATGGATTCAAATTGAAGCATCTGCGGCTCAGGCTTTCAGCTTAGCCCAGCGAAAACAAGAAGATTTCCTGTCTCAGAACCTAGGCTCAACTAATCCCAGCAAAGCACGGGGTGAACTACAGGCCATGTTGAATCATCTAAGCCAGGTGAGAAGAAATACGACTTTCTATGAACAAGCTCAAAACTTGCAGAAATGGGTTTTAGCTCAGCTCAATAGCCTACCATCGGAATCTTAGCTCTAGGCTGCTGAATTTGATGTTGCTCAGTCTGTAAAGCTGAAGGCTTATCCATATCTTTACCAAGCTCAGAATCAACGCCAGTAAATAATTAAATACTTCCGTCAGCGGAGCAAAAATGTAAAGTTTTGCTTAGAATTGGTCTAACCCCCAAAATGGGGATCATGCTAAGCCGTTAAAAGGATAGTTGCCCGGATTGCCATCTAGAGCGGGCTATTTTTGAAAATCGCCTCGTTACATTTCTCAATACGTCTCACGCCAGAGAAATATTGTATTGCGGGTGTGTAACAATGTAGGCGGTTTTGCCAACTCGGCGAAGACACTTGGAGTAGGCAATGGATTCGATGGAAACTCTTTATCAATATGCCTGGCTAGTCCCAGTACTGCCCCTTTTGGGCGCGATGGTTCTAGGCATTGGCCTCATTTCTTATAGCAAACTTACCAGTCAGCTACGGCAAGTCAGCTCTGCGTTTATTGTGACGCTGACTGGAGCGGCAATGGTGCTATCTTGTGCTCTTTTTTGGAGTCAGGTTCAAGGCCATGCGCCCTACACTCAGATGTTTGAGTGGGCTTCAGCAGGGGACTTCCAGCTATCGATGGGTTACACCATTGACCATCTGGCTTCCTTGATGCTGGTCATCGTCACAACTGTGGCCTTTTTGGTCATGGTTTACACCGATGGCTACATGGCTCACGATCCCGGCTATGTTCGTTTTTATGCTTATCTCAGCCTGTTTAGTTCCTCTATGCTGGGTCTGGTAGTCAGCCCTAACCTAATTCAGGTTTACGTGTTTTGGGAACTGGTGGGCATGTGTTCCTACCTGCTAATTGGTTTTTGGTACAACCGAGGCGCAGCCGCGGATGCTTGTCAAAAGGCATTCGTGACGAACCGAGTCGGCGACTTTGGCTTACTTCTGGGTATCCTGGCGCTGTTTTGGGCCACGGGTACCTTTGAGTTTGACCTGATGGGCGATCGCCTCACAGAGCTAGTCCAGTCAGGCGGCTTGAGCCTAGCCTGGGCTGGCATCTTTGCAGTGCTGGTTTTCTTAGGCCCGGTTGCCAAGTCAGCTCAGTTTCCGCTACATGTGTGGCTGCCCGACGCAATGGAAGGCCCCACGCCAATTTCAGCCCTCATTCATGCGGCCACAATGGTGGCTGCGGGCGTTTTCCTCATTGCTCGCATGTTTCCGGTATTCGAGCAAATTCCCAGCGCTATGACGGTTGTGGCCTGGACAGGTGCCTTTACTGCCTTTCTGGGCGCTAGCATTGCTATTACCCAAAACGACATTAAAAAGGGACTGGCTTACTCCACGATGTCTCAGTTGGGCTACATGGTGATGGCTATGGGTGTTGGCGCTTACGGCGCTGGCCTTTTTCACCTGATGACTCACGCCTACTTCAAGGCCATGCTGTTTTTGGGTTCCGGCTCAGTGATCCACGGCATGGAAGACGTGGTGGGCCACGACCCGGCCTTGGCTCAAGACATGCGGCTGATGGGCGGCCTGCGCAAGTATATGCCCATCACGGCGATTACGTTCCTAATTGGAACGCTAGCAATTTGCGGCATTCCGCCGTTTGCTGGCTTCTGGTCGAAGGATGAAATCCTCGGCTCAACCTTTGCGGTTAGCCCGGTGCTATGGCTGGTGGGCTGGCTCACTGCCGGAGCGACGGCCTTCTACATGTTCCGCATGTATTTCAGCACGTTTGAAGGGCCTTTTCGCGGTAACGACAAAGGGATTCGCCAACAGCTCCAGCACGAAAAGCTGCAGCGGATGGGGCTTTCTTTAGGCCCCGGCGCGATGAACCCGCAAGAATTAGTCATGGCAGAAGAAGCTCAAGCCCATGAGGAGCACGGTCATCACAGCGAATCGCCCCATGAGTCGCCGCTCACGATGACTTTGCCGCTGATGGCTCTAGCGGTGCCTTCAATGCTGATTGGTTTGGTCGGTACCCCTTTTGCTAACTACTTTGAAGAGTTCATTCATCCCCATGCTGAGGCGATCGCCGAGGTGGCTGAGTCCGCTGAAGCCTTTGACTGGAGTGAATTTTTGATTATGGGTGGCAGCTCGGTGGGGATCGCGCTGATTGGCATTACCCTAGCCTCGCTGATGTATCTCTCTGGCAAGATTGATGCGAGTGCGATCGCCAAGCAGATTGAGCCACTTTATAAGCTTTCTCTGAACAAATGGTACATCGACGAAATTTACGACACCGTTTTTGTCCAGGGCAGCCGTAATCTAGCTAAGCAAATCCTAGAAATTGACGTTCGCATTGTCGATGGCATCGTCAATCTGGCGGGCTTTGTCACCTTAGTTACAGGTGAGGGCCTAAAGTACCTCGAAAATGGTCGAGCCCAGTTCTACGCCCTGATTGTGTTTGGGGCTGTGCTAGGGCTGGTTTTAGTTTCAGGATTAACCTAAGCTAATCACTTCTGTTTGGCCGCACTGCATTCTGTAAAAAGTCTTCAGTTTCTACGGCCAAACAGAAATTCTCTTCTATAGTGCTCTGGGTAGCTCCTGGATAGCGCTTCACCCTAAGCTTGGCTCCGTTGGCGACTGTTTTTCTCTGAGAAAAGTTTTGTTGAACGGGGGCCGCATTTCTGCCAAACCCAGCATTAATCTCAGTCAAGTTGCTCTGTTTTAAGCTAGCTGTTCTTGAAATTAACTGCTTTAAAAGCATTTGGATATGAATATTGCCAATTTACCCTGGCTATCAATAGTCATTTTCTTTCCGATCCTGGCGGCTCTGTTAATTCCGTTTTTTCCGGCTGAAGGTGACGAGGCCGAACAGAAGAAAACGGCCTATCGGCTACGCTGGTACGCTCTGACCGTCGGTCTGATTGATTTTGTCTTGATCGTCATTGCTTTTTACTACAACTATGACTTCAGCAATCCAGGTCTACAGCTAGTCGAGAGCTATACCTGGGTGCCCCAGCTTGATTTGAAATGGTCTGTGGGCGCAGACGGTCTGTCCATGCCGCTGATTTTGCTGACGGGCTTCATTACCACCTTGGCAATTTTGGCATCTTGGCCCGTGACGCTGAAGCCGCGCCTGTTCTATTTTCTGATGTTGGCGATGTACAGCGGTCAGCTCGGCGTCTTTGCCGTGCAGGATATGCTGCTGTTTTTCCTGATGTGGGAATTAGAGCTAATTCCGGTCTATCTGCTGCTCTCTATTTGGGGCGGCAAGCGCCGTCTCTATGCGGCTACCAAGTTCATTCTCTATACGGCAGGCGGTTCTTTATTTATTCTGGTGGCAGCGCTGGCAATGGCCTTCTACGGCGACACTATCACCTTTGATATGTCAACCCTGATGGCTAAGGATTTTCCGCTGCAGCTACAGCTTTTGCTCTATAGCGCTTTTTTGATTGCCTATGCGGTAAAGCTGCCCATTTTTCCGCTCCATACCTGGCTGCCTGATGCTCATGGTGAAGCTACTGCTCCGGTACACATGCTGTTAGCGGGTATCCTGCTGAAGATGGGCGGATACGCGCTGATTCGGATGAATGTGGAAATGCTGCCGGAGGCCCATACCTATTTTGCGCCGGTATTAGTCATTTTCGGAGTCATCAATATCATTTATGCGGCCCTGACCTCTTGGGCACAGCGCAATCTCAAACGGAAGATTGCCTATTCGTCTATTTCCCACATGGGATTTGTCATCATCGGGATTGCTTCGTTTACTAATCTGGGTCTGAGCGGTGCCGTCTTGCAGATGGTGTCCCACGGTTTGATCGGGGCCAGCTTGTTCTTCCTGGTAGGCGCTACTTACGATCGCACCCATACCCTGATTCTGAGTGAAATGGGGGGGGTTGGTAAAAAGATGCCCAAGATCTTTGCCATGTTTACGGCCTGTTCTTTGGCCTCTTTGGCATTGCCGGGCATGAGCGGTTTTGTCGCAGAGCTGATGGTGTTTGTCGGGTTTGCCACGAGTGATGCCTACAGCACGACCTTCAAGCTGCTGATCGTCATTTTGATGGCGGTAGGCGTGATTTTGACGCCTATCTACTTACTGTCAATGCTGCGAGAAATTTTCTACGGCCCTGAAAATCAGGAACTGGTTGAGCATGAGGTGCTTATAGACGCCGAACCCCGCGAAGTCTTTATTATTGCCAGCTTGTTAGTTCCCATCATTGGCTTTGGTTTGTATCCTAAGCTGCTGACTCAGGTCTACGACGCTAAAACCCTGGCTATTACCTCCCGGCTGCGGGAAGAGGCGCTAGAAATAGCGGATACTTCTACGCCTGCCGGACCGCTAGCAGCCATTCAGCCATTTCAGGCTCCTAGTCTCAAACCTTAACCCCTAGTCTTTAGTAGACCATGACAGCCTCGGAAGTGTCCCTAAACTTCCGAGGTTCTTTTGTCGTCTTCTAAAATGAAAAGGTATTTGCAAACTAGACCCGCTAAGCCCTGTTTGCCTGCCGTGACCTGTCAGTCTGTAGATTTCTAGTCATATGTCGCGTTTATATCCTGCGTTAATCGTTTCTCCTGCGGTAGCCTTAGGGGCAGCTTTGGGCCTCAATATCATCAGCGCGATCGCGCCCAGTAGCTTACTCAAATCTGCAGCTATTCCCCCCATCCCCGCTGCTTTGGCCCAGTCGGCGGCAGACGAGCAGACAAGTATTCGAGTTTACCGGCAGGCGAGTCCCGCCGTGGTCGCTATTGATGCGGGCGAAGGTTCTGGTAGCGGCAGCCTGATCTCGTCGGATGGCCTGGTTTTGACGAACGCCCATGTTGTCCGTGATGCTAGAACCGTCACCGTGCGCCTTGAAGACGGCAGACAGTTTCAGGGAGATGTGGTGGGCTATGGCGATCGCGGTCTAGATGTCGCCGCTATTCAGCTACGCGGCAATGGTACTACTTTTCCCAGTATTCCTTTAGCAGCGGCTAACTCAGTTCAGGTTGGTCAGCGAGCTTTTGCTATCGGCAATCCTTTTGGCCTGCAGGGGACATTTACCGTCGGCATCGTCAGTCGCTTAGATAGTGAGCGGGGTCTGATTCAAACTGACGCGGCAATCAATCCGGGGAACTCTGGCGGGCCGCTGCTCAACAGCCAGGGAGAACTCATTGGCGTCAATACTTCTATCTTTACTACCGGCGCTAATGGCGGCAGTATTGGTATCGGCTTTGCGATTGATATTCAGCAGATACAGCCCTTTTTAACAGCGGTAGAGCAAGGAACAGCGGCTCAGGCAGCGACGGGATCCATGCGGTTAGGTCGGCGCGATCAGCCCCCTACTACGATCAGCGTCGATGGCCCAGTTGTAAGTGGCCAGCTTGACAGCAACAGCAATGTGCTGCCTGTAGATAACAGCTACTTCAATGTTTATGCCTTTGAGGGCAACGCCGGACAGCCGATCACCGTTGAAATGCGCAGCAGCGAAATCGACTCCTTTTTAATCTTGGTGGCCCCAGACGGTAGCACTGTTGGTCAAGATGACGATAGCGGCGGTAACTTTAACGCCAAGCTCAGCGCTACGCTGCCCACCAGCGGTACTTATCTAGTTCTGGCCAATTCCTATGCCCCTGCCGAAGCAGGCCGTTACCAAATTCGGGTTTCATCCACCGGGCAGATTCGAAATCAGGCTCAGAACCGCTCAGGAAACTACCTGCTGCAGGTGCAGGGCGCTTTAGCTGAAGGCGATCAGGTTTTAAGCGATCGCACCTATTATGACGAACACACGTTCCAAGGCAGCAGCGGCCAGTCTGTCACTATCGATTTACAAAGTTCGGACTTCAATCCCTATCTGCTGCTGGTGGCTCCGGACGGCAGCGTCGTAGCTGAAAACAATAACATCAGCGATCGCAACTTCAACGCTCGTATTGTCACCACCCTGCCAGTTAGCGGGACTTATCGGGTCATCGCCAACGCTTATGCAGCCGGCGGACAGGGACAATATCGTCTCACGGCTCGCTAGCTTCAGCGGGACAGTCCTAACCAGGTAAAAAAGTCTTGATGAGTGATGAGTTCCAACAGCAATAAGCTGACAAAGCCAATCATGGCAAATCGCCCATTCAGCATTTCGGCATAAGCTGTCCACCCAAAAGCTGGCTGAGGCTGTTCTGCCAATTGCGCCTCCCCGTTGGGGTGTTCGGCGGCCTGTTCTGGTGTTGCCAATTCTTGCCTATCCTGAGACATTTGCTCTTCTCAATAGCTGCTTGCCTATCCTACCCTAACTGCTCTAGACTCTGAATTTCAATCGTCAATGTCGGGTTAAGGTTTGCGGCTATCTCAGCGGTAAACATTTTCAGCAATAGCATTAAATAGCGGCTGCTAGTAGACAAGTCTAATATTGTTAATCAGCCGATTGCTCCAAAGCTTTACGATTTATTGAGTATCTAGCCCCAAAAATCTAAGTTCCCACTGGGTAAATCAGCTCGGAGCTAGATTGGCCATGAGGGCAAAAAAGCAAAGACGACAAGAATCTGCTGAAGCAATATTCTTTCGTTTTAGCCAGCCTCTCTTCCCTGCTTTAGCTTTACAGCGCCGATAGCCGTCCTAGCAAACTTGATTGATCAAAGTGCCCGCTGATAGCAGATATTATTAGTCCTGCCCTAATGCTTTTCTGTCTTAGCAGAGCTAATCTGAGCACAATCATTTAGAAAAGCAGCTTATTTTTTGCTAAAACAGCTTGAAATTGCTCTAACCAGCCGAAAAAGTTGCTTGACAAGTATGATTTCTTCCGTGATATGATTCAGCCTTAATCGGCTGCGATTTGACCCTACAATAGCTTAAATTTTATAGCTTTGCTGCTAGTTAGTCGCTGACTTTAGGATATTGTTCCCTATGACAAATGTGCTAGGAATGTCTATAATAAGTTCCATTGTCGGCAACAATATTTCGCTTTAATTCGGTAAAAAATGCCCGTAAACCAATAGTTCACTACAAGAGCTTGAGGTTTTATTGCAATTTTTCCCCTTACGTTGAGTATCAAGAGAAGGATTTTTTTGATTCAATGGCAGAAACCAAAACAGCCCCTTTGACAGGTAAAGGGCTATTACAGAAAGTTAAAGATCTTTCCCACCTCTCTAAAAAGGAAACGGCTAGAGAGTGCGGCTATTACAGCGTGACAAAAGACGGACAGGTGAGAGTTAACCTGACTGATTTTTACGATGCGCTATTAGCGGCGAGAGGCATCACTTTAAATCCGGAAAGTGCTAAAGATGGTAGAGGCCGTGAACCGACCTACCGGGTCAGCGTTCATAAAAACGGTCAAATTGTAATTGGTTCTACTTATACCCAAGAAATGGGTCTAAAGCCAGGAGACGAGTTTGAAATTAAGCTAGGTTACAAGCATATTCATTTGATTCAGCTTGATAGCGATGGAACGGCTGTTGCTGAAGAATAACTCTTTAGCGTTTTCAGCTAGCTAGCTCAGGTTTAAAGAATGGATTCTGCTGTAGTTAAGGCGTTTCTTTTCTTTGTGGTTTGGGGCGGACTTTGGCTGCCGCTGGCAATTCCTGTAGCCGTTGTGGTTAAGTGGCGACCAGGTAAGCCAATTGAGGCTGCTCAAAAGTTGCCGCTGCTGGCTTCCCTATATCTTTTAGCTCCCTTAGTCGTTTGGGGCGCTACTAGGGTGAACGCCAGTTCTTTCGCGACTTACGGTATGGTGTGGCAGCGATCGCTCTTAGTTTCGCTGCTTGCGGGTTTAGCCTTAGCAGTGGCGGGCCTGGGGTTACTGGTGCTGATTCAGTGGGCTTTGGGCTGGATTGCCTTAACCGGCAAAACCGGCCGCGATCGCTCTGATACCTCCACTACCCAGGCAGAAACGCTACCATCGCTAGCGAAGGTTGTTTTGCCCCTCTTGCTGCTGGCCTTGTGGATTGGCTGGACGGAGGAGCTTGTCTTTCGCGGCTTCTTGCTCAATCAGCTCCATCAGTCTTATGGCTGGGGTTTAACAGCGGCGATCGCCAGCGGTATTTTTGCTCTGCTACATCTGGTTTGGGAGGGGCGAGAAAATGTGCCCCAACTGCCGGGATTGTGGCTGATGGGGATGGTGCTGGCCCTGGCTCGCTGGGCCGATGGCGGCCAGCTCGGCTTAGCCTGGGGGCTTCATGCTGGCTGGGTTTGGGGCATTGCCAGCTTAGATACAGCCGCAGTTTTTAGGCCGACCGTGAAAAGTAAGCCCTGGTTGGTTGGTCGTCCCGGACAGCCTCTAACCGGCCTGATGACAATTTTGCTAATGCTGGCTACGGCAGGGGTGCTTTGGCAGCTCTAGCAGTCCGCAGATAGTCAAGATCAAAGGGGATTTGGATGTTGTGGCAGATTGCTCAATATAAACGCGGGCGATGCCCGCACTGCTAGCCCAGTTTTCCTTGGGCAGACTTTGCCCGCATCTGCTTTTGAGAAATCTGCCAAAGTCTGAGTAGCAAAATCTCTAGGTGAACCGGCAGTTCCGCAACCAAAATGCCTTCTGCGCTGTGGGATTGCTCAGCGAGCCAGTAGCCTTGAAGGCTAACTTCCATCACATCGCAGTCACCAGCAGAGAGGCTAATTTGGGAAGAATTGAGCTGCTGACTCATGCTCATAAGCTGCTCTAGATCAGGGAGATGGGCTGAGAGTAAAAAGGCACCGTAGCTTCGCTGCACGATGCAGTCGCACTCCATTTGCCAGTTAAGCGCTGTCCGCTGAGACAGAAAGGCTGCGGCTGTCTGCGCCAACCGCTCCAAGTACAGGCCACTTTCGGTATAGGTTATCTTCAGCATGAACGAAGTCCTGAAAAGAGTAAAAGACTTTGCAGGGCAGTGGCTTGAGTATTGCTATAGCGAATAGAAAGCCCCCGCCTCGGAAGAAGCGGGAGCTGAGTAAGACTGAAAGTGTCTCAGCTAAAAGAGCTAATGAGGCTCCTGCGGCTGGGCCGCCCGCTTCGAGTTAAAGATCGATGTCTGCCAGTTTTAATAGGCAGATCTATCCCGGTGGTGCCCGCTGAGAGGCTGTACTGAGGCCAATTTCTAAAGCTAGCGGAGTGCAGCCACGTAGTGAGTTCCAGCACAGCTCCCATCACAAGTGGCCGATTGCCCAACCTACGGGCGATCGCGCTTTGCTGACTTGTGAACAACTGCTTTAACACGAGAACTCCTAAAATATGGCCGTAAGAACTGCTAAAAAATAAATACACTGACCTGATATTCAATTCCAGACATGAAGCTTTGAATATCGAGGCATTAATTTAGTACTTTCAATACTACATTTGTAGCACGATTTTGCCTAGACTGGAACTATAGAGTTATAGCAATTTTTTTAGGAGGTGCACCACCCCATGCCAACTTTATCTCGACCGTCAACGACCGATATGGAAGTGACCAGCATTCGCTTAGAGCGAGATTTGAAGGAGCGCTTAAAGGCGATCGCTGGCAATCGTGGCTATCAGGCGTTGATCCGAGATATCCTTTGGCGCTATGTGGAGCAAAAGTCAGAGGACTTGCAGCCGACGGTGGAGCGCCAAGATATTCGAGCCAGTTTAGAGGCGATCGCCCAGAAAGAGGAGCACTGCGCTCTAACCGGAGCGGCGATCGCCCCGCAAAGTCCAATGCTGCTGGGTCTAACCGTCACCGGGGAGCTGGTGCCTCTCAGCCGTCATAGCCTCGACTAGCTCTAGACTGTTGAGGATTAGCTATTGATCTGACCCGTCAGCGGGGAGCTAGCACTGGCGTAGGCCCTCACCGGAATCCGCCCTGCCAGGTAGGCTAGCCGCCCCGCCTCAGCCGCCATGCCCATTGCTTGTCCCATTGCGATTGGATTTTTAGCTTTAGCGATCGCCGTATTGATCAGCAGCGCGTCTGCGCCCATCTCCATTGCCTGAGCCGCTTCGCTAGGGGAGCCAATCCCGGCATCAACCACCACGGGCACCTGAGCGTTTTCAATAATAATTTCGATATTGGCAGCATTACGAATGCCCTGCCCGGAACCAATCGGCGACCCCAGCGGCATCACCGTGACGCAGCCAACTTCTTCTAGCCGCTTTGCCAGCAGCGGATCGGCGTTGATATAGGGCAATACGGCAAAGCCCTCGCGGGTGAGCTGCTCTGCGGCTTTGAGCGTGCCAATCGGGTCAGGCAGTAAATACTTGGCGTCAGGAATCACCTCTAGCTTGACAAAGTTATTATCCTCTTGGCCCAGCAGCTTTGCCATTTCCCGGCCCAGCTTGGCGACTCGCACCGCTTCTTCTGCCGTTTGGCAACCTGCCGTATTGGGCAGCATCCAGATCTGGCTCCAGTCGAGGGCCTCTGCGAGTCCTTCGTGACCGGGCGCGCTGGTTTGCACCCGCCGGACAGCCACGGTGACAATCTCACTGCCGCTGGCGGCAAGGCTGCGGCGCATCAGGTCAAAGTTCTCAAATTTGCCTGTCCCCGTCATCAAACGCGACTTGAAGCTACGTCCAGCAATAGTCAGGGGCGTATCTGCAAAAGACTGGAGTGACGGCGCAGCGGGGCGATCGACAAGTTGCATAGGTTGAACCGGAGCGGCGGGTAAGGTGGGCAGGGTAGCCGTGGGCGGCTGGGCTGACTGAAAGCGCTCCCAAGAGAAAGCCGCAAGTAGGGGATCGACGGCCTTTTCCTGAATGAGGCGGCTGGTAAGGGCAGCGGTGATGGGCGCTAGCAGCACGCCGTTGCGGTGATGTCCGGTGGCTAGGATGAGGTTGCGGCAGGAGCCGGGGCCAAGAATCGGCTGCTCATCTGGCGTTTGAGGCCGAAATCCCCACCAGCACTCCTGTATGGGAAAATTTTGCAGTTCTGGGTAGAGCCGAATAGCCTGATTTAGCAGTTGTTGCACGCCTGCCGGGGTGTTGTAAGGAGTAAACCCCACCGATTCCACCGTAGCCCCTAAAATGATGCGGCCATCCTGGCGCGGCACGATATAGATCTGTTCGCCATAGAGCACCTGCTTTAGCGGCTGCGGCTGCGGATAGCCCGGCGGCACTCGTACCGACAGCATTTGGCCTTTGCAGGGAGATACGGGCAGCGGCAGCAGTTCTCTAGCCCAAGCGCCAGTAGCTAAAACATAGTGGTCAGCCCGGAAGCTACCCACTGAAGTCACTACCTGCGTCACCTGGCGATCGCGCTGCTGCAAGCCTTTGACGCTGACGCCAGTTTGTAAATTCACCCCTAGCTCCTGCGCGGCTAGTCGTAGTGTCTGCATCAGAGCGCGATTGTCAACCTGACCTTCTTCCGGTAGCCACCAGCCCCCGGCGATCTGCGGGCTAAGACCGGGCTGGAGCTGCTGCAGTTGAGCCCGATCGAGCCAGGTGCGAGTTGCAGTGGCATCTACCTGAGCAGGCGCTGTAAACTGGGGTGCTAGAATGCCGCAGGGCCAATAGCCTGCATCTTGCCCAGTGAGAGCTTCTAGTTTTTCAATCCAGTCAGGATACAGGGCTAGGCTTTGCTGGCAGAGGGTTTGCATTGGTCCTGGTGGCAACGCTTCGGCCTGGGGCGCGAGCATGCCTGCCGCCGCGTGCCCCGCCGCTGCCTGAAAATCGCGGCTCAGCACTGTTACGGCAGCCCCTTGCTGTCGCAAATTGACGGCGATCGCTAGGCCGATCAGACCGCCTCCCATGATCAGGACATCGGATGTCCCACTCATACGCGCCTTCCTATTGCTATCTCGCTGCTAAACACTAAAGCTATTAGCCTACCAAAGGGCCGGAATTGAAGAATCAACTGCTGGTTCGGCTGGCGCAGGTGTAGCAGGGGTTTCGGTTGTTTCGGCTGGTGGCTGGGTAGCGCTAGTCTCTGCCTGCGGTTGTTCAGGAGTAGGGCTGGGAGTATTAGCAGATTGCTCTGGCGGTGAATAGTTGCTAGCGGCAGCAGGGGATTCTTCTGGTGTTTGCCGCTGGGCGAGCTGTCCGGCGCGTTCCACAGGTTCAGCGCCTGCTACCGCATCAGGATTGTTACTGTTAGCAACCTGATTCGCGCCTCCAGAGGAATTTTGCCCTGCACTGTCAATCCAGTTAGCGACGTTATCGCTGGAGCCAATACCGTACATCATTAAGGCAGCCGCGCCTGCCAACATCGCCCCAAGAATATACCTGTTCATGCCTGCTTACCTGTTGCTCTCTTCCATCTTCGCTTAGAGGTTCTGCTTTTGACACGCTGATGCCAAACTTTTTCGCAACTGCGCTATTGAGATCAGTCCGCCGATGTCCAAACCGCTTCAGTGCCCTGACCCCAAAATCCATCATATTTAGTAACCTTGAGATCACCTAGCACCTGCGTTTGACAGGCTAATCGTAAATCCCGGTTGGGAGAATGGGGTGGCAGACTGCGCCGAGTGCGATCGCGCCAATTAGTTTTCGACACCGCGCCGCTGACGGCAACAGCACAGGTGCCACAGGTGCCAATGCCGCGACAGTTAATCAGCTTAGCCTGCTGGTTGTAGAGTTCAACTCCGTTTTGCAGTAAGACCTGACGCAGATTTGCCCCCTGAGGGCAGTCAAACGTTTTTCCTTGGGCGGTAACTTTCGGCATGGGGGCTAGCTCGACTTATTATTTTGATAGCCTAGTTTTTTCTGAGGTTGGATTCAACCCGTTGTCCCTAGGTCGCTAAACGCCAACTGTTCTCTGCCATGACTCAATCTGCCGCTAACGCTCACCAAGACCCTCAAGTTTGGATTTATGATACGACGCTGCGGGATGGTGCCCAGCGAGAGGGGCTAGCCCTGTCTATTGAAGACAAGCTACGCATTGCCCACCAGCTCGATCGCTTAGGGATTCCCTTCATCGAAGGCGGCTGGCCAGGAGCAAATCCTAAAGACGTGCAGTTTTTCTGGCAGCTTAGAGAAGAACCCTTGAGTCAGGCGGAGGTGGTGGCTTTTTGCTCAACCCGGCGACCCGGACGCAAAGCGGCTGAAGAACCGATGCTACAGCCCATTCTGGCGGCGGGTACCCGCTGGATTACCCTGTTTGGCAAATCCTGGGATCTGCACGTGACGGAAGGACTGCAGACCACGCTGCCAGAGAACTTGGCCATGATTCATGACACAATTACCTTTCTGCGCAGCCAGGAACGCCGCATCATCTACGATGCTGAACACTGGTTCGACGGCTATAAGCACAACCCAGACTACGCCCTGCAGACTTTGGAAGCGGCGATCGCGTCGGGGGCCGAGTGGCTAGTGCTCTGCGATACCAACGGCGGTACCTTGCCCCATGAAGTCAGCGAAATCGTGCAGGCTGTTCAGAGCTGGCTGTCGGAACAGCCGCGCCGGCACGACTTTGTGCCAAAGTTGGGCATTCACACCCACAACGATTCTGGCACTGCGGTAGCAAACGCCCTAGCAGCGGTGAGAGAAGGGGCGGCAATGGTGCAGGGCACGATGAACGGCTATGGCGAGCGCTGCGGCAACGCTAATCTCTGTACCCTGATTCCAAATCTACAGCTCAAGCTAGAGCGCACCTGCCTCCAGCCCCAGCAGCTCAGCACCCTGGCCGAAACCAGCCGCTTTGTTAGCGAAATTGTCAACTTAGCGCCAGATGACCATGCCCCGTTTGTGGGTCTGTCAGCCTTTGCTCACAAAGGCGGCATCCACGTCAGCGCGGTTGAACGTAACCCCTTAACTTACGAACATATTGCGCCGGAGCAGGTAGGCAATCGCCGCCGCATTGTGATTTCGGATCAGTCAGGTCTGAGTAACGTTATCTCTAAAGCTCGCAGCTTTGGCATTGAGCTAGACAAAAAAGATCCTACCTCTCGCCAGCTACTAGAGCACCTGAAAGAGCTGGAGCATGAAGGCTACCAGTTTGAAGCGGCAGAAGCCAGCTTTGAGCTGCTGATGCGGGAAGCTCTGGGCCAGCGACCCCACTTCTTTGACCTCAAAGGGTTTCAGGTAAACTGTGAGCGGATGCCGGACGGAGATTTCTGGCGCAGTCACTCCCTGGCAACGGTTAAGGTGCAGGTCAGCGGCCAGGAAATTCTAGAGGCCGCTGAAGGCAACGGCCCGGTTTCGGCCTTAGACGCTGCCTTGCGTAAGGCGCTGCTAAACTTTTATCCGGCGATCGCCCAGTTCCATCTCACCGACTACAAAGTGCGTATCCTGGACGGCAAGGCAGGAACCTCTGCCAAGACCCGCGTTCTGCTGGAGTCCAGCAACGGGGCCCAGCGCTGGACGACCGTTGGCGTTTCGGCCAACATCATTGAAGCCTCCTATCAGGCTGTCGTCGAGGGGCTTGAATACGGCCTGATCATGCAAGAGCAGCCGATTGAAGCTGTTCTTGCCTCTACCTGATTTTCCTCTACCATGCTACCTCCCCTGACCACCGATACCATTTGGGCCATTCTGAATGAAGAACTGCCAGACGAAACCGCAAATCGTCTGGTATGGCACTACTTGGGCTATCGCTACGACGCTGCCACAGCCCAGTGGGACACCTCAAACGTCGATGAGGCGTGGACAGCAAAATACCCCCAGCCGCCCGACTTTATTGCCAGCCGTCCGGCAACGGTGCAGCTAACCCGGTCTATTCCCAAAGAAAACAAGCAGTTGCTCAAAGAGCAGCTTGGCTTCAAGGGCTACAGCGTTGACCAGCTCGTACCTCGACTGACCCGGCGGGCCACTATGGCGAACTGGCTCTTGAGCTACCTGCAGCAGCACACGTAGGTTATTCTCTACGCTCAATTACGAGCGTTAGGTGAGCTACCATCGCGCCAATAACGCCGACTGCTGCAATTACCGGGAAGGCCGCTGCTCCAACCACGCTACCGACTACGCCAACTGTTAACGGAATCTCGATTAAAATCCGTCCTTCTTCATTTTTGATAATGATGCGGCGGATATTGCCCTCATGAATGAGCTCCTTAACTTTGGTGACTAGGGTGTCGCCAGAGATGCTGAACTCTTCAGTAGTCACATTGGGAGCCGCGCTGGCGCGATTTTCATCCTGCGGGTCAACGGGGATAGTGTTGACAGGAATCGAATCGGCTGTCTCGGCGGTGGGGTCGTTAATAGGGTCATTGACAGGATTCATGGGCTGACGCTCCTGAATATCTTTATCTGTCATTGTAAAGACGAAACCCCAAGACGTTGTGCAAAGAAGCACTAAGGTGAACTCACCGTGCGCTCTAGCACGTCAATAGCAGGTTCGACTAAGGCCCAACTGCCGTCTGGCTGCTTGCGCAGGGCTGCAAACTGCAGTGTTTCTCCCGTACCTACCTGATTTCCGGCTTTGATGTCTCCTAACCGCGCATTTTTCAAACCACAGAGGCGAAACAGATAAGCAGGCACTTCCGGGCTAGAAAACATGACGCAGTTGGCTGCGCTGGGCTGGACTTTACCGTCAAAGGGCGCATGGGCGGCCTTTCCGTTCAGCTCAATCGAGATATCGCCAAGACTGCCGCTGATGCGATAGCCAGCAATTTCGCTACCCGGTTGCAAAGCCCAGTTCTGATGAATCGTGACCTGACGTGCCGGTGGCGGTGCTGATTGACTACAGCTTGCCAGCAGCCACAAACTGCCTATCCCCAGACCTTGAGCCCAAACTCTTGAAGGACTAAGCCGCATGTGACCCCCTATTTACGAAAGCTAAAGTCGTAACCCACGTAGCGATCGCCCGCATACTCCACCACAAACCAGGTATCGATATCAAACTCCAGGGGATAAGCCTGTCGCTCTAGGCCCGATTCTGTAGTGGCTGATAGCAGACAATATGGCTCTTGCAGCAGATCTGCTACAGCAGCGCGGCTGGAATCTTGGGGTAGGCTGAGGAGCTGTTTCAGTTCTCCTCTAGACAGGCGGGCTGTATCCTGAATCACCTGGGTACAGGTTTCCGGCTGAGCCTGTTGGGCTTGCCGCTGTGTGGGTGAAATAATCAGCGCCGCCAGCGCCAAAACGGATCCACCAGCTAGCACTGCCTTGGCAGGACGGCGGCGACGACGGCGGAGTCGCTGACGCGGCACTGGCTGTGTCGGGAAACCAGGGTTGACTGGTCGGGCTGGGGGCGAGGCCAGATAACGCTGCTGAGAAGGCTGAGAATTGGAGTGATTAACCATGCTGATTTCTCCCGGCTGGAGATGTTTAGAAGCCAGTATGCTTGGCGGCAAACACTCAGAAGCGCTTTCAAAAGAAATAGCAAAATGGGCTATCTCAGGGCTACGGGGGGTAGAGTGCTAAGGCCAGTAGTGGGTAACGCCCTCATGTTAGTACAATTGTACTTAAGTGGTAAATCTTTTGTCAGAAATTTATAGGCAAAATTTTCACCCGTTCGGTCCGGCTATTCCCCCTGTTAAGAACAGGATTTTTTTGTAAAGATAAGTCAAGAACGAGGCTTATCTATGAACCGCACGATTGTCTGGTTCCGCCGCGATCTGCGCATTAGCGATCATGAACCGCTGTATCGGGCGGCCCGTCGGGGCGAAGTAGTGCCGGTCTTTATTTTCGATCGCGCCCTGCTGCACCATCCTGAAACCGGAGCGGCGCGGGTGGCTTTTTTGCTGGACTGTCTGCGATCGCTCGATGCTGATTTGCGATCGCGGGGCGGACGGCTGATTTTGCGATCGGGAGATCCGGTAGCGGTTTTACCAGCGCTAATTCGGGAAACCGAGGCCGAGGGCATTTACGCCTATACGGACTGTGAACGCCTCTATGGGCGCGTGCGCGATGGGCGGCTAAACCGAGCATTGGCCCGTGAAAGTATGAAAATCCGCTGGTTTGAGCCGCCAGCCAGCCTTGCAGAGCTAGTGCCTTATCCCCAGTATCGCCATCTTTGGTTTGAGGCGATGGGCCAGCCCCAGGTGCCCACTCCTCAGCAGGTGCAGGTACCTGGGGACATCGCCAGCGAGGCGCTGCCCGCTCTGCAGACGCTAGAACATCAGCCCGATGACAAAAAGATTCCGCCGGCCAGTACCCCAGCGGCGCGGCAGCTACTGCAAGAATTTTTAGAGCATAAGCGCGATCGCTACTACTGGCAGCTTTCCTACCCCAGCGCTGAAGCCACGACGGGCCTGAGTCCCCACATCAAATTCGGCGTCATTTCAATTCGAGAATGTGTCCAAACCGTTTGGCAAACGCCGCATGACAACGACAGGCGCGTTCAGCGCAGCCATAAACAGCTTATTTCCCGGCTGCGCTGGGCCAGCGGCTTCACCCAGCGGTTTCGCTATTTGCCCCAACTCGAACTGCGATCGCTCTACACGGTTTTTGACCAAGACGGCTGGGACTTTGACGAAGACCTCTACCGGGCCTGGCAGCAGGGGCAAACCGGATTTCCGATTGTGGATGCGGCTGCGCGCTGCCTGCAGGCCACGGGCGGCTATCAGGCGCTCAACTTTCGCTCACGGGCTATTTACGCCAGCTTTTTGAGCAATCTGCTGGGTATGGACTGGCGACTGGGGGCGCTGCACTTTATGCGGTATTTAATCGACGGTGACTGCCCGATTGATCACTATCAGTGGGCCATGCAGGCGGGCGTCACCCACTGTGTCGATAAAACCTGGACTCGCATTTACAATCCCGGCCAGGTAGCCGTCGATCGCTGCGATCCAGACGGTGCCTTTATCAAACGCTGGCTGCCCGAACTGGCGCACCTGCCGCCGGAGCAGCTTGGCAGTCCGCCCGCTGTCAACGGCTATCCCCGACCAATCTTGAACTATCAGCAAGCTCGCCAATACCGTATTCAACAGCTAGAGCAGCAGCGCTATCCTTTTCTCAACGCGCCAAATATTGTGCCGTTTTTGGCGAGGCTGCCAGAAGATCTAACCCCATTTGGCAGCGATCGCTATGCTGCCGATCTGACCTGGCTACAGCCGCCCGTTGCAGCCCTGTTTCCAGCCGCGCTTGACCTAGAAAGTCTCAGTCCTGCTCAGTCCCAAATGCTGCGCACCTGGTTTGTGGCTCATGTCAATATCAAACCGTTCAAGCCCCGCCGTCGCTCCCAGCCCAAGCGAGATGACGGTCAGCTTAGCCTGTTGTCTATGCTGAATTAATGCCAGCTTTGTAGGTTCACCACAACCGCTAGAACCTCTCATCTAAAGCAGCATCGCCCAGGCTTGATGCCCTAGGCGATGCTGTCAATACAGTCTAGCGATCGCTTTCTAGAGCCGCTGTTTTCACCGCTAAGCGCTGAATCTGATCGCCGCGTCTGACCTTGATTTGCAGCGCTTTACCCACTTCGCTGCGGTCTACCTGAGCCTGGAGCTGATCGGAGGTGCTGATGGTCTTGCCCTCTACTTCAGTGATGACGTCGCCGCGTCGCAGACCAGAATCGGCGGCAGGGGTACCAGAAATTACCCGCACCACTAGGGCACCATTCACCTCTGGCAGGGTAAAGCTAGAGTTGGGATCTTCGTTGTTACGTCGGGCAATGTCGGGGGTCAGGGTGGCAATTTGAACGCCCAGATAGGGATGGGCAATCTGTTCGCCGCGAGCCAGCCGATCCTTGATTTCCTTGGCCTTGTTGATTGGAATCGCAAAGCCAATGCCCATCGCATCGGCCCGAATGGCCGTATTGATGCCAATGACCTCACCATTTTGATTCAGCAGCGGCCCGCCGGAGTTGCCTGGATTAATCGCCGCATCGGTTTGGATGAATTCTAGCCGCTTGTCAGGAATGCCTACCGTCGCGCTCGATCGCTTCAGGGTGCTGACTATGCCCAGGGTGACCGTATTGTCTAAACCGAGGGGATTGCCGACGGCGATCGCCCAGTCTCCCACCTCTACCTGATCAGAATTGCCTAAAGCCGCAATCGGTAGATCTTCGCTACCGGCATTGATTCTGACGACGGCTAAATCAGTGACTTCGTCTTCTCCTTCGACGGTGCCCTCAAACTGACGCCCATCTTTGAGCGTCACCGTCACCCGGTCGGCCCCGTCTACTACGTGGGCATTGGTCAAAATATTACCGCTGGGGTCAATAATGAAGCCGGAGCCTTGCCCCCGTAAGAGCTGTTCTTCCTGAGGCAGGCCAGACATGCCGTTGGGACCCCCAAAAAAGCCGCGAAAGAAGGGATCTTCAAAGAACGGATCGGGCAGACGACGTACCACTGTTTTTTCAGTGTCAATTCGGACAACGGCTGGCCCTACCTGCCTCACGGCAACTGCGACAAAGCTTTCATTTGCCCCCGCGACCGGAACCTGAGCCAAGGAGACAGCCTGAGCCGGCAGCAGGCCCAACTGCCCAATGGCTAAAAGGCTAAGGCATAGAAGCACAAGCCCACGAGATAAAATCTGAGTCAGTTGTTGGAAGCGCTGCGGTGATCTCATTGATCTAAGTTGATCTAAAAAATAAGAGTAAAGATGGCTTTAAGGGGAATCTAGATTGGCTCAGACCTCTAGCTTGTTGGCTGAATCTAGTAAATCTATTATGAAGCCGATAGGAAGCCAATTAGTCGAATCGTCTTTAATTCCCATCGTGGCGGAGAATCCAGGGTGGCTTCAAGTAGGGGTAGTTAGACTAGGATAGGTACGGTTCTCCCCACATAAATTGATCGCTCGCCCATTCATTACTGACTCAAAGCGCTCAGCTTTGTAGCCTGTGCGCTTCAGTTGTTGTCAATAGACTCCCGCAGATCGTCATGTCAATTTTTCCCTTGCGTCAAATTATCAACGGCAGCCTGCTCAGCGGAGTGGTTGTGATTGGTAGCCTGCTCGTTAGCTGCAGCCAGCTCAGTCCCTCTGCCTCCGAGTCGCTGTCCTTTGAAGCCCAACTCGCCAATCACCTGACGGCAGAAGGCGACAAAATGTACGGGGCTTACTGGTGCCCTCACTGTGCTGACCAAAAAGAACGCTTTGGCGACGCGGTCGATCGCGTGCCTTACATCGAATGTGATCCCAGCGGTGAAGCGGCTCAGCCTGAAGTCTGTCAGGCCAAGGAACTTGAGGGTTACCCCACTTGGGAAATCAACGGCCAGCTCTATCCGGGTGTGCGATCGCTAGAGGAACTGGCAGAGCTTTCTGAATTTGAGCCTAGCCCCGAATAATCGCTAGACTGGTAATCTAAATAGGCGACTCACCCACACTACTCACTGACGCTAATGACGGCTTCCGATATTTCTTTCGATTCTTCCCTTGATGCTTTATCACTCTCATCTCCAAGTCAGTCAGTAGAGCATAGTCACGGAGAGCATGTCCATGTGCACAGCGAGGAATCGCTGAAGCGGATTGTCAATCGGCTGGCTCGAATTGAGGGTCATATTCGCGGCATTAAAACAATGGTGCAGGAAAGCCGTCCCTGCCCGGATGTGCTGGTGCAGGTGGCGGCAGTCCGCGGTGCTCTAGATCGCGTGGCTCGCATTATCTTAGACGAGCATCTGTCTGAGTGCGTTAGCCGAGCGGCGGCTGAAGGTAATATTGACGCCGAAATTGAGGAGCTAAAGGCCGCTCTCGATCGCTTCCTGCGCTAACCGGGCATAATTCTAAATTTTTAAAACCTAGCAAACAGCTAGCCAAAGGGCAGGCCACAAAGCTTTCTGACTGCTCAGAGCTGGTTAACCCTGATACAGTCTGTCAAACTGTATACAGTATACAATTGCTTGATGCCCATAATTTGCATGACTGCCCAGCTATCCCAGGGAGGCTAAAACCATGACCGTTCAGCTACTGCCTGTTATCAACTGCGATCGCCTCTATCAGAGCCTGATGGACTTGGCCGAAATTGGCAAACTCTCGGAAACCGGAGTTTGCCGTCTAGCCTTCAGCCCGGAAGATATCAAGGCACGGCAGCTCGTTTGGCGCTGGATGGCTGCAGCGGGCCTGTCGGTTCGTTCGGATGCCGCTGGCAACATCATCGGTACTTTGCCGGGGAAACAGGCCGCCCCAGCCCTGGCTACGGGTTCTCATATCGACACGGTGCCCAAGGCAGGCAAATACGACGGCACCCTAGGGGTGCTGGCGGGAATTGAGGTGGCGCGAACGCTGAAAGAAAATGGACTCCAGCTCCAGCATCCTTTTGAGGTGATTGTCTTCACCGATGAGGAAGACAGCATGATTGGCAGCAAGGCGATCGCGGGGACGGCTGCTCTAGACGCCAACCAGTACGCCCGCAAAGACAAGCCTACAATTCAGGCGCGGCTGCAGCAGGTGGGCGGTGACTGGCAGCAGCTCGCAACGGCGCGGCGCACCCGTCGTGATATCTGTGCCTTTGTGGAACTGCACGTAGAGCAGGGACAGGTGCTGGAAACTAGCGGCGTCAGTATTGGCGTGGTGGAAGGCGTAGTCGGCCTGCAGCGCCATGTGATCACCATCAAGGGTGCGCCCAATCACGCGGGAACCACGCCGATGGAGCTGCGGCAGGATGCGCTAGTAGCCGCCTCCCACATCGTCTTAGCCGTGGAGTCTTTGGCTAAAACCCGACCGGGGCAGCAGGTGGCCACAGTGGGGTCGCTGTCTGTCTGGCCCAACGCAACCAATGTGATTGCAGGAGAAGTGCAGGCTAGTCTTGATGTACGCGATCTTTCCAAAGCTGAGATTGCGGGGCTAGTGGACGATTTGAAAGCTCAGCTAACGCAAATTGCGGCGATAACTCGCACCGAAATTACGATTGCTCCAGTGCTAGACGTGAATCCGACGCCTGCCGCGCCGGTGATTCAGCAGACGATTACTCAGGTCTGCGATCGCCTCGGCTTTAGCCACAGATCCTTGCCCAGCCGCGCCGGACACGACGCTCAGGCTATGGGCCGCTTTACCGACATGGGCATGATTTTTGTTCCCAGTGAAGGTGGCATCAGCCACTCCGAAATTGAATACACCTCCCCAGAACACTGCGCTCAGGGGGCCACCGTTTTGCTGCAAACCCTGCTAGAACTCGATCAGCACTATTCTGATTAAGCTGTCTACAGAGCGCTGAGCCACAGCACTCCCGGCAGCGTCAGGAAGCTGAGAAAGGTAGACAGCACAATTGTCCGCGCCACCCGCACCGTGTCACCGCCTAGCTCGGTCACCCAAATCAGCGAGTTGACGGCGACGGGCATGGCCGCCTGCAGCACCAATACCTGTAAATCCAAACCCTCTAGCCCCAGCACTCGGCCAATGCTGTAGGCCATTAAGGGCGACACGATTAGCCTCAGCCCTGAGCCAAATAGCTCATAGGGACCAAAGGCGAACTGGGTCTGGGAGAGCTGAATGCCCAAGGTCAGCAGCGCGATGGGAATGGCACCGCCGCTCAGCAGCGTCACGCCGCGATTAATCGCTTCCGGCAGTGCTTCGTTGCCAATTTGTAAGCCCAAGCCGAGTAGCGCCGCCCAAAAGACAGGTAGCTGCACTGTGAAGCGCACTCCGGCTCGAATCCCGGTGCCTTTCAGCACAATCGGAAAGACGCTAGCCACCATCAGGCTCGATCCCACTAAATAGACAACCGCCCGCTCTAGCCCCGCCTCTCCCAGAGAAAACAGGACGAAGGGCAGTCCCATATTGCCGACGTTGGCAAATAGGGTGGTCGCAATCAGGCTCTTTTGCTCATCCGGTGAAAACTTAAGGCTGCGGCCTAGACCTCTTGCTAGCAGATAAAGCAGCGCGGTGTTAAGCAAAAAAGCGGCTACCAGGGCGATCGCGCTCCTCAGCCCCAGCGTTGTCTCAGCCAGGCTGGTCAGCACCAGCGCTGGCAGCAGAGCGTAAATATTCAGTCGGGCCAGGGTGCGCAAATCTAGGTCAAAGCTGCGTCCGACGCAAACGCCCGCTAGCGCCACCAGGGCGATCGGCAGCACCGCCGAAATCAAAACAGTCATAAACAGAGAAAAGAGTTGGAGGTCTTACAAACAGGCTGATGACAAACTTATAGCTGGATGAGACCGGGTTTCTGATCGATACGCTTCAACCCCAGCTCAGCTATCAATAAACACCAGATACCCGACGAATATATCTACCCTGCAGGCGTTACTGTCTCAAAAAGCTGCGGTTTAATGAAGGCTGTGGTGCGGTTTCAAATTATTTTGAGCTGCTTATTTCGAACTACATAGTTAAGCGGCTCAAAACTCATCGGTTCTTCCATGTCTTCCCTAATTCGCTATCCCAAAGTGCCGCTTTGGCGTCGAGGAACCGCTTTGGCGGTTGACTGTCTGCCTGTCGGCTTGATTAGCGCTCTGGCCGCTAACAACCTAGTGATTTGGCTGCTGCTGTTTATTCCGATCTGGCTAGGACTGCGGGTAGCCGTCGTGTTGAACAATCAGGGGCAGAGTCTGGGCCGCTGGGCGTTCAACATGCGGATTGCGGAATTGCACAAAGGCAAGACGCCGCTGCTGCCGGTGCTACTAAAGCGGGAAGCGCTGATTGGGCTAGAATGTGGGCTGGCGGTTTTTGGCCTGATGCGGCTGGGACCAATGGCGGCTTGGGCCGTTATTCTACTTTTGCCGCTGCTGGGGGATGCCTGCGTGATGCTAGCAGATCCGATTAACAAGCAGACTCTACACGATCGCATTGCCGCTACAGCAGTGATTTCCAGTCGGCGGGGCTATCGTCTAGACCTGAAAATCAGAAAAATAGTTGCCATTGTCCGGCAGCGTATGAAAAAATAGTAATTTGTGTCTAATCTTCTAGCTGCAGTCTTAAATCAGTCATGGCTAAAGGCGTTCGCATTATCATCACCCTAGAGTGCACCGAGTGTCGCACCAATACCGACAAGCGTTCGGCTGGGGTTTCTCGTTACACCACGACGAAGAATCGTCGTAACACTACAGGGCGTCTGGAACTGAAAAAGTTCTGCACCCACTGCAATACGCATACTGTTCACAAAGAGATTAAGTAAGTACGACTTGAACTATGGCCTATTTTCGTCGCCGGGTTTCTCCCATCAAGCCTAACGAAGCCATCGACTACAAGGATGTCGATTTGCTGCGCAAGTTTATTACCGAACGCGGTAAGATTTTGCCTCGCCGGATCACGGGTTTAACCGCCAAGCAGCAGCGGGACTTGACCACCGCTATCAAGCGATCGCGGGCACTGGCTTTGCTGCCCTATGTCAACCGCGAAGGATGATGTTGCCTAGCTAGAGATGTAGACAGATGAAGGACAGGGTACGGTGGAAAAGGGCAAGCTAATCGAATTCAAACACCAAGGAGTTCCCCGGCTTGCGGTTGTCGATCGCCCAGATGGCAAGAAAAACTGGGTCGTGATTGACGAACAGGGCCAGTCCCACAGTCTTCATCCTCGTCAGGTTACGTTTCAAAGCCAGCAGGCTACCTATACGCCAGCGGATCTGCTTCAGTTTCGCACTGAGGCCGAAGCCTACATCGATCCTTCTAGCCTAGAGGTGGCCTGGGAGTTTTTGAGTGAAGCCGAGGAAGCTGCCGATCCGGCTGCGTTGGCGCAGCTCCTATTTTCCGATCAGCAGCTCCAGTTCCGCTATGCGGCGCATCGGCTGCTATCGGAAGACAAGATTTATTTTAAGCAGAAGGGCGATCGCTATGAACCTCGTCCCCCTGCTCAAGTAGAAGAAATTCAGCATCAGCTCAACCGAGAAGCCCAGCATCAGCAGGAGTGGGAAGGGTTTCTCAACCGGGTACGGCAAATCCTGGCGGGAGAGCCGCTAGAATGGCAGAAAAGCGATCGCCCCCGTTTAGAAGCCATTGAGCGCTTAGCCCTGTTTGGAGAAGAGGCCAGCCAGCGAGCCTTGGCAGTAGAAGCGCTGACAGCCTTTGAGCGATCGACTACGCCCGAGTCGGCATTCCAGCTACTCGTCGATCTGGGTCTATGGAGCGTGCACGAGAATTTATCCCTCAAACGCAGTCAGATTCCGACCCAGTTCCCTGAGAAGGTACTCAACATGGTGGAGCAGCGTCTTCAAAACCCGCCGTCTGATCCGGACGCGGAGCGGCTCGATTTGACCCACCTCAAGGTCTACACCATTGATGATGAAAGCACTCGCGAAATTGATGACGGTCTGAGCTTAGAAGTGCTAGAGGGCGGTCAGCACAAGATCTGGGTTCATATTGCCGATCCGACTCGCTGGCTGATTCCAGGAGATGAAATTGAGCTAGAAGCGCGGCGGCGCTGTACCACGGTCTATCTGCCTACGGGCATGGTGCCCATGTTTCCCTCAGAGCTGGCCACCGGACCGATGAGTCTGGTGCAGGGCCAAATTTGTTGTGCCCTGAGCTTCGGTATCTGCCTGAGCGAAGCCGGAGAGGTTGAGGACTATGACATCCAGCCAAGCTGGATCAAGCCTACCTATCGGCTCACCTATGAGGACGTAGACGAAATTTTAGGGCTGGGAGTCGAGGCTGAGTCAGAAATTAGCGCGATCGCCCAGTGGTCTAAAGTCCGCCAAGCCTGGCGACAGTCCCAGGGGGCCATCAATATCAACATGCCGGAATCGTCGGTCAAGGTGTTTGAAGACGATATTCAGGTAGAGGTCTTAGATATTTCAGCGGCCCGGCAGCTCGTTGCTGAGATGATGATTCTCACAGGTGAAGTCGCGGCTCGATATGGCGAAGCCCACAACCTAGCCATTCCCTTTCGCAGTCAGCCCCAGCCGGAACTCCCCTCTGATGAGGAACTGCTGCAGCTTCCCTACGGCTGGGTACGAGACTCTGCCCTGCGCCGCTGTATGCCCCGCAGTGAGATGGGGACGACGCCAGCTCGCCACGCGACTCTAGGACTCGATCGCTACAGCCAGGTCACCTCTCCTATTCGCCGCTACACTGACCTGCTCGCTCATTTTCAGCTCAAGGCTCATCTCAGGGGCGAGCCTTTGCCTTTCTCTTCTAGCGAGATGAACGAGCTGACTCAGGGAGCCGCGACTGCCGCCTACGAGGCAGTCTTGGTTGAGCGCCAAACTAAGCGCTACTGGTCAATAGAATACCTGCGGCGGCGGCCCGATGAGGTCTGGCCGGTGATGCTGCTGCGCTGGCTGCGGGAACATGAAGGCTTGGGCCTAGTGATTTTAGAAGACTTAGGCTTGGAGCTGCCTATGCGCTTCGATCGCCCTGCCGATCTGGGCGAACACTTTCAGGTGCGCGTTGCCTATGCCAATCCGCGTGAAGATATGATTCATTTAGTGGAAGTGATTGAACCAGAAGCGGTTGATACTCCAGAGTCAGCCTCATCGGCCCTGCAGATTTAGGGCAGCATCTCCCTAAGAGCATTCCTCCGCAGACTGCAGCTGTAGCTTCTGACTAGGCCGCCGACCTGAGCCTAGGTGAGGTTGAGACCGCCATCAACGATGATGATTTCCCCTGTGAGATAGGGGCTGGCGACTATCATAGCGGCTATCTGAGCAATTTCGGTCGGCTGTGCTCCTCGTTTCATGGGCGATCGCGCTTGCCAAAGTTCCTGAGCGGCCGTCCAATTTTGGGTCATTGGCGTATCCACTAAACCGGGGGCAATGGCATTGACGCGAATCTGCGGTGCCAAACTCACCGCCAGCAGACGAGTCACATGATTGAGAGCTGCTTTGCTAACGGCATAGGGAATAGAAGCACCCTTGGGGCGAATCCCAGCATGGGAGCTGATGTTCAAGATGCAGCTAGGGCAACTGGGCTGTGAGGACTGACGCAGTGCGTCTTCTGCCTCGGCAATTAGCGTCCAGGGAGCAATGACGTTTACCTCGTAAAGCTGCCGCCAAATGTCCGCAGTAGCTGCTTTGAGTGCGGCGTGGGGGATGACGACGCTGATGCCAGCATTGTTAACCAGAATATCCAAGCGACCGTGATGGGATATGACCTGGCGTACCAGACCCCGGACTTGGTCTTGCTCTGCAAAATTGGCCTGAGTGTAGGTTGCACCCGGATAAGAAGCAGCTAACGCCTGCCCGGCCTCAGTTGAAGAGACAGAATGAAAAGCAATCACAAAACCGTCTGCAGCGAGCTGCTGGGCAATTGCCAAACCAATCCCTGAAGTTGCCCCCGTCACCAAAGCCACTCGCTGTTCAGTTTTGCCCAAGTCGCTCGTCATAGACAACCCAGCGCTAAGCTACTACCCGATTACGTCCGTTAGCCTTGGCACAGTAGAGATTTTTGTCACTGCGCTTCATCCACTGTGACCAGCTTTCACCTAGCTGCAGCGTGGCTATCCCAATACTTACCGTCACTGAGCGATCTGGCAGTAGCGGCAGCTGTGCAATTAGGTGACGGAGTTCTTCGGCCACCTGCTGGGCTTCCTCTGGATTAGCGCCAAAAAGCAGCACTAAAAACTCTTCCCCGCCTAGCCGAAAGGCGCGATCGGTTCGCCGGATCCTCTGTTTAAGCAAATTGCCTAATCGGCGCAAAACCTGATCGCCGACATCGTGACCAAAAGTATCGTTGATTGCCTTGAAGTGATCGATATCTAGCGCAATCAGCGTCATTGCAATCTTCTGCCGCCGACTCTGCTCAACGGCCTGATCTAGCGTCTCGTGCAGTAGCGTCCGGTTGAAAAGACCAGTGAGGACATCTGTAATGGCCTGGAGATGAAGCTTCTTTTGCTGCATGGTAATCACGCGCACAAAAATAGCTGAAAAAACGCTGACCATTATCAGCGTGACCACCATTCTGACAGCGACGGAATATGCCATAACGCGCCAGGCCATCGGCAGCACAATCAGCAGCAGCACGACGTTTGCCAACCAGGCTCGCCGCTCAGGCAGCATAAAGTAGAAGGAAACGGCAGCAGGGTAACACCAAAAGACACCGATCATTCCCTGGGTGCGCAGCGAGAGCGCCAGAAAGAATAGGATTGCAGGCACTAATCCCAACAGCGTCAGAATAGCGTAGTAGCGATCGCGGTAAATAATTTGCCAGGTGTTGAAAGCAAAGATAGCGACAATCATGAAAGCGCCGGTTCCTAGCAGATAGCGCCCGTGCATCAGATTGTTGAGCGCAAAGGGAGGCATGATTGTGAGACATACCAAAGCCAGCCCCAGAAAAGACTGACGCAGAAAGTCAGGCGGATGCTTGGGGTTGTTCCCTATTGAATTCACGTTGGTACCGACTTACTCAGGATACTGATAGTAGTAAGCTTAGCCGCTACAGGTCGCTATAGCGGGCGCAGACGCCAAGATTTGAACAACTACGGTATTTGAAGTCAGAAAATCATTAGATCTTTAGAAATCTGTCAGCAGATGCGATCGCCCATATCCAAAGACAGATTTAGGCAAGGGCTGACCGCCATGAGCCTAGTTTTTTATCTGATGGCTATTGGTATAAAGCAATTCCTCAAAAAGCATTTTGCAGCCGTGGCCGTAGACCGTAATGGCGATACCGCAGATAGTCGCTAAGAATATGGTCGTGGTCGAAACAAAGATCTTTAGGGAACTCCCAGGGATTGAAAATATCCAGGTTTTGAGCGTCGTCTCCGGCCTGAGGTGTCCCGGTGGCTGTTGCCAAAAAGACCAGGCTGATAGTATGTTTACGCGCATCGCGGCTGGGATCAGAGTAGACTTGAAACTGTTCAACCAGCGTGACTGTCAGGGCCGTTTCTTCTTGAGCTTCGCGACAGGCGGCAGTTTCAACCGCTTCGCCGTAGTCCACAAAGCCGCCAGGCAAAGCCCAGCCTAAAGGCTCGTGCTGCCGCTCAACCAGGATAATGGGCCGATGCGGTCGATCAATTAGTTCAATAATGAGATCAACCGTGGGCGCTGGATTTCGATAAGTCACTAAAGCTACGTTTCCTCACTCATCACTACTTATGCCTAAATAGGCGCTGAATCTTTAAGGAGATAAGAAATCAGTTTTCAACCGCCTCTGTCAGAGGTTAGTTTTGAGAGAATATCACCGTCTTCTAACTATTGGTAGTTAGCCGCAACAGGTTTTCTCGTTTATGAGTAATCCTGGTACCAATAGCTCTTTTTGACAGCTCATTGTCAAGATACGCTGCCGTTTAATTCGCTAGGAGATCCTATGCCCTTTTCCAGATCAAGTGGTGTTTTATTACATCCCACTTCTTTACCCGGTCGATTCGGCATGGGAGATTTAGGGCCAGATGCCTATCGGTTCGTCGATTTTTTAACTGAAGCCGGGCAGCAGGTTTGGCAGGTTTTGCCATTGGGGCCAACCGGACACGGCAATTCGCCCTACATGTCCTACTCTTCAATGGCGGGGAATCCTCTACTGATTAGCGTAGAGCAGCTACGCGATCGCGGCCTGCTTGGCCAAGAAGACTTAGATGGCTTTCCCCAGCTAAACGCGGATCAGGTGGATTTTGAAGCCGTGCTGCAGTCGAAGATGCCGCTGCTAGAGAAAGCCGCGAGCCGGTTCAAGGATCAGGCTAGTGAGCAGAATCGAGCTGATTTTGATCAGTTTTGCCAAGAGCGTGACTTTTGGCTAGATGATTACGCTTTCTTCATGGCGCTGAAGCAGGCGCATGGCGGCGCCAGTTGGGATCAGTGGGATGAGGCGATCGCCCGGCGGCAGCCAGAGGCGCTAGCTGAGTGGCACACCAAGCTCTCGCCCATTGTTTTCTTTCACAAGTATCTGCAATTTGAATTTTTCCGGCAGTGGTGCGCCCTGAAAGGCTATGCCAATGAGCACGGTATTCAGATCTTGGGGGATATGCCGATCTATGTGGCCCATGACAGCGTTGATGTTTGGGCCTTTCCCCACAACTTTATGATTGATCCTGAAACCCTCACGCCCGCTGAAATGGCTGGGGTGCCGCCGGACTACTTCAGCGAAACCGGCCAGCTCTGGGGTAACCCTACTTACAACTGGGAAGCGGTGAAAGAGCGAGGCTTCCGCTGGTGGCTGCAGCGGATTAAGTCACTGCTGGACTACGTAGATCTGATTCGTATTGACCACTTTCGCGGCTTTGAAGCTTACTGGGCGGTGAAGGAGGGCGAAACTACGGCGATTAATGGTGAGTGGATTACTGCGCCAGGAGAGCTGTTTTTCCAAACGGTGAAGGAAGAACTGGGTAGCCTGCCGATTCTGGCCGAAGATCTAGGCATTATTACGCCAGAGGTGGAAGCCCTGCGGGACAAATTTGAGTTTCCGGGGATGAAGATTTTGCAGTTTGCCTTCGGCTCGGACTGCAACAATCCTTACCTGCCTTTTAATGTACCGACCAACTGCGTCATCTATACGGGTACCCACGACAACGACACCACTGTTGGCTGGTTTGAGAAAGCGAATGATTACGAACGAGGACGGGTGCTGCAGTACCTAGGCTGCATCAGCGAAGACGGCATTCATTGGGATATGATTCGGCTGGCGCTGACCTCGGTGGCAGACTGTGCCATTCTGCCGATGCAGGATCTCTTAGGACTAGACAGCAGCGCCCGCATGAACAGCCCCGGCAAGGCCGACGGTAACTGGCTCTGGCGCTATCGCTCTGAAGTGCTGACCGACGAGCTGCGCGATCGCTTTAGAGACTTGACCATGCTGTGTCGGCGGGCACCCGCTCACTGGCACTGTTAGGTAGACTGTGGGTAGACTAAACGCTTTTGACTTCACAAATCTGCGATGTCTTGGCCATCTATCCGACGCTATCTGATTCTAATCGGCCTAGCTGTGGCGGGCAGCCTTATTGGTTTGGCTGCCTGCCGCACTGCGCCTAATCCAGATGAGCCTGTCCAGCCAGAAACCCAGCAGTCTACGGCAAACCAATCTGTGGTTGACCCGCAGCCCTAACGCACCGGCAGTTTTTCCGCCTAGCTGTTGGGATTCTATCGCAGCGGTGCTAAGGCTCAAATAGCTGACCGACCAGTTTGACAACGTTTTGCCGGGGCAGCAGGCGCGGCAGGGCAGCGACAACTTTGTTGCTAAAGCTGCCGGTGACAACTGTGGACTGGCCCTGCTTTAGCGCCTTGAGCGCGTCTTTCACTACCTCTTCGGAGGAGTCATAGTTTTGCCCCATGCGTTCTGCCATCGAGTCTGGAAAATTAGCGCGATCGGCAAACTGCGTGCGTGTCGGCCCCGGACAGACAGCTAAGACTTTAATACCCTTGTCCTGATTTTCTGCCCACAGAGCCTCGCTAAAGCTAAGCACAAACGCCTTGGTTGCAGCGTAGATAGACATGTAGGGAATAGGCTGAAAGGCCGCGGTCGAAGAAACGTTGATGATACAGCCTGATTGCTGCTGCAGCATCGCGGGCAGAAACTGATGGGTCAAGTCCACTAGCGCCATCACGTTAAGCTGCACCATTTGCAGGTGCGTTTGCCTGTCTACCTGAGCAAACTCCCCGTAGCGACCAAAGCCAGCATTATTAATCAGCCAGTCTACAGTTAGCCCTTTGGCGGCGACTGCTGCCGCAACGGCCTCAGCCGCGTTGGACTCCGTCAGGTCTTGGGTAATTACGTGGGCTTGAATATCATGCTGAGCGGCCAGCTGCTGGGCGATCGCTTTTAGCTGCCCTTCTGAACGGGCCACCAGCACAAGATCGTATTTTCGGGCGGCGAGGGCACGGGCGAAGGCAGCCCCAATCCCGGCTGAGGCTCCTGTAATTAGAACAGTTGTCATCTAGTTACCTTCAAGCCTTATACAACAGGTAGCTCAGCCACATCCGACCCCATAGACGAAATCACAGTTTGGGCAAAATCAGCCTTCTCTTTGGGGCTGAGCGCCTGCAATGACTGCCAAAGGGTTTTAGCCTCATCTGTCAGCGAGTATTCACTGGGAGGCGTGACGGCTGCGCGCTGCTCTGCGGCTTGAGCCAACTCGTACCAGAAAGCTAGCTGCATATTGCGATCGAGGCTGTTGTAGCCGCGACCAAAGCGGGTATCCGCGCCCGCCACAATATCCCGCATGATGGCAAGGCGGCTGGTTTTATCTATCTGCAGAAACTCCTGCAAAAATAGCTGGGCTGTCTGTGGCATCATCTGCTCAGAAGTTTCCACTTCTTCCTGCTTCTCCATCTGCTGAAAGATTTGCCACAGCAAAAAAAGCTGATTGTCTACAGATAGCTGTTTGAACTGTTGGGTGAGATTTTTCATCTGGGACTGGTCGGTTGCCATAGGTTTTGCTTCCTCGATTCGCTGAGTGACTTGAGCAGGTTGTTTTTAATCTGCAGCAGAGATCGCTGTTGATGGGTTCAGTTACAAAGCCAAGCATCTCCGTTAGCTTGAGCATCACGAGAACTCAGATCTCTGCTTTAGCAGCAAATTAACGCCTAATCGCAGCTACAGACATCCTGCTGGAGACGGGAACTCCGGTTTAGTTATCCCTAAGACCAGGGTTCTAGAAAATCGGGATACAGGGTCAGTCCACCATCGATGAACAGGGTTTGTCCGGTGATGTAGCTGGCTTCATCCGAGGCAAGAAAAGCCACAGCCGCCGCCATCTCTTCCGGATTGCCTACCCGCCGCATGGGAATATGAGCCTCTACCTTAGCCCGTTCATCCGGCTTATTGGCCCAGTCATTGATTGGGGTTGCGGTGGCACCGGGGCCAATCGAGTTGATGCGAATGCCCTTGGGCGCATACTCCAGGGCCAGCGTCCGGGTCATGTTTTCCAACCCGCCTTTACTGACGGAATAGCCCACATACTGAGGTCGGGGAATAATTTCGTGGACGCTGGAGTTGTTGATAATGATGCCGGGCTTGTCCTGGGCTAAAAAATGCTGAATGGCGCGGCGAGCACAGAGATAAGCTCCCTTCAGATTAACGGCTAGCATCCGGTCAAACTTATCAATTTCAATTTCGTGGGAAGGGCCTGACATTTGAATACCGGCGTTGTTGACCAAAATGTCCAAGTCGCCAAAATTCGCCAGCGTTTGCTCAAACATACTGGCGACATCATCTGGCTGGGAGACATCGGCCTGAATCACCATGTCTTTGACGCCGCAGCCCTGAATCTCACCACAGGCCTGATCAATTAGCGCCTGAGTTTCGGCTGCCTCTTCCTCACCGCTGTAGTAGTTGATAGCAACGTTGGCCCCTTCCTGCGCAAATCGCACCGCGATCGCCCGGCCAATGCCGGTAGAAGCGCCCGTCACCAGTACGTTCTTGCCCTTTAGCCCTTTCATAAGCGTCCCCAGTAAAATCCCTGGTTAGCTTACGGCTTTGAGCGCCCTGACACCTCATGCTACAGGTGTAGATTGGAGCGACTAGCCTAAAGGCTAAACTGGCTTAGAGACTAATCGGATCGAGGGCGTATTCCTGCCAGGATCGCTGATAGCGCTCGACAATAAAGGGGCGCAGCACGACCTGAGGTGGACAGCCTGCCCGTACGTCAACTCGGAGAAACGAGTAGGGATGTCGCTTTTGGGAGCCGTGACCGTTACGTCCGGCAAAGCAGTGAGACTTCGCGACCACCCGGCTCTGATCGTCTGTAAGCGCTTCTGTTAGCACTGAGCCCTCGGGTCGCTGCCGCCGCAAACTGTAGCCGCTGCCGCCACAGACGACCCAGTTAAGATGGGCATCCCCGTGACCTGTCTCCGCCGTTTTGAGATATTCAAAGCAGTGGGCGTGGCCAGAGATGATGAGGTTGACCAAGGGCTGACTGGGCGGGCGATCGCCTACCGCCTGATCTACCCCGTCAAGTACCTGCCGCAGCCGCTGCCGAATCGCTAACGTTTGCCCCTGGTACCACTTAGTTGCCTCAGTGACGTAGGGAGGATGATGAAAGTAGATGACTCGGCCTCTGACATCAGGATCTTGCCAGGACTGAATTAGGCGAGTTTGCAGCCAGTTGAGCTGCTCGGTATCCACATCGGACTGCTGCCGATCGGCGTTGAGCTGCTTTTCAATATCGCGGATTTGCTCCTCAACTTGCTCAACTTTGCCGTAAAGATCGTTGGCTTCATCACTGTCGGCCTCCTCCGGCAGACTTTCTAAGTCGGTAGCCTGGTTTAGCAACTGCTGCTTGCGGCTAATGAGCTGCTGTCGCCGCGCAGTAAGCTGCTGCTGGGTAATCTGCCAGGCCTCTAGATCCTCTAGCGGCAGCGGTGCATTGAAGGTGTTGGAGTCGAGGGCAAAGAAATCAATACCGCCAACGCGGAAAGAATAGTAGCGGTTGGGCAGGCGAGTGAACTTTTCTGGCTGATAGCGTAAGCAGCAGTGGCTTGCCGTTTTAGCCGTATAGTGGCGATCGAGGTGGCGGTTGAGGGCGTCTCCTTCTTTGGTCAGCAAGTAGTCGAGGAAAGCCCTAGCATAAGCATCACCCTTGCGAGAACCATGCCAGCCTACGTCAAGATCGAGCTGGTAGCGCAGCAGCCGCCGGACGGGGAGTAGCGACTGGGCGATCGCCCCGAAAACAAAAGGCAAATCGTAATAGTCATGATTGCCGGGGACTGGCAAGAAGGGGTAGTTGAACACCATGCGATCGTAGGCAATCTGATCGGGATCTGCCCCGCCAACCAAAAACTCCCGGTAGGGCTGAATAAAATTTTGTGGGTATTGTTCACTAGAGCCAACCAGATAGATCACATCCCCCGTGTGTAAGACGAAGCGACACTGATCTCGCTGCTTCAGCAGGCTTTTGGCCACCTGGCGCTGAGGATTGTCGCCGCGATGGTAGCCAGAACCGCTGTCGCCAATGACCAAAAAGGAAAATTCAGGATTGTCCGTATCCGGTGCTTCAATAACTAGCTGGGTCTGATCAATTTCTCGCTTGAGTACAGACGGATGCTGCCAGCGGACACGCTCCTTCATGCGGTCGATCTTAAGCGCGATCGCCGGATCGGTGACAAATTTCATTCAGTTCAAAAAATAGCAAGTTTTAAATATAAAAGTCTGATAACGCTACAAAGGCAGCCGGTAAAGCTGTTTTGCCAAAACAGGATATTTCCTGGCAAAAGCGTTTCAAAGCTAAATTAATATATATACGAATGAATGACGGTGGTAAAGCACCCTGAGGTTAATCTTAAACTGGGCCGGATTGAGGAGTATGAGCAGAAAGCACCTGCCTAAGCAAAGCAGCGAGCCTTGGCCTGGTTAGCTTTAACATACTGGTCAATTAGCTGCTGGGCCTCCATCTCAGAAGCGACAGAGTAATTAACAGCAAAGCGATGACGTTTCTTTTGGCAGCTTGTCGCTGTAGCGGGTTCCCAAAGCTTCAACCGGAGCCTGCCATTAATATTAACCAACTGATAGAAAACGGTATGTCTTTTCATGAGTTGAGGTTTTAATAACTTTTTTAGATGATAATATTACTGACTTTGAAAAGCCTCTATCTTTATACGTAACTCTAGATTCAACTATCGCTTTCGTTAAAACTAACTAATAAGAACAAGCGGCTCAAACCCGGAGATTACCTAACTTCGTTCATTTGCTATCGAAATATACTGACTTGCTTCAAAAAGCCTTTATAAAGTCAGCTTAATTTTAAAATCACTGTGAATCCAAATTAATTTGGGAACTTTTTGTGAGGCAAACTTATCAATATAATTTGGCCTTTACTTAACTTTTGGAAGCAATCGAAATCTTAAGCGCCTTAATGGAGCGATCGCCTTCGTAAATCACTGATTGAGAGGATATATCCAGAGATAGACGTTTTGAGGGTGGGCAACTCTATAAGCTTATGAAGTGTAAAGGAAGCTTCACTGGCTGACTAAGTCTCAGTGAAACTTCTGTAAAAACTTAATCAAAGCTCTAAGGAGAAAACGTTATGTCTGAATCAGATAAAGAAGGTAAGAACACGCCTTTAGAACCCGGTTCTCGTCGCACAGGACAAGGTGCACGTAGCTCCGATGCGCGTGAAGGCGCTAAGCCGGAAGCCCCTGGCGATAAAGGCAACAAACCTGGCGATCCCAACCAGGGCACTGAAGCTCGCTAATTTGGGATTCACCGCTAAATTTAGTGACTAACTGAATTCAACAGCTTCTCTCATCTGAGGGAAGCTATTTTTTTGAGGCTGTTTGCCCAGTCTTTTCTTCTTGATCCTGCTGCTCAATAATTTCTCGCTGTCGGGCGATCGCGGCTTGATGAGCCAGTTCCCCACCCAGTCCTGAATCGCGCTCATCTAGGCTAGAGAGCACATCCGAGCGGCCATACAAAATCAGCGTGTCGTTAGGACGAATAAAGTAGCGTCCCTGGGGTACACCAATATAGCGCCCACTCTCTCGCTGAATGCCTAGGACGATAATCCCTTCCTGATTTAGCCGCAGAGCAGACAGCTTTTGATTGGCTAGCCAGTCTCCCTCTTCCACCACGAACTCAGTGACCCCATAGTCTCCCACCAACCGCAGCAGACTGACATAGTCTCGCACGTCTAGTTTGGTGTACTTCCGCAGAATCCAGTAAGTGAGACGAGCAATTAGCTGGTTGGCCCAGTGACTGCTCGCCAGTCCCCAAATCAGCCCTAAGCCAATAGCTAAAAACAGGAGCCGTTGTCCCCAGTTGATGGTGCCGCCGTTGTTTAAGAAAGTGAGCATGAGTGAGGATATGACGGTGGCAATCCCAATGTTGCCCATCAGCATCAGCACCATGATGATGCGCCGCCGCACCGGATGGTTGACCATTTTTTCAGACTCTTGGGTGGTAAAGCCAGCATTGGTGAAGGCGGAGCGAGCCTGAAAACGGGCGATTCCGTGTGATAGCCCCGTGTGAATCAAAGCTACCGTGGCAACTCGCGTAATCAGCATCGATAGGGACAAAACCAGCAGTAGCGATATAACAGCGGCCAAGGCATTACCTCATTTTTTAGGTATTAGTAAATCTGTCTGAATAAACTACCGGGCACAGTAGCAAAAAGTCATAGCCAAAAGACAATTTTTGTCTTCTAGCAAAAGTCAGATTTTCAGAGCGAGTTGCTGACATTTTCAGACGGCAGTAAAGGCTAATCCATCGCAGGTGAGAAGTCAACTCGGCTCCTTTGAACGATGGAATTTTTCATTTTCTCTGACAAGCTTAAAGTAGCTATTTCTTTGACAAAGAATTATTAAAAGTATTCCAAATCTGAAATGACAAATCAAGGCTTTCAATCAGATCAGCTAGCTACAGAGCAAAATTCTCAGCTAGGGCATGGAAAACTTCTGTTTGGCGCGATCGCGCTGTCGGCAACTATGTTCAGTTTAGGCTTTGGCGTTACTCGTCAGCTACTAGCCCACAAAGCAACAGAGATCAGTAGCCTGATTCCCCAGAACCATTTAGCGCAGCAGCTAGAGCCAGCCCGCTGGGAAAAAACGGCCTATCGCCTAGCGCTGCAGGAGAGCCATCCGTCTGCGGCCAAAGCTGAGATGATGAGTCAGATAGAAGGCGGCCAATGGAGCGATCGCTTTACCGCTGAATTTTCTGATTTGAGTATTTAGTCGCTTTTTGGCCCCACAAATTTTTTGATTTATTTAAGTCAGTAAACACAGATAAAAGAGGCCGTCGAAGCTGTCGGAGACAGCCGCAATGTCCCACGCCGTCGAGGCTTGAGACGTTACCGCAGGCGATTAGTTTACTACTTAACCAACCTAAAATTTACCTCTTGCGACAGACGCTAATAACTCGAAAATCTGTCAGAAAGTCGTTACTTTTTAGCCTCGCTCAGCGATAGCTTGAATAAGCAGCAAGCCTTATTAAAATTTAAGACCGAACCGATGAATATTATTTCTATAGCTAAATCTCTACCCCTGGCGATCGCTGTTTTAGCCCTACCTGTCTCAGCCGCCCTAGCTGCTCCCAATACTGCAGCCACTTCAGGCTCCAAGCAAACGGCAGACCTGACCGGCGACGAGAACTATGATCAGTACATGCGGTTAGGCTATGCGGCCCAGCAGCGAGAAGACTATGCCGCAGCAGCCACTTATTTTCGTAATGCTCTTCACTTTAACCCCAATGATCGCGCCGCAGTGATTGCCTACTGGAACGTCATTGACGCGATGAATCAGGATAGTCAAGACCTGCCACTCTATGATCAGTACATGGAAATGGGCTATGACGCCACAGACGCAGGTGACTATCTCACCGCGCAGAACTACTTTCAGCAAGCCCTAGATCAACGCCCCGGCGACTACTACGCTACTCAGGCTCTCCGTAATGTAGAAACTTATCTTGCCAGAGGTGAAGGCGCTAATTCTACGGCAGGGCAGGCTGAAGACGTTACTGCGCCTGCGGCTGCTTACCCAGGAGAAACCCCTTACGATCGCTACATGCGTCTAGGCTACGCGGCCCAGCAGCAGCAAGAGTACCTCACGGCTCGCTCCTATTTTAGAAGCGCCCTTTATGAGCGCCCGAACGACCGACAGGCCACTATTGCCTACTGGAACGTGGTTGACGGTCTACAGGACGGCGACGCTGGCCTAGGCACACTAGAGACTGACACTGAAGCTTACGATCGCTTTATGCGCCTGGGCTACGACGCCACTGCGCGAGGCGACTATACCCGCGCCTTAAACTTCTTTCAGCAAGCCCTGGAACAGCGCCCCAGCGACTACTACGCTACCGAGGCGATCGCTAACGTGCAAACTTATATCAATCGATAGGGCGCTTTAAACCAGCCGTCTTACCCCAGGTAGATGCTCTCAAACCCCAATTTCTATAGGGTTTGGGAGTATTCAAGCTGAGGCTTATCATGGATTCTCAACAGGCTAGCTGGATAGAAACTGTCAGCCGTTTAGGCATAGCCGTCAAGGGCATTGTCTACGGGCTGATTGGCATTCTGGCGGCACAGGCGGCTTTTGGGGCCGGGGGCAAAACATCTGACACTAAAGGAGTGCTGACAACGATTCTGAATCAGCCTTTTGGACAGCTCATGCTCGTTTTGATTACGATTGGGCTATTTGGTTACGCTATTTATCGTTTTACAGAAGCTTTTTTAGACATTGAAAACAAGGGCACCGACGGCGAGGGACTGGTACATCGCCTCGGTTATTTCTGTAGCGGCGTTGTCTATGCCGGTTTGGGGGTGAGCGCTGTACGGCTGATCATGGGTTCAGGCGGCGGTTCTTCCGGCGACAGCTCAACGCAGGACTGGACAGCTAAGCTAATGTCTCAACCGTTTGGCCAGTGGCTAGTGGCGGCAGCAGGCGTTATCACCTTAGGCATTGCCTTCTATCATTTTTATGAAGCTTTTTCAGCTAAGTTTCGTCGTCAGCTCAACTGGGCTGAAATGAGTGATACTGAGCGCACCTGGGCCATTCGCTTAGGCCGCATCGGCCATACGGCTAGAGGCGTCACGTTTGTCATTATTGGTGGATTTCTAATCAGAGCTGCCATCACTGCCGATCCCAGCGAAGCGCGGGGACTTTCTGGGGCGCTGCAGACGCTACAGCAGCAGGCTTACGGCCCGTGGCTGCTAGGGCTAGTCGCCATCGGACTGGTGGCTTACGGTGTCTATCTAGAGGCCAAGGCTCGCTATCGCCGCATTGCAGTTAATTAGTGTTTTATAGGTATTGTGATGAGCTTCAAACGCCTGTGGCGACTGCTAAAGGAAACGTTCAAGGAGTGGCAGGAAGACGATGCTTCCCGCTTAGCAGCCGCGCTGGCCTACTATACGGTGTTCTCGTTGGCCCCTTTATTGATTCTGGTGATTGCGATCGCCGGTATGGTTTTTGATGCCAGTGCGGCCAGAGAGCAAATTGTGAATCAAATTCAGGGCCTTGTAGGAGCCGATGGGGCTTCCGTAATTGAAACCGCTATTGAGAATGCCAATCGACCGGGATCCAACAGCGGCCTGATTGCTACTCTAATCAGCCTAGGCATTCTGCTGTTTGGCGCTTCTGGGGTTTTTGTCCAGCTCCAGGCTTCGCTCAATCAGGTCTGGAACGTGAAGGCTAAGCCGACGGAAGGGCTGATGAACCTGATTCGCAAGCGCTTTCTCTCCTTTGCCATGATTCTAGTGATTGGCTTTTTGCTGCTAGTTTCGCTGGTGCTCAGCGCCGCTCTGTCTGCTCTGAGTGCCTTTCTCAATAGCTGGATTGGCAATCTGAGCTGGCTGTGGCAGTTAATCAACATAGCCCTCTCGATCGGGGTGATTACGCTGCTCTTTGCCATGATTTTCAAGTATCTGCCTGATGTCAAAGTGACCTGGCGAGATGTCACAACTGGAGCGCTGATTACGGCTATTCTGTTTACGCTGGGCAAGTTTCTCATTGGCCTCTACTTGGGCAACAGCAGCTTTGGCTCCACCTACGGCGCGGCGGGTTCAATTGTGATTTTGCTGGCCTGGATCTACTACTCAGCCCAGATTTTGTTTTTTGGGGCGGAGTTTACGCAAGTTTACGCCAGGCGCTATGGCTCTCAGATCGTGCCAGATGAACACGCTGTCAGATCTTGAGCGATCGCCTCAATTTAGCTTATCTTTGAATACCCTGGGGTGGGGTTGCATCCGTTCTAGGGTAGGCTAATATTATTTTTAAAAATGCATTGTCGAGCTTAAGAGGTAGTAGCCATAGCTAAGCAACAGCTAATCAATCGTCAAATTAAGTCTCCTAAAGTTCTGCTAATCGACCATGAAAATAACAATCGTGGTCTGGTAGATACCCGCGAGGCTTTGCATCTGGCTGAAGAGGTTGGACTTGACCTTGTGGTTGTTTCTCAGGGTAAAGATTCTCCAGTTGCTAAAATTTTGGACTATGGCAAGCACCAGTATCAGCAGAAAAAGCGGCAGCGCCAAAGCTCCAAGCCCACTGTAAAAGAGGTCAAGCTGCGTCCCAACATTGGCGAGTCTGACTATCAGCTCCGCATTGATAAGGCTGTGCAGTGGCTCGGCAAGGGTGACTCAGTTAAGTTTTTGATTCGCCTGCGCGGACGGGAACACCAGCACCGCGATCGGGCGGCAGAACTGCTCGATCGGATTGTCCAAGATTTGGGTGAAGCCGGGAAAGTGCAGTCTTTAGATAGACGCGCGCTAATGGTTCAGGTAATTCCGGCTTAGCCTCAGCCAGGGGTGGGCTAGATAAGGCTGGCCCGCCTGCCGCTCGTTCAGGGCATTTGCTGATAGGGCGGGTGGCGGTAATACTTGGGAAAAGCATCGAGTCGCACATGCAGCCAGTAAACCCCCAAACCGGAAGTGCTAACCCATAAGGGCTGCTGGCCGTACTCATTGAGCAGCCGCGCCACGCTGCGCCCCACCACTTGCCAAAGCGCGTGCGTTTGGGGCATTGGGGCCGATCGCACGAAGGCAGCTAGATGGGCATATTGCTGCTGCTGACTGCCCCGGCAGGGGACGACCAGCAGCGTGTCCCCTTTCAAATTGGGAAACGCCTGCACTTCATCGCAGCGCTCCGCGTGGAGATAGTCAGCAAAGGCTTGGGGATCGGCTGTCACTTTGGCCAGTTGAGGGCTGTCAATCAGGCAGCATTCAAAGGGCTGCTGCAGCGTTGCCTCGCTCAGGGGTGGCGTTTCCCAGAAAAAAGCCTCATAGGGCATGTGGGCTAAAGCCTGGGTGAACACCTGGCGGAACTCGGCTGTCTGCTGCCAGCCAGCGAGGACATCACACCAGCGCAGAGCAGCCTGGGTTTTAGCCAGACTGAGCCATAGCCGCTGGCGATCGCCCGCGATCGCCTCGCAGTTGACGACAAACTTACCTTGCTCAGAGTAAAAAGGAAAACCCATATTGATTGAGTTGTGATCTCAGTCACGATTAACGCTTGTGTTCGTCACGCCAAAACTGCCTCAACCGTCACATTGAAGCGGCGTTATTGTCACAGTGACAGCGCCCTAGCATCACGGAAATTTTGAGGCAGGTCATGGATACTAACAATATCCCCCAAGATTCATGCTCTACCCCGATATGTACGCTCAAACCGCAATTTCTGTTTCTGCCCTCGAACAGCTAGTTGATGAAATTCGTCTCTCTCGTAAGATTACCCGTCAGCATCAGTGGTTACTGATGCGTCTGCTAGGCAGCCGGGTCGCCTTGAGTGCTCGCCAAACCGATCTGGTGAGAAAAGTTCATGAGTGGTTGCAGCAGGGTCGCATCCGCGTTGTTGATTAGCTTATTTTTCGGAGTCTGTGATGGCAAAGCCTTGCTGCGCCCCGCTTAAAACAAATCCTTTTATTTCCCAGCGCGATCCCAAAACTGGGCGGTGGCAGGTGATTGTCATCCAAAGTAAGGGGCATATTCGCTGGCAATCGCCGCAGAAATCACCGGCTTGAAGAGGAACCTCGTATTGCCTTGTATCTGATCTAAAGTGCCGCAATCAGGGCCGATAAGGCCCGATCTTCAGAAGGCGTTACTTTGCGATCGATTAGCGCAATACTGACGGCTTTGGGCAGGGCGATCGCCGCCACATCATCATCTAGCGTTTCCATCAGCAAATCTAAGGACTGCGGCACTTTCAGCGCCACCTCAATCCCCTGTCTTAAAGAGGCTTCAAATCCCATCGCCTGGAGCTGAGCATCAACCGTCGGCCAGTCAACAGTGCCATCAGGGCTGCCGACTTGAATCACATAAGCCAGCAATCTTTGTAGCTGCGACTGCTGCTTGGGACTAAAGTTGGCGATCGCCTGCAGCTCGCTTTGTTCGTCCGTTTCTGAACGGATATGCTGCAGAATCTTTTGCCAATCAGTCAGGTCACAGGCCTCCGGCTTGCCCACCGTAAGGCTAACTTGGATCTGGTGCGAGTTAGCGGCTAGCTGGGTAACTTTGGCCTCAACCCCTAAAAATCCTAGCCACTGGGAAATCGTTTTAATCAAAACGGGGCGCGTTGCGTGGCTGCCAGCTAAAAGCCGGATTTGGGTACGCACCATTGGACGGACGATTTGAGTCAGCATAGGAGAGAACCAGCCAGACAAGTAACATCTGATTTACAGATTAAAGTAGCTCAGACCCACCGTTTGGCAATCTAGGCACAATCTTAAGCATCTAGCAAGCTTTGCTTCAGCTTAGCCAGCCAGGAGTGGCGAAAAGCGCTGGCGATTGGCAGGCTGCGATCGCTTCAGATGAATCTCAAAGCGCTGATCCACAAATCCGCCAGCGCTGTCAATCCGCCGCACAACTACTTCATACTGGGTGTCAAGATCGGCTTCGCTAAAGCGGTGATTGAGCAGCAGCAGCTCATCTTCCCTCAATACAAAGCGCTGGCTGGCATCGTCAATCAGCGAGTAACGGTATGACGCTCCGGTGTATAGGTCATTGGTTAGCAGCGTTGCTACGGGGGTTTCGCCGTCCCGACTAGAAAGGGCTTCGCCGCTAGGCAAGTTAACGCTAAGAATGCGGTTCGCGCTGGAGCGGCGCGATCGCGGCGGCGTTTTAGGCGGCTGCTTAAGCTTGAGCTGCGGCAGCAGGCTGGCGGGGCGCAGTTTGGGAAAATTTCTGCTAAAGCGGCTGAGGCGAATCACGCTGCTTGAGGTCTGCTGGGCAATCAAAATCCAGCCGCCGATGTGAATAATTCCCCAAACCAAAATCCAGCGTTCTTTGGCGCTGTCTTCCTCTAGCTCACTCGTTGCGGGGACTGCCAACAGCGGCGAGGGCTCGGAGGTCGGCACGACAGGAGAAAGCGGGGCCGCCGTCACGGTCAACGGAGCGGCTACGGGGTCAGGGCTGGCTGGCTGGGGAACTTCTGTAGGAGCGATCGCCTCTGTAGTATTATCTGCGTCATCGGGGGTCTGCGGTCGCGCCTCAGTTAACGCCGGAGTCGTCTGGGGTGGCTGGTTTGTCTGGCGAGGCGGGGCTTTTGTCAGAGCGGCCCAGGTGTTAGCACCGACGATACCATCGGCCTTGAGGCCGCGATCGCGCTGAAAAGCAAGCACAGCCGTATGGGTAAGCTGCTCATAGCGTCCGTCTACCGGGCCAGGACGATAGCCAAGCTGCTGCAGTTGGGTCTGCAACTGGCGCACCTCAGCGCCCCGGCTGCCCAATCGCAAGCGCGGCTGAGGCTGGGCTGGGGCAGCTGCTGTCGAGGCAGACAAGGCAGGCTGCTGGGGTTCCGTTTCTGTGACTGGAGGATTAACCGCCACCTTAGCGGTAAATTTCAGCACCGGGTTAGCCGCTAGCACCTGGACGGCTGAGCGAATTGCATAAGCCCCAGACCAGTCCGGCGACAGGGCAATTTCAGGAGAGGGACAGCCCGCAATCGGTTTGGGTGAACTGGTTTCAGTCTGCTCAACGCTGCAAATCGGCTGATTGGCAGCGGCGTCAGTTTTAGCAGGGGGCTGAGTGCATTGGGTACAGCTAAGCAGCAGCGAAGCAGGATCAAGCATAGATCTGGGGACTGCTAACGTCCTTTTAGAACAACCAAACTTGGTAGATACCCAGCTATCTCGCTTATGAAAAGTCTCAATACGTCAGACAGCGCGCCTTACCCTGTTTCAGCCGCTATCTGATTAAGTTGTCACTGGCTGGCGGCTCAAATCCGCCCGAAGCTTTTGACTTAGCAACAACTTTGTAGGTAATACTAGCAGACTTTATAAACTACGGCATCAAATTAAAATTTCAGGATCACAACTGCGGTCTGGGGCTAGCTGCCGGTAGCGCTGGGCACTGGCTGGCGATGGTGTCTGGGGGGTCGCCGCCAGAAATTAGACCGATGAACGCTAGAGTACGGGTAGCCCCAGGGCTTGCCACAGCGATCGCCGCATAATGTCAACGGGAGCGGGCTGCTGTAGCCAAATTTCGAGCGCCGCCGCCCCCTGCTGCACCAGCATTTCCAGGCCATCGATAGTATGGACCCCTTGTTGGGCTGCCTGCTGGAGAAACCGGGTCGGACTAGGCGTATAAATCAGGTCATAGGCGATCGCCTGTGGCCTCAAACAGTCAGCGAGAACTGCGTCCAAAGGCGAGGCGTCAGTTTGAGGGTGCATACCCAAAGGCGTGGCGTTAACCACTAAGTCCGCTTCAGGCAAAAGTTTTGGCAAAGCCGACCAGGAATAGACGGCCAGAGGCGGCTGCTTCACCGCATCCTGCCAGCTTGCCTGAAACTGCTCTAGTTTTTCAGGACTACGACCGACCACCTGAATTTCCTCGCAGCCAAGCTGACTGCAGCCAGCCACAACCGCCCTAGCAGCCCCGCCGTTACCTAAAATCACGGCCCGCCGCCAGGAGCGCTGTAGCGATCGCAGCGGGGCCAAGAAACCGACAATGTCGGTGTTGGTGCCGCTCCAGCCAGACTCCGTACGCCAGACCGTATTCACCGCCCCCACGGCCTGGGCCACGTCAGATATCTCTGTCAGCAAGGACATAATCGTTTGCTTGTGCGGAATGGTGATGTTGAACCCCCGCAGACCGATGGCCTCAAAGCCTGCGATCGCTTCTGGCAGGCGATCGCGGGATACCGGCAGCGGCAGATAGACAAAGTCAGCGCCGAGATGGGCGATCGCGGCGTTGTGCATCACAGGGGAGAGGGAATGTTCGACGGGCTGACCGATGACGCCCAGGAGTTGAGTGGTTCCGGTGATCACGAGCAGATTCCTATGCAGCGTTTGCTATAGACTGTAGCGGATTGGCGTAGGCTGACAGCAAGGGGGCGATCGCCTACGGTCTGAGAAGAAGCGGGTGGCATATGCCAGAATCGAGATCAGGGTAGGTGTGAACACAGCACGAGGTATGCCAAAGACGCTGTTAGCTGGGCGCTATCAAATTGTGCGAACCCTGGGGGCGGGTGGGTTCGGGCAGACCTATGTGGCTCAAGATTTACAGCAGCCTCAGCAGCCTCCGTGCGTAGTGAAGCAGCTTCAGCCGGCTAGCCATGATCAGCAGTTTTTACAGGTGGCGCGGCGGCTGTTTGACACTGAAGTTAAAACCCTGCGGCGCTTGGGTCAGCACGACCGCATTCCTCAGCTGCTGGATTCGTTTGAAGAAGGTAATGAGTTTTATCTAGTCCAGGATTTTATTGATGGCGTGCCCCTCAGCGTCGAGTTTAAGCAAAGCGATCGCCTCAGCGAAGCGCACGCGATTGAGCTACTGCGCGACGTGTTAGAGACGCTGCAGTTTGTCCATAAAAATCACGTCATTCACCGTGACATTAAGCCAGAAAATCTAATTCGCCGCCGCCGCGACGGCAAGCCCGTCCTGATCGACTTCGGCGCGGTTAAAGAAATTCGCACTCAGCTCGTCTCTGGTCAGCAGAGTACGGTTACGGTGGGTATCGGCACCCAGGGCTATACGCCCCACGAGCAGCTCGTGGGTAAACCCCGCTACAACAGCGATCTCTATGCCCTGGGCATGACTGTGATTCAGGGCTTAACGGGCAAGCTGCCAGCCGATCTGCTGGAGCATCCCCAAACGGCAGAGGCCATCTGGCAAGATCAAACCGCCATCAGTGATGGGCTGAAAGTGCTGCTCAGCAAAATGGTGCGCTATTCGACCTACTATCGCTACCAGACGGCTGAGGACGTGCTGCGAGATCTCGATCGCTTAGATAGCCTGGCCCAAGAAGCGGCCAGCCTCAGCCACAACACCGCCCCCTGGCTAGAAAGTTCAGAACCGCTGCCGCGCCGCTTGTTCAAAGGGATGCGCAGCGTCGCCATTGCCAGTCTGGTGGCCTGTGGGTTAGTCCTGGGTGTCCGTCAGCTTGGGGGCTGGCAGCCGCTGGAGCTCAAATTTTACGACCTGATGGTGCAGCGCCAGTCTCGCCTAGCACCGGATCCACGGCTGCTCATTGTCGAGATTACCGAAGCTGATTTACGCCGGCTGCAGCGATCGACCCCTTCAGATCAGGCGATCGCCCAGGCCATCAATATTTTGCAGCAGCATCAGCCTAGAACCATTGGCCTAGATCTGCACCGCGAAATCTCTCAGCCTCCCGGTCAGGCCGAACTGCTGCAGGCTCTGGCCGCCGACAATACCATCGCTATTACCAAGCTCGGCAATGAAGCCGCTGAGTCGATTCCGCCACCGCCAACGGTGCCGCCTGAGCGGGTCGGCTTCAATGATTTTCCGTTGGATCGCGACAATACGGTACGCCGCAACTTGCTATTCGCTAGCGCCAGTGACGACCCAAACGCCTCGGTACTTTACTCCCTGGGGCTGCGGTTGGCCTTGCAGTATTTAGCAAAGGACGGCATCCTACCTGAACCCAGTCCGGTCAATACCGATTACATGCAGTTAGGGGCGGCTACTTTCTATCCGCTGCGCGCTAGCGCTGGCGGCTATCAAACCGTTGACGACCGTGGCTATCAAATCCTGCTGAACTATCGCGCTGCCGTTGAGGTTGCCCCACGACTGTCGCTAACGCAGGTCCTCAACCAGGCGTTTGAGCCAGACTTAGTCCAAGATAAAGCGGTGCTGATCGGCATGACCGCCAGCAGCGCCAAGGACTTGTTTTATACGCCCTACAGTTCAGCTCAGCGGGAGAACGTGCAGATGCCAGGGGTGATTCTGCACGCCCAGATGACCAGCCAAATCCTGAGCGCTGCTGCGAGCGATCGCCCCCTCACTCGTTACTGGCCGGAATGGGCAGAAATTGCCTGGATGGGCGTTTGGGCGATCGCGGCTGGCAGCTTGGCCTGGTGGCTGAGGCATCCGCTAGTTTTGGGACTGACCGAAATTGCCGTGGTCGGAGTGATTGTGGGGACAAGCTGGCTGCTGTTTAGCCAGCAGATTTGGCTCCCTGTCATAGCGCCTTTGAGCGCGGTGGTCCTCTCAGGTAGCTTCATAGTTCTCTACCGGGCCTATCGCAATCAGCCCCTATCAACCCTGCTGGTACAGACCACCCTGCCCTACGAAAATTCCCAGCTAGGTCGTTACTAGTCCATGTTCCAGGGCATAGCGCACTAGCTCAGTGCGGCTGTTAGTGCCGGTCTTGCTGAATAGGCGACTGACGTATTTCTCGACATTGCGGACGCTGGTTTCCAGGCGGCGGGCAATTTCTTTGTTCATCAGACCTTCTGCTACCAGGTCTAAAACGCTCTGTTCCCGTGGCGTCAAATCGATGCGGATGGGGGCTGGAGTTTGAGCGATAGAGCCGCGCTGGGTCAGCAGCGCTTTGATTTCCTCAATCTGGCGGGCCATCGCGGCAATATCCGGCACGTCCCCACTGGCCTGAGACTGAGTAGTGCGGCGACCCTTGAGATTGCTAACGACAGCTACCAGTTCTTCCGGATCGAAGGGTTTCGGAATATAGGCATCGACCCCGGCGTTATAGCCCTGAATGCGATCGCTGGTCATGCCCCGCGCCGTGAGGAACACCACTGGCAGCGACTGAAAGCGTACATCTTCACGCACCTGCTTCAAAAACTCAAAGCCGTCTACCTGGGGCATCATCACGTCCGAAATCAGCACGTCTGGAGTGGACTGCTGCAGCTTTTCCCAGCCTTCCTTGGCGTTGCTGGCGACCTCTACATTGAAGCCGCTATCTTCTAAGTAAGCCTGAACCGCTTCGCGCAGGCCGGGTTCATCATCCACTAACAGAATATTTCCAGGTTGTTCTGACTGCTCGGCCATAAAAAGTTTGTATATACGTTTGACTCTCCTCTAATCTAACGAAATTTGGAACCGTCCCATAGCCCCATGCCCCAACTACAGCCCTGGAAACGCCTGCGATCGCGCTGGGCCTTGAATCATCGCTGGTGTCGGGTGCGGCAGGACACAGTAGAGCTGCCTGACGGCAAGCTAATTGATGACTATTTTGTTAACGTGCGCCCGGACGTAGCGATGGTGCTGCCGTTGCTGCCGGATGAGCGCGTCCTGTTTGTGCGGCAGTATCGTCATGGGGTGCAAAAACTGCTGACGGAGCTGCCTGCGGGCACGTTTGATCCGCAGCAAGAGTCGCCCACGGCGGCGGCACTGCGGGAACTGCAGGAGGAAACTGGCTACAGTGCTGACCATCTCACCCCCCTCGGCACCCTCTACGACAATCCGGTGAAAGACACAAACCAGATTCACCTGTTTTTGGCTGAGGCGGCTTACCCGGTGGGGCAGCAGCAGCTAGACATTACAGAGGCGATCGCCCTGGTTTTGATTCCCCTGAGTGAAATTTCGCAGCGGATTGCTCAGGGCGAGCTACAGGTCGCGGGTACCGTGGCGGCGCTGATGTTGGGGCTACAGGTGTTGACAGAAAAACGCCAGCGGCGCTAGGAGGCTTCCTGGACGGCTTCGGTTGTTGTGTCTATTGCCTCTTCGGTGACTCGCTGCATCAGCAGAGCGGCAATCACCATACAGCAGCCGCCCAAAGTCAGGGCCAAGAGGCGATCGCCCTGGAGCAGATGAGCCATGATCCAGCCCAGCCCCAGCGACATAATAATTTGGGGCAGCACCACAAATCCGTTGAAAATTCCCATGTAAATGCCGCTGTCGCTGTCTGAGAGATTGTCCATCAGCAGGGCGTAGGGAATTGACAAAATGCTAGCCCAGGCAATGCCTACCCCGGTCATGGCTATCAGAATGTGGTACTGATTGTGAATCAGCAAGAGGGAAACCAGGCCCGCTGCGCCACAGAGCAGGCAGAGAGTGTGGAGCAGCACGCGGCCCAGTCGCCGACTCAGCAGCGGCAGCAGCAGCGAAAAGAGCAGGCAAACCAGGTTGTAAAAAGCGATGCAAACGCCTGCCCACTCAATGCCGTGAGCATACCTGAGGGAATCTTCGTTGGTCGCGCCCAAGATATTCTGAGCTACCGCCGTGGGGAAATACAGAAAAATGCAGTACATCCCAAACCAGGTAAATACCTGCACCCAGGCCAGCCGCCGCATTAGCAATGGCATAGAAGTCACGGCTTGAAAAATGGACTTGAGCGTGGAGCCAACTCCCTCTGATTCCTGCAAAGTCCCCGTCTCAAACTCAGCCGGAGGCGGTTCTTTGACCGAGAAAAATGTCCACAGCGTACCGCTCAAACACATAGCCGCACCTAAGCCGTAAGAGATCCGAATCGTCAGCGGCACTGCCGCCTGCTCTGCGGCGCTAGACACGTCAAAAAAGGTACTTAAAATCCAGGGCAGCGCCGCCGCAATCACGGCTCCGGAACCAACACAGAGACTCTGCAGCGCGTAGCCCAAAGTGCGCTGCGATCGCGGCAGCATATCTCCTACAAACGCCCTTGCCGGAGCTACAGCAATATTGGTGGTTGCTTCCAGGGTCCAGTGCAGTATCGCCGCCATCCATAGAGCCGAGGCGTTAGGTAGCAGCAGCAGTGTCATCGCGCTCAGAACTGCCCCTACTAAAAAATAGGGCTGTCGCCGCCCTAGGCGATTCCAAGTTTTGTCACTCATGCGCCCAACGACGGGCTGGACTAATAAACCTAAGACGGGTGCTCCCAGCCACAGCAGCGGAATTTGACTGACAGACGCACCTAAACATTCAAAAATAGCGCTGGTATTAGCGGTTTGTAGACCAGAGCTGATCTGAATGCCCCAGAAACCTAGACTGATGTTGAGGAGCTGAGCGTAGCTGAGGCGTTTTTGCTGCAAAAGAAGGTAACCGACGAGAGAACACAGATCCGCAGCTTGATCATGCTGTTCTTTTCACTCGCTGCAATCTACAAACAGGTAGAAATGTAATTAAGACCCGTAGCGCGGCTGAGAAGCAAGCATCCACAAACGACACTGTAGGGAACTGTTGGGCACAGCCGTATCGCAGCATTTTGCAGGACTTTGGTGCATTGCGCGATCGCAAATGCATCCCTCAAATATTAGGTCTTTCTGGTTAAGACTTGGAGCAAATTTCTAAAACCACTGAAGCAGCCGGATGCTCTCGCTGCAGGGATTCGGCTAGCTGGGTATTCAAATCTTTGAGAATTTGCTTTAGCTTGTACAGCTCAGCTGTATTGAGATCGTAGTCAGCTAAATCCAAACAGGCTTTAGCGCTGACCAAAACTATGTCCTGACTGGAAGATTGACTGGTTTCGACAGCTACCAGCAGATCCTCGACGACCTGAAGCTGCTCAGTTTTGGGGTTCAGCATACTGAAGTTGCGTTTTGTAAAAAAATGTTTATCTTGCCACTAGTGTATTCATCAATTCCAATAAATCTAATCACGCCGAAGATAGACTTTTAAAAACATGTCACTCTCTCCAGACATATTTCCAGGCTGAGTAAGATAGATATTGCTAGAGATCGCTGCAAAGTATTAATTTTTGTCTATATTGAAGAGCTGTAAAAATTATGGTCGGGGAATTTTCGCAAACCTATCCCCCTGCCCCCTGGCAGCTAATTGGAACAGCCATTCAGACCCTGCAGCCAGTGAGTCTAGCGCGATCGCGCTTTTTTATTCCTGACCAGTTTGACATCGTGCAGATCTGGCCGGGGAAGACCCTGGGAGGACTGTATTTTGCCCAGTATGTAACTGGCTCAACGCTGACCTACCAGGAATTGATTGTGATTTCCGGTCTGGTACGCTACGCCGGTAAGCTAGGCTTCTGGATCTCTCACATCTATGTAGACAATCTAGCTTCTGTGGCTGGCGGTCGCCAGATTTGGGGCTTACCTAAAGAGGTAGCAACTTTTACCTGGGAGGCGGAGCCGCTGCAGGTGGGGGCGGAGCAGTCAGCGATCGCCCTTTGTGAGTTGACAGCTCAGGCTGCGCCTCCGCGACTGCCGCTGCAGCTACCCGTAGCCGCCTTTGGTCAGCAGCTAAAACAGCGGCTGTGGTTTACCGCGATCGCCCGGTTCCAGCTACAGTGGCTGAGCGCTGTGCAAATTCAGGTGCCTGCCGCGAGTCCTTTTGCCAGCCTACAGTTAGATTCCCCCTGGCTAACCTTTCGCTTAAAATCGCTGCAGCTTGAGGTGAATCCGCCTCAAAGACTCGACTGAGCTGTTACTGCGATTACTCATGTCTGTTTCGCCCAAAACAACCCAGATTTTACTAGCGGTAATTGCGACGGTGCTGGTGGTTTGGGCACTGAAGGCGACTCGTCCGGTGACCATGCCGCTGGCCTTCGCCTTTTTTATTGCTGTGCTGGTGCATCCCCTACAGCGATCGCTCAATCGCCGCCTGCCGCGCTGGCTGACTCTGATTATTATCTTGCTTTTACTGGCGGGAGTATTGGGCATTGCCGTGGGGGCGCTGGAAATCAGCGTTGACCTGATTCAGCCGAAGCTGCCGGAGTATAGCGATCGCCTGCAGCAGCTACTTAGTACAGTCGTTGAGCTGGCTAGGCAGTACGGTCTGCCCGTCTCAGATAATCCGCTCCAGTCCCAGGGGTCATCGGGGCAGCTCACCGGCAGAGCCATTGGCGGCATTCGGTCCCTGCTTTCGGCTTTGAGCCTGTTTGTGCTGGTAGTGTCGCTTTTGGCCCTGTTGCTGCTGGAGGTGGAAGCGTATCGCAAAAAGGTGCAGCGAGGCTTCCCAGCGGCGGTAAGTGCAAAAATTATGGATGCGACGGCTAGCATCAGCGGTAAGCTGCGGCGCTATCTGTGGGTGATGACCTTTACCAGCTTGCTCACTGGGATTCTCACCTGGCTGTGGTGCCTAATTCTAGGCGTCGATTTAGCCTTTGTCTGGGGACTGATTGCCTTTGTGCTGAATTTTGTGCCCACCCTCGGCTCAATTATTGCCGTGATTCCGCCGACGCTGGTAGCGTCTATCTTCGACGGGGCGGCTCGCGGCATCATCACGCTGGTGGGACTGGCAACGATTCAGGTGATTTTGGGTAACTTTGTAGATCCAAAGCTGCAGGGCAGTTCGCTTCAGCTTTCTCCCTTTGTCGCCCTGTTCTCAATTGTGTTTTGGGGCTGGGTTTGGGGGATTCCCGGCGCGATTTTGGGGGTGCCGATGACGGTGGCACTGGTGGTGCTGTGCGGCGAGTTTGAGGCTACACGCGGCATTGCCGTCCTGCTGGGCGAGCAGGGGGCCTCTTACACTTCCAAGAGCTGACGCAGCTTCGGTTCAAAGGGGGGCAGAATCACGCCTTTTTCGGTGATCAGGGCGCTGATATAGGCGGCGGGGGTAATGTCAAAAGCCGGATTGAACACAGCGGTTCCGGTGGGAGTAATGGTGCGATCGCCTATCTGGGTGATCTCTTCAGGGCTGCGCTGCTCAATCTCAATTTGATCGCCACTGGCGAGGGCAATATCCACCGAGCTGAGCGGACAGGCCACATAGAACGGGACCTGATGCGCTTTAGCCACAATCGCCAGATTGTAGGTGCCAATCTTATTAGCCACGTCGCCGTTTGCCGCCACGCGATCGCAGCCGACAATGCATAGATCAATCGAGCGGGTACGCATTAGGTAGCCAGAGGCCGAGTCAACAATTACCGTATGGGGAATGCCGTACGCCTGTAGTTCATAAGCTGAAAGGCTCGCCCCCTGCAGCCGGGGCCGGGTTTCGTCTAAAAAGGCGTGAACCTGTTTGCCTTGTTCATGCGCAATCCGAATTGCCCCTAATGCCGTACCGTAGTCTACGGTTGCCAGCGCTCCGGTATTGCAGTGGTGCATAATCTCAGCCGGGGAGGGAATCAGCGACTGGGCCTGAAGACCAATTTGGCGATTAATTTCCACATCTTCGCTATAGAGCTGCTGAGCTGCCTGCTCCAGCACTCGCCGCACATCCTCTACAGCAGGAGTCAGCACGGCTTCTACCTGCTGCAGCATTCGCTTCAGCGCCCAAGAAAGATTTACGGCGGTCGGTCGGGCCTGCTGCAGATGGGCCGCCGCTTGGCGTAGCTCAGCCTGCATGGCCTCTACGGTCGCCGCCTTGCTCTGCTGCGCGGCCAGCACTAAACCAAAAGCCGCCGTCACCCCAATGGCCGGGGCACCCCGCACTACCATGTCTCGAATCGCCGCTGCCACGGCCTCGTAGGTGTGGAACTCGGCATAGACCGTCTCGTGGGGCAGCCGCCGCTGATCTAGCAGCCGCAGCGTCTGACCTGTCCATTCAATACTGCGAAAAGGAGGCATAAGAAAGCAGCTTATCCAGTGCAGTTTAACAGTCTAGCTTTTTGCGCCGCTCAGGTTCAGGGCTAGCTCAATTTGCTATGCTAATTTTCCGGCTGCGATCGCCCTGAGAAATTTGTCATGCTCAATTCAACCGATCTGCGAGAATCTCTGTCCTGGGTGATTGGCGATATTCACGCTAAGGGCTGGGCGGCTGGCACCGGCGGCAACTTTAGCGCGGTGCTAGAGCGACAGCCCCTGAGACTCTTGATGTCTCCCAGCGGCGTAGACAAGGGACTGGTGCGATCGCAGGATCTGATCGAGATTAGCGAACGGGGGCAGGTCGTTGCGGGGACAGGCAAAGCCTCGGCTGAAACCCTGCTGCATTTAGCCATTGTGCAGGCCACGGGGGCCGGAGCCGTTTTACACGCCCATTCCGTGTTCAATACGCTGCTGTCGCGGCATTTTGAAGCTGAGGGCAAAATTGCGATCGCGGGCTACGAAATGCTGAAGGGACTGAGCGGCATCACCACCCATACCGCCAGCGTAGCCCTGCCTATTTTCGCTAACCATCAGGATATGGCCTATCTGAGCCAGCAAATTCAGCCCTTGCTGACGACAGCCCCCTACGGCTTTTTGCTAGCAGGCCACGGCCTCTACGCCTGGGGGGAGACTTTGTTTGAGGCAAGGCGTCACTTAGAAACCTGGGAGTTTTTGTTGGAAATAACCTATCGCGAGATCGCCCTGAGTAGTCAAATCCCGTCGTAATCACATATCTAGCCGATAGACGCTCAACAGACGATCACTCCCCGTAAGGGCAGGTTTGGCTAATCAACCCTCAATAAGCAATCGCCCCTCTCCAAAACCTGCCCCGACCAATCACCGTAAGATCCCTGTAAGGGTAGGTTTAGCTAGCGGCCTCTCAAGAGGCGATAAGCTCCATACAAAACCTGCCCCGACTGCCCAACTGTCCCGACTAAGACCAATCCCCGCGTAAGAACGTATCTAACCGATAAACTCTATAAAGACGATCAATCTTATACAGACCTGCCCCCCTTATCATGGCAACGCTGACTATTCCAACTGAAAACCGCACTCTGACTGAATCGTTAGATATTAAAAACTATCTAGACACCCTCAATATTGGCTATGCTCGCTGGCAGCCGGATCAGCCCCTAGCGGCATCAGCAACTGCCGCCGAAGTGCTAGCCGCCTATGACGACGAAATTGCCGTCCTCAAAGAATCAGGTGGCTATACAACCGCCGACGTGATTGATATCACCCCTGACACCCCCAATCTCGACGCCATGCTGGCTAAATTCAGCCAAGAACATTGGCACGATGAAGACGAAGTTCGCTTTACCCTCGAAGGGCGGGGACTGTTCCACATCAACCCTGAAAACGGCCCCGTAATTCGGGTTGAAGTTGGCCCCGGCGATCTGCTACTGGTACCGCGCGGTACCCATCACTGGTTCGATCTCTGCCGCGATCGCCGCATTCGAGCCATTCGCCTATTCCAAGATCCCAATGGCTGGACACCCCACTACACCCACAGCCAGAAAGAGCAGCAATATCAGCCCCTCTGCTTCAGCGCTTAGACATATGACCTACTATCCGACCGATGCCGTAGACGCCATTCTGCTAGACATTGAAGGGACCACCACGCCTGTCCCTTTCGTATTTGAAACGCTGTTTCCCTTTGCCCGCGATCGCGCTGAAGCCTATCTCAAAGCCCACGGCAGCGAAGCGGCTGTGCAGGAGGATCTGGCTTTGCTGAGACAGGAATATAAGAGCGATCGCGGTGAATTGGTTCCGGCCTGGACGGGGAATGCGCCTACGGCAGCAATGCCCTATATTCACTATTTGATTGACCGCGATCGCAAGTCTACAGGACTAAAATCTTTGCAGGGAAAGATCTGGGCTGAGGGCTACGCCACAGGTAAGCTGCAGTCGCAGATATTCGCGGATATTAAACCGGCTTTCAAGCGCTGGACGCAGATGGGTAAGCGGCTGTACATTTTCTCGTCGGGCAGCGTGCAAGCGCAGAAGCAAATATTTGAGCATACCCAGGTGGGCGATCTGAGTCCTTATCTGAGCGGTCACTTTGATACGCGCACTGGGCCAAAGAAGGAAGCCGAGAGCTACCGCAAGATTGCGGCGCAGATGGGCCTAGTGCCGGAGCGCATTCTATTTATTTCAGACGTGGTGGCGGAGCTGCGAGCGGCGGCTCAGGCCGGGATGCAGACGCTGTTTTCTTCGCGTCCGGGAAATCACAGCGCTGATTCGGCAGAATTTAAGCTGGTGACGTCGTTTGAGGTGGTTTAGATGGCTGGTTTTGATGGGCCTGACTGAGTCTGAGAAATATTGTTTGGCAATAACGACTCGTTTTGATGGGCATCGTTTTGATGGGCACGCTTGGCTTTGCCCATCCTACGACTGATGGGGAGTTTTGGTTGATGACTGCAGAGATGTCTGTACCTCCCACGATATTGTCTGAAACGACGGGCTGGCATGGACAGCTACAACTCAGCTTTGCTCGTCAGGCTGACAAGACTAGGCCGACGCAGGTGCAGACAGCGGCACCGCTGAGGCTCCAGCGGCCTTTTTATCCAGAGGGCGAAGTCTGCCACAGCGTTATTGTGCATACGGCGGGGGGAATGGTGGGGGGCGATCGCCTATCGCTAGATTTGCGGCTGCAGCCAGAGAGTCAGGCCCTAGTAACGACGGCGGCGGCCAATAAGGTCTATCGCAGCGATGGGCTAGTGGTGCAGCAGCAGGTACAGCTAAATTTAGCGCCTCAAACCTGTCTGGAATGGTTTCCCCAAGAAACAATCATCTTCAACGGAGCGCAGTATCAGCAATCTACCCGGATTGAGCTAGCCCCTGGGGCTGTTTGGCTGGGATGGGACATTACTCGCTTTGGCCGCAGTGCCCGTGGCGAGCAGTTTTTAAGCGGTCACTGGCGATCGCACTTAGAGGTTTGGCGACAAGGTCACCCTCTATGGCTCGATCGGCAGTTTTTAGCAGGCGGTTCAGAGGTGTTGCGCAGTCCCCACGGCCTCAACGGTCATCCAGTCATTGGCAGCTTGGTTCTGCTGGGATACATCCCAACCGAGGCACAGCTAGCGGCTTTGCGGGACTGCCCAACACCTTCAGCAGGTGACGTGGGCGTGACTACCCTGATGGACGGCGTACTTTGTCGCTATCGGGGGCGATCGAGTCAGGCAGCACGGGCCTGGTTTGTTTCCCTTTGGCAGGTGCTGCGACCTTGGTACCTAAAACGTTCTGTCTGTATTCCCCGTGTTTGGGGGCGGTAGCGACTGGTCTATGCAACTTGTATTCGCTTGGCTACCTGCATAATTGGCGGCTGCCGACCCAAACTCACTTGGCTGGCCTAAACCGCCGCGATCGCGGTTTGCTGGCGAATTTTTTCAACAAGCTGCTGCAATCCGTCTGAGTTGAGCCGATAGCTCAGCGGGTGGACAATAAGACGGGCCGTACTCTGGTAGAGCACTTCTAGCTCAATTAAATTGTTTTCCCGCAGCGTGGTGCCGGTTGAAACCAAGTCCACAATCGCCTCAGACATGCCCGTGATCGGGCCTAGCTCTACCGAGCCGTACAGCGGCACAATTTCTACGGGCAAGTCAATGCTTTGAAAGTACTCTCTGGCACAGTTGACGAACTTGGAGGCGACGCGGCTGTGGGCCGGCAGGTCTAAAGCTGAGCGGTAGGGACTGCTGGCTTTTACCGCCACCGATAGCCGACAGTCGCCAAAGCCCAGATCGGCTAGGTGAGCCACATTGGGATGCTTTTCCCGCAGGACGTCATAGCCCACTACGCCCACCTGAGCCTGACCATATTCCACATAAACTGGCACATCTTGCGCCCGTACCAGAAGTGCTTGGGCGGTACCCGTTGCGTCACTAATCTGCAGTTGGCGATTGGTCTTGTCCAAAAAGCCGCTGAAGTCTAAGCCAAGAGATTGAAACAGAGCAATACTGTCTTTCAGCAAAGCCCCTTTGGGCAGGGCAACGGTGATCATGAGCGGCTAATTGGCTAATTAAAAATGTCCTGCCAATTGTATCAACTAAGCGGCTTGCCGGTTTTCCACCGGAGACGCCTGTGAGAGCTTTTGCGTATTTAGGAGCAGGCTTTCAGCAAAGCGATCGAAGCGCTCAGAGAGCTTTTGATCTACAAGCTGGCCGTTTTCGTCAAAGGCTTGCCACGCCTGACCAATGGCAATTTGTTCTGGAATCACCCAACCGTGCACCCATCGCATGATAATTCTTAAATCATTGAGGGCGTTGCTGTTGGGCTGTCCGCCCAGAACGCTAATCAGCCCAGTGACTTTATCTGAAAGCTCATCAAAGCTCATCAAGTCCAAGGCATTTTTGATCACGCCGCTGACGCTGCCGTGATATTCAGGAGTCGCTAAAATCAGCCCGTCTGCCTGCCGGACTGTATCCTGTAGCCGCTTCACGTCTGGATAGTCAGCATACGCTTTAGAACCGTCGCAGAAGGGCAAGGTCATTTCTCGCAGATCGAGGATTTCTACCTCTCCACCCAAAGCCTCAATTCGCTGAGCGGCAATTCTGAGTGCCTGCTGGCTATAGGAAGCGGCTCGTAAACTACCGCCAATACCGACAATTTTGACCATGATCTATTAGCTCCAGGAAGTAGATTTAATTTTTGCGCTATATCGTACTCGTTATGAGTTTATTTTAGTCGATCTGCGATTAATCTACAAATGCCCTGCATTTTCGGCCAGTCCTTTGAGGCCAAGTGGAGCGAGAATTCTGGCGGGGCTGGCTCACTGATACGTTTTTGAGAGCTAGGATAGACAAGATATAGGTGTGATTTCATAACTGCGCCACCGCTAGATTGATAAAAGGCATTCGTAATCATGACGCAACGCTTGGGTAGGTCTTCGTCTAAACTCGCCAAAGTCAAGCTAGGTTCGACAGCAACCGGATTTTTGACGGCAAGCTGGCTGCTGCTGCAGGGGTTTGCCGGGTTGCCACCAGCGCTGGCTCAAGAAGCCGATCCGCAGTCAGAGGAGCTAACCTATAGCGGCTTGCTGGACAAAATTGAACAGGGTGAAGTGGAGCGGGTGGAAATTGACCCGACTCGCCGCACAGCCTTAGTCGAGCTAGCCGGTCAGCCAGAAGATGCGGCCCCAGAAAAGGTGATGCTGTTTTCCGGCGATCGCAATCCTGAGCTAATCGATCGCCTGCGGGACAACCGGGTTGATTTTGAGGTGGTGGAGGCGTCTGACAATAGCGCCTTGGCCTGGTTAGCGACGAATTCTTTGCTGGCCCTCATTTTAGTGATTGGCCTGCTGATGATTCTGCGGCGCTCGGCCAACGCTTCCGGCAACGCCATGAATTTTGGCCGCTCCAAGGCTCGCTTTCAGATGGAAGCCAAAACCGGCGTGCTGTTTGACGATGTGGCCGGTATTGAAGAGGCTAAGGAAGAATTGCAGGAAGTTGTCACGTTTCTGAAACAGCCGGAGCGCTTTACGGCGGTTGGGGCGCGGATTCCCAAAGGGGTGCTGCTGATTGGGGCCCCCGGCACGGGTAAAACGCTGCTGGCCAAGGCGATCGCGGGGGAAGCGGCAGTACCCTTCTTCAGTATCTCCGGTTCTGAGTTCGTAGAAATGTTTGTCGGGGTTGGTGCCTCCCGCGTCCGCGACCTGTTCAAGAAAGCCAAGGAAAACGCCCCCTGCATTGTCTTTATTGATGAGATTGACGCCGTGGGGCGACAGCGGGGCGCTGGCATTGGCGGCGGCAACGACGAGCGCGAACAGACCCTCAACCAGTTGCTGACCGAAATGGATGGCTTTGAGGGCAACAGCGGCGTCATCGTCATTGCCGCTACTAACCGCCCCGATGTTTTAGATTCGGCTTTGCTGCGTCCGGGCCGCTTCGATCGCCAAATTATTGTGGACTTGCCCACCTACAAAGGGCGACTAGGCATTTTAGAAGTCCATGCCCGCAATAAGAAGCTGGATTCAGAAGTCTCGTTAGAGGCGATCGCCCGTCGCACCCCTGGCTTCTCTGGCGCTCAGCTGGCCAACTTGCTAAACGAAGCGGCCATTTTGACCGCCAGACGCCGCAAGGAAACGATTACAACGTTAGAAATTACCGACGCGATCGATCGCATCACCATTGGCCTCACCCTGACGCCACTGCTCGACAGCAAGAAAAAGCGGCTGATTGCCTATCATGAAGTCGGTCACGCCTTGCTGATGACGCTGCTGCAGCACTCTAGCCCGCTCGATAAAGTGACGATTATTCCCCGTTCCGGTGGGGTGGGCGGCTTTGCTAGCTACTTGCCTAAAGAAGATCGCGGTGATGACGGTTTGATGTCCTACGCCGAACTGGTGGATATGATTACGCTGACGCTGGGAGGACGAGCGTCGGAAAAGATTGTCTTTGGCGAAGATGAGGTGACGCAGGGAGCTAGCAACGACATTCAGCAGGTGACGAATATTGCTCGGCAAATGGTGACCAAGTTTGGCATGTCTGAGCTGGGGTCTTTTGCTTTGGAGAACTCCAGCGGTGAGGTCTTTTTGGGCCGCGATTTGATGCCCCGCTCTGAATTTTCCGAAGAGATGGCAGCCCAAATCGATAATCAGGTTCGCAACTTGGTCAAAGCCTGCTATGACAAAGCCTGTGAACTGCTAGAGCAAAATCGCACCCTAATCGATCGCCTGGTTGACCTGCTGTTAGAGAAAGAGACGCTGAGCGGCGAAGAATTTCGGCAGATTGTTAGCGAGCACACTGAGCTACCTGAGAAGGAGCTAGCTAAGTCAGGGGCGGCAGGCTAGGCTGCTAGCGGCGTAGTCATCACCCTATTAATCAAACCGGGGCAGTCCACTGCCCAACCAGCCAAAGCCCCCGTGCCGTCGTTGTCTCCCGTGAGAGGGGCAGCGACAGCCGGGGGCTTTTTAAGTCAACTCATCTGTATCGCGATCGCCTACTCGGCATCTCCGGTTTCTAGGCTGACCTGAGAGACTGGCGCCGTCGCCGTTGCTTCCATAGCCCGCATTTCAAAACTGGCTGTCGCGGTGCTGAAGTCAACTTTGAGTGGGAAGGCGACCGGATTAGCCGCGTCTACTGAGGGATTGATGTCAGCCACTACGAATTTGCGTACGCCTGTGCCATCAACTAGGCGATCGCCTAGCAGCTCAGCATAGTCGCTAAAGTTGACGGTATCTCCAGGGCCAAACTCGCCTAACACCTGTCCTTCAACCGAGACGGTAAAGCGGTCATCTGCATCGACGTTTTGGGGGAAGCCGCTGATCGCGGTAAACAAAGAGTCGTCCGCTTGGCCTACACCCGTCATGCCGGGGAAAATGCGGCTAGCTAGCCCTACAGGCACATCACGCGGAATCATTTCATACTCAAAGCCATCGGTAGCCGGGGGATCAAACCAGCGGCCTGAAGGCACATTTTGGAACACGAAGACCCCAATGAAGACGAAGCGCGGAAAAATGGGCCGTACCTGCACAGCGCCAATCTGCACTGAGCGCCGTAGCCGCGCCCGCCGCCGCCGCTCTTCCCGGCGATCGCCTGAGTCTGTCGTCTCCTCATCGGTTTCTTCCGTATCGTCAGACTCTTCACTGTCATCGGTATCATCGTCACCGCTGCCAGACTCTTCTGATGTTTCTTCACTATCGTCTGTCGTCTCTTCGCTGTCCTCGCTACCAGACTCGTTATTGTTGTCGGTTTCTTCGCCGCTGTCGCTATCAGACTCTTCTGATGTTTCTTCCTCTGTGTCTGATTCGCTATCGCTGTCGCTGTCGCTATCGTCGCTGTCGCTATCGTCGCTATCGCTATCGCTGTCGTCGCTATCGTCAGAATTATCGGCGACATCGTCGTCATAGCCGTCAGGCGGCTCTACTTCATTGCCGTACTCTACTTCGTCTAAATTGCCAATAATCTCAATGATGTCGTTTTCGTTGAAATAGCTGATGAAGGTGACAGTTGAGCGGGTGGTTTCTATTTCCCCTTCAAACACGCCATCGGTAATTAGCGTGTTGCCGTCAATGTCGAAACCCGGAGGGGTCAGAATGACACCGCTGTCAAAACCTAGTTCCAAACTGTCATAACCAAAACCGATACCTTCGCGAGCCACGTCATAGGCTGCTGCTGCCACGGACCTATTAAAAACAGTCTGATTCTCAGGCGAGGTACTGCTCAAATCGCCGTTAGCGTACTGGACCAAATCAACTGGCGTCCGCCGCTGCACAACGCCGAAAGAGCTGCCTGAAGTAGCAACTCCGGTTTCCTGCAGAATAAAATTTTCGGCCCGGTACTCGGTGACGGCTCCTAGCTCTGTCCCGCCCGTTGCTGCCGTCACGCTGAAGTTGAGCGTAGTCGGGATATTGAAGAAGGAAGCGCCCCCGGTAGCATTCAAGCTACGAAAGGATAAGGTGCCCTGAAACTCGCCGCTACGGGTGCCATCGGCAATATTTGATACATTTAGGGGGCTACCGGGATTCGTAACTGAGGTGTCGAAAACCGGAAACGTTGTAGGACGAAAGATGGCAGTGGAAGGAATGGGTCCCTGATTCGTTTCAATCAGGATGCTGCTGGGCAGAAACTCACCTTCGTAAATGACAGAGCGATTGTCCGTGCCAATGACTGTTGTTGGATTGGCGGCATCGACGCGATCGCCCGTATCAGGCTGAAATACCTGAGCATCGTTAATAGTAGCGCCCCCGCCCGTGACCTGTAGCTGGGCTTGGGCCACTGGCATCGAAACGGCTATTAGAGTGCCGCTGACGCCTAAAATCAGGGCAGCTTTCTGGGGGATACTCATCATTAATGCTCCTAAGTACTGGTATGGGATAACTGACATTCTACTGATAACTTCGGTTCCCTTAGAACCTCCGTAGTCGCTATAAACCCGGAGATTGTTTTCAAAATGTTACAAAGCCTGTGGACATCGAAAACCTAGAACAGTTTTACCGCTGACAAAAAGCCCCGTCCAAGGTGCAGACAGGGCACAAGCGTACTATTGAGCGGTGAGTCTAATGAGTCAGCTACTGCTCAGAATCCGGCTCCAAGCTGACCTGAGCCGGTTCGGGAACTGAGGCTGTTGCCTCCATAGCCCGCATTTCAAAGCTGGCGGTGGGAGTGCTGAAGTCAATCTTCAGTGGGAAAGCTCGCGGATCTTCTGAGTCTACGGAGGGTTCAATATCAGTAATGATGAACTGGCGCACACCTTCACCTTCAATGAGGCGATCGCCTAGGACTTCAGCATAATCACTGAAGTTAAGCGTATCGCCAGGGCCAAATTCGCCCAATACCTGATCATCGACAATAACCGTAAAGCGATCGTCGGCGTCGATATCTTGGGGAAAGCCGCTGATCGCGGTAAACAGGGCATCCTCAGCCTGCTCAACCCCGGTCATACCTGGAAAAACGCGGCTAGCAAGACCCACAGGCACATCTCGCGGCGTCATTGTGTATTCAAAACCATCTGCGGTAGGTGGATCAAACCAAACCCCGCCCCGCACGTTTTGAAAAACAAAAACCCTCCTGACGATAAAAATAGTAGTTGGCAAAACAGGTCTAGCCTGGCGTCTACCACCAAAGGTAACTGTCACAATTTCGCTGCTGGTAAAGCCATCAATGATAGTCGTCGTCGTGTTTAAAACGCCAAAACTATCATCAATGACACCATTATCAAAGATGGTGCTGCCGTCAATATTAAACCCTGGGGGCGTAAAGATTTGACCATCATCAAAGCCAAGCGTAAGGCTCTCATAACCGAAGCCAACGCCTTCACGAGCAACGTCATATCTGGCAGCTGGAACAAATAGGTTGAGGACTTGGCGATTTTCTGCTGTGGCCTCACCGTTAGGGGCAGAACCGTCTAAATTCCCCAAATCATACTGCACTAGCTTGACTGCTGTTTGCCGTCCAACTACGCCAACAGCATTAGCCGATTCAGCATTACCGATTTCCGTCAAGACAAAATTTTCAGCCCGAAACTCAGTCACTGCACCTAGCTCTGTTGGATTAGTAGCTTCGGTGACGGTGAAGTTTAGCGTGGTTGGAATGTTGCGGAAAAGGGCTCCCCCGTTTGGTGTCAAGCTCCGGAATGAAAGCGTTCCTTGAAACTGGCCGCTAAAGTTACCGTTGTTGATATTGTTGCCTGTGATTGGAGCACTATTACCGTCAAATTGCGGCAGGGTCGTTGGCTGAAAAATGGCAGTTGTGGGAATTGGCCCCTGATTGGTTTCGATTTGAATCTGATCTAGCTGGTAATTACCGTCATAGATGATTGCGTTGGTTTCGTTGCCGATGACTGTTGTCGGTGAATCAACCCGAACGCGATCGCCTGAATCTGGCTGAAAGACCTCAGCACCGTCAATGGTAAGTTCTCCGCCGGTTACCTCAATTTGGGCCTTGGCCTCTAAGCCGCTGGCCCAAACTACAAGACCGCCTATGCCTGCCATTAATGCAGCTTTTTGGTAGATGCTACCCATGATTGAGACTCCTGAAATTGAGTTTAGATAGTCATGAACAGAGCAAACGGACAAACTTAGAATCGTAGCGTCGTGCGGACAGCCCCGATAGTGATAGTTTCGCTGTCTGGCGTATTAGCTGGCTCAAAAATAGCGATGATGCCGGGGGTAATGCTGATATTGTCCGTAAGCTGATAGCGATAAAACACTTCTAAGTGCGTGGTGCTACCGGGCTGATCCCCTGGATCTCCTAGTCCGCCTGCTAGCAGGTCAGGAATGTTTTGGCCCTGCCTCAGATTGCTGCTGGCAATGCGCGGTGGCTGTCCCAGGTAGATGCCGCCCAGATGGCCTTCGCCAAACAGATCAGGGAAGTTAAGAAAAACCATCCAGTTAGTCGTCTCCACATCCCCTGGCTCATCAGGAGATTCAGAACGGGTGTAGCCGCCCCAACCGCCTAGAGTAATTGCCGGCGAAATTTGCCAAGAAGCCGTCGCGCCAATGGCGTTAGTCTGGGTGGGATCTCCGGCGGTAAGCTGGGTGTCCCCTACGTTGGTTCTGAGATTACCAATGGTGGAATAAGAGTTGATATAGTGCAGCGCAATATCTAAGTTGTCCGTGGGCGAGGCGGCGAACTGAACGCCAAACGTCGTGTCTGAGTTATCGCCACCAAACAGTCCTCCTTCTGGGTCAGAGGGACCGCTGGAAGAATAGACCCCCTGCAGGCTGAGGCGGTCGGCTATCTGCCAGTCAAACCCCAGTCCACCGCGCCCGCCGCCAATATTAATAATGGGGTTGCGCTGGGCGAAGGCTGAGAGCGGGCCAGAGCCAGCGCTCTCGATCCGGTTAGCACCTCGAAACACGTTGACCGGGTTGACGCCCTCAGCCCCAACGATGACAGCAAGGCGATCGCTGACCAAATGGCGAACTGTGAGGTCGCTAAGCTTAAAAGTATTATCGGTATCCCCCTCGTAGCCCAGCCGGACGTTGTTAGTCAAGCTGGGGGCGGTGCTGCCTTGGCCCACCTGTAAGCCCGTCAGCAAAAGCGTGCGGGGATTGAGCTGTGTGAGCAGGCTGAGCTGAGCGTTGGTAATTAGGTTAACGCTGTCACCGGGATCTTCCGTGTCGCGCACGCCGTCTACCGGGAAGAAATCTGCCTCGTTACTGCTGCGGCCCTGCACACCAACAATTACCTGACCAAACAGGCGGGTATTATCTGAAAACTGATTTTCTTCTAGCTCCTCTACCCTAGCCTCTAGCACTTCCACCCGCCGAATCAGTTCCGGCTCAAACTCGCGCTCTAAGCGATCGACCATCGGCCCATCTTGAGGCGCGATCGCCACAATGGCATCTAAGCAGGCGGTCAAACTGGCGGCGAACTCATAGCGGGTCACCGTTTGATTGCCCCGAAACGTATTATCCGGGTAGCCCTGCAGGCAGCGATATTCTTCGATGAGGGTTCGTAAAGCCTGGTAAGCCCAATCCGTAGGGCGAACATCGGACAAATTGCTGACGGATGTTGCCTGCGCTATCTGCACAGGGGCTGTTGGTAGCGGCTCTGCTAACGGCTCTGTCAGCGGTTCTGTCAACAATTCCACTGATAAATCAGCTGCGAGTTCAGACGCGCTGCTATCGGCTTCCGTTGCTAAAGCATTCTCTGGAATAGCTGCCACAGCGGCATTGCCACTCGTCAGCAGCAAGGAAGCTGCCAGCCCTGATAGCCAATACTTATTTTCAAACACTCGTTTCGGCTCCTTACACCACACACTCGATTGGATAATGTCTAGATTCAAAGGACAACGTTCAGGAACCAATTCATTCAGTATTTTCAGGAAATAGCTGAATTCTTGACGAAAACTTTACGGGCTTAAGCCCTAGAAGATTAGACAGAAAATCAAGCAAATTGACAAGGAAATGTTGTCAATCTTTTCCATAGATCTGCTGGAGAGCAGATGACATTGTAAACATGCTGTGGTAACCGCATGTCTCATCTATTCGCTATATACTTCTGTAGGCAAAAAGCTTATTCAATTTGCAGCCAATTTAAATTGGCGCTGCCGCAGCTTTAGGGCAGCCAGGTAGGCCGCAGACCGGCGAACGGAAGTTCTTGGGGTTGAATAGCCTGAGTTGGCATTCCCTCAGTTCGCTCTATCGGAGTTTTAAACAGCGGCAGCAGCCAGATGCGGCTGGTACTGATAGCGCTGCCGTCATCGGCGCGGAGGTCGCTGGGGGTGGAAGCCTCCACCGAAACGACTTGATCAAATAGCAGTGCTAGACCATCCGGGGCCAAGCTGATGCTGATATTACGCTGGGGGGGTAAAGCTAGGAGATCGCGAATTTCCCCCGTCTCAACGTTGACGGAGGTAAGTACAGGCTGCTCAACGTACTCCTCAGCTTCAATTAGCTCACTGGCAAGACAATAGAGGATGCGGTTAGTGGGATCAAACTTAGCCTCTAGGATGGAGCCTGTTGCTGTCAGCAGCTCTTTTTCCTCTCCCTGATTGGTCACCAAAAATAGCGATTCCGTATAGCGCTGCTCAGGATTGTTCTGGTTGAAGTTCACCATTGCGGCAGCGCTGCCATCGCTGGCAATGTCCATCACCCGGCCATAGTCAGCCAAAAATTCTAGCGGTTCAGCCGTTTGTGGCTTTGCCCCTATCTCATCGGGCAGCGGAATGACGGCAGTGCCCTCTCCCTGCAGCATCACCAGCGTTTGGCTGTCAGGTGCAATCAAAAAGTCTCCGCCCGGCTCGGTTTCTAGCGGCTGCGGTGAGCTGTTGGCATGTACAATCCAAGGGCCGAAATCGGCGGGATCCTGCTGATTGACCCGCTGTACCACGATGAATTCACCGTTAGGCGCTAAATCAAATTTGAGGTTCTGGTAGGTTTGATTGTCTAGAACAGGCTCAATGATGCCTGGGGGTGGGGCCGACTGGCCCAGTGGCGACCAGCGCTGCCAGAAAGGCTGAGCCGCTTCCCCTATCTGTTCTGGGGCGTTGGGCTGAAGGCCAGTGGTGACGGTGTAAAGTTTTTGGTTGAGCTGACCCTGCCGATAAGCTTCTAGATCAGTTGCCGCAAACAACAGGCGATCGCCTAGGGGATAGGGTTCAAAGTCTAAAACAACCAGGTTGGGGGGCGTGAGTAGCTGCTTTTGCTGCTCTGGCTGATTGAGGTTAAACAGCACCAGGCGGCCCTTTTCTTCGCCTTCAACCCCCAGGTAGACAAAGGCGCGATCGCGGGACTGAAACGTCCCCTCAAATGCCAAAAACTTGGCTGGCTCAGTTGTCGCCGTGAAGCGATCGCGGGCATTGGGCAGCGCCACCTCAAAGGTCTCACCATAGGGAATAGGGGCAGCAAGGGTATAGGCCATGCGGCGGCCAGCCCAGCTAAACTTGCCTGCCAGCGGCGGCGTGATGCGTAGATTAGTCTCGACGCTGTCGTGATCCATAGGCCGACTAAACGCCATCACGAAGGCTACGTCTTCCGCACCGATGTGATGCCCTTCCCAAGAAAAAGAGCGCACCCGCGCCGCGGCCCGATCGCCAATCAGCAGCAAAAGCACCACCGCCACGGCTAGGGCCGCCATAAAGCTGATAGCTACGCGATCGATTGGCAGTAAACGCAGCTGCCGTCTGCGATTAGTACTCATAGGGATTATCCGGCTCTGGAATTTCAGTCAGGCTGGCAGAGTCGATCACGAGCTGCCGCCGCTCTGCCAAGGTTTCAGTCATCATGGTGCCTTGCACTTCTATCCAGGTGTCGGGCTCATAGGCAGTACGATCGCCCACTAGCTTTACCGGCAGCCCCACCGGATAGGCATCGGCGGCGCAGCAGGTGAGCACAAAGCGAGACACCATCAAATAGTTATCGGGCCAGTCAGGCGGGTGGATCACAAAGCCGCTGACGTTGACCGCCTGATCGCTATAGGCGTCGGGTTCTGGGTAGGCATTGATGGTCCGCACCCAGTCAATCACCGAGCGTTCGGCGGGGTTATTGTCTAAGCGAAACTGCTGCGGCTGCGATCGCGTCAGGGTCAAGGTGTCGGTGATGCCGCGCTGCAGGGCTGTATCGCTGGCAAAAGCGCGGGGGGTATAGGTGAGGCCAAAGACGGCGACCGCTAGCAGCATAAAGCTGCTGACGCTGGGGGGCAGCAGGGTGAAGTGGCGGGGATTGGCGATCGCTTGGGGGCGCTGGCCCCAGAGCGTCTGAATGAGGCGCAGAGTGCGAATCGCGGCTATCAGCAAAAGCACAATGGCCGCTGAGTTGGAGAGCCAGCGATAGTCCGGGTGCAGCAGAATGCTGAGCTGTCCCGTAAGCCAGTACTTGAGTAAAGCCGCGCCCCAGGCTAGCAGTACCAAAATGTCTAGAATTTCTGTCCAGGGAATGTAGGGCGATCGCTGACGTCTCATCTCGCTTTTTTATCCCAAATACAAGTTAATCAGTAGGGTCAACACGAAGGTGAGCTGCGCTGCCAGACCAAAAAGGTACAAAATTGCCCGGGGGCGAAACACCGTCAGCAGCAGGCTAATATTTTTCAGGTCGATCATGGGGCCAAAGACCAAAAAAGCCAGCAGCGAGCCGCTCGTGAAAGTAGAGGCAAAAGACAGGGCAAAAAAGGAGTCTACCGTCGAGCAGATAGAGACTACCCAAGCCAGCACCATCATCGCCACGATAGAGGTTACAGGCCCCTGGCCCAGGCTCAAAACCACTTCGCGGGGCAGCGCCACCTGCACAAAAGCGGCGATCGCGCTGCCCAGCAGTAAAACAGCTCCCAGCTCCCGGAACTCTTGAATAATGTTGTCTAACAGCAGCCGCAGCTTATCAGACCAGGGCTTCCGCACCAGACTGGGTAAGGGCACGCCATAGGTCGCCGCTGCCAGCGAAACGGTCTGTCCTGGCTTTTGCATTATATAGGTGCCCGACTGCAGCAGGGGTGAAGCCGCCTCCACCCCCCACTCTGGCTGAGGCTCTGGCATCAAACGGGCTAGCGAGGGCTGTAGTAAGGGCCGTAAATCTTTCTGCACGCTGAACACCCAGCCAATCAGCGTTGCAATAATTAGGGAAAACAGCACCCGCAGCACCACAATTTCTGGCTGATCGCGAAAGGCCGTCCAGGTCGCCCAGATGACGATGGGATTGATAGTGGGAGCCGCTAACAGAAAACCGACCGCCACCGAAGCCGGAGCCTGCTGCAGCAGCAGCCGCCGAGCCACAGGCACATTGCCGCACTCACAGACCGGAAACAAAAAGCCCACTAGGCTGCCTGCCAGCGCACCTAACAAGGGATTGCGCGGCATGGCAGCGACCAAACGCTGCTCGTCTACAAACAGCAGCAGCACGCTAGAAAAAGTGACTCCCAACAGGAGAAAGGGAATCGCTTCCACCAGCAAGCTGAAGAACAGCGTCAAAGCATTACTGATCTGGGTGAGGGCCATTACGTCTTCAGGGAAACGTCCTTTTATCTTGCTTAGCTATTCTACTGAAATCAGGCAGTGAATCACTAAACTTGGGGATCGCTTTACCAGAGACGCACCTGAGTAATGCTGACTTTGCCGGAGAAACAGACTTCGACATCGGCTCCCGGATCTCGCTGTCGCTGGCCGTACTGGCCCACATAGCGAAACTGATTGTTCTCAACAGCATAGTCAGTGGGCAGGGGCTGGGTGCAGGTGGGACAAAAGACCATTTCTGGATCGGGATCGTTTGCGGCTAGATGGGGCAAATTGACGTTCCAAAAGGCCCCTGCTGGTAAGGGCTGCTGCAGGAGCTTATCTAACACTTTGGCCGTCAACCGCGCCGCCGCTGCCCAGTCAATCAGCCGCCCCCGCTGAATATAGTGGGACAGTGCAATGCCTGGAACTCGCAATAGCGCCGCTTCTCGAACTGCTGCTACCGTCCCCGATACGTAGATATCAGCCCCTAAATTACCGCCAGCATTGATGCCAGATAGGACAAATTCGGCCTGCGGGCACAGATGACTCAGGGCCACACGAGTACAGTCAGCCGGCGTGCCACCAATGGCATAGCGATCGCCGCCGCGCTGTTCAATTGAGATGGCTCCGCCCCGATTAATTTGATGGCTACAGCCCGATAGCGGCTGATTCGGTGCGACCCACACTGTAGCGCGATCGCCCAGAGCTGCCTGTAGGGCGGCAATTCCCGGTGCGTCAATGCCGTCGTCGTTGGTTAAAACAATAGTCATAATTGGTGGAAAGTCTATGCCAGTTCGCCTGTAAACACTTTTTCGGCTGGGCCGGTCATGTAGACGTGATTATCGGCGGCGGACCACTCAATCTGCAGCGGCCCACCCGGTAGCTCTACTGTCGCTTGGCGATCGCTTTTGCCGTTGAGCACTGCGGCTACCAGGGAGGCACAGGCTCCCGTACCGCAGGCCAGAGTGGGGCCTGCGCCCCGCTCCCACACCCGCATTTTCAAATGTCCTGGATGCACCACCTGAATAAACTCAGTGTTGATCCGCTCTGGAAAAGCGGCGTGATGTTCAAACTGGGGGCCAACTTGAGCCAGATCTATTGCCGTTACATCCTCGACGAAAGTAATACAGTGGGGATTGCCCATGCTGACACAGGTGACCTGCCAGGTTTGTCCGGCCACCGCGATCGCCTGATCAACTACTTTCTCCTCACTCGCCGCCAGGGTCGTGGGAATCGCGGCGGCCAGCAGCCGGGGTGGCCCCATATCCACCGTCACCTGACCGTCGGCCTGTAGCTGCGGCACAATAGTTCCGGCTAGGGTGTTAACCGCATAGCGTTTGGGCAACTGCGGTGTCTGCCCCGATGCAGTCTCTAGATCGATCAGAAACTTCGCCAGGCAGCGAATGCCGTTGCCGCACATTTCTGGCTCTGAGCCGTCAGAGTTGAAAATGCGCATGGCGTAGTCGTGGTCGCCGGTACCGGGCAGGGCGAAAATAACGCCGTCTGCGCCAATGCCAAAGTGGCGATCGCACAGGCGGATAGCTTCTGCCGGAGTTAGCAGCGGCTCTGACTGCTGCCGATTATCAATCAGCACAAAATCATTGCCCAAGCCGTGATACTTAGTAAACGCCGCCATGCCCCTCTCCCTTTGCAAATGTCAACTATTGTAACCAGTCCACAGGTAATCAATTAAATCAGGTTGGGCAGGTAAATTAAAGTTGAACCTTTTACACCGTTTTAGCTTCATTTAAAGTTATGGCTACTGAACTAGAAACCGGACTGCCGAGCGTTCATCAGTTTCAATCCCTGATTCGAGAAAAACAGGCAATTGAAATTAAGCTAGTCACCAGCGATGTGATTAACGGCACCCTGCGCTGGCAGGATCCTCATTGCCTCTGTGTGGATGGCAATGAAGGGCAAACGCTGATTCTGTGGCGACACGCGATCGCCTATTTGAAGCTGCTCTAAGCCAGCCATCATTATTTAGACTCACTCGTTTTCCTCACGCACTATGAAACCCGCTTTCAACCCTCGCCTGAGTTTTCTATTTCGCCAGCGAACTTCGCTGTATTGGCGCTATGGACTCTGGCTGTTATTTGCCAGCACCTTGACCCTGCTGGTTGTTCTGGGGCAGCAGGCTGCCCAGGCCTATCAGGTTGCCATCAATCCTGGTGATCCAGAGCTGGGAACAACTTTCTCCGTGGTGGTGCAGGCCGAAGATCCAGCCTCAACCGAGCCGCCTACGATTACCCTAGACGACCAGCAGGAGTTTGCCAGCTTTCCCCTTGGCAACAATCGCTACCGGGCGCTGATTCCCACCAGCCCCCTCGATCGCTCCGGGGAGCACATTGTCCGGGTAATTGGCCAAGAGCCGACCCGCAACCTCACAGTTTGGCTGCGCAACCGCAGTTTCCCGACTCAGCGAATCTGGCTACCTGCCGATCGCGCCGGGATTGAAGGCACGGACTATGAATTTGATCGAGTGGGGACCTTCAAACAGACAGTTAGCCCCGAAAAGTACTGGAATGGGCCACTGCAGCGGCCTAGCAGCGGTCGCGTCAGCACTCCCTATGGCGTGCGGCGCTACTATAATGGCGTTTTTGCTGAGGACTATTACCATCGCGGCGTAGACTATGCAGCTCCCACGGGCACCCCTGTGGTGGCTCCGGCAGCAGGGCAGGTGCGACTGGTGGGACGGGTCGCGGATGGCTTTGAGCTGCACGGCAATACTATCGGCATTGATCACGGCCAAGGCGTACTCAGCATTTTTATTCACCTCAGTCGCATTGACGTGCAAGAGGGGGATTTTGTGCAGGCCGGACAGCCTGTTGGCGCCATTGGCTCTACCGGGGCCTCAACTGGGCCGCATCTGCACTGGGGCTTATACGTCAACGGCGTAGCCGTAGATCCGACGCAGTGGCGCGATCAGAGCATTGATTAATACCCGGTTTGGCTGAGCAACACTGGTTTTTGCCAGATAGGCCCGATTTGCCCTGAAAAAAGTTTCTCTGTAGTACAAGGTGGGCACACTACAGCCAGAACAATGAAAGCCTAGAGTCTCAGCCTAGATGCGCTACGGCTTCTATACCCCTAGTTCAACGGAGTTCTCAAGCCGAATGACTATTGAAAAAATTGTTGAGCAAGCTCTGCAGGATGGATATTTGACGCCTGCTATGGAAGCGGAGGTAGGCCGTATTTGTGATACGGCTTCTGAGCTTTCGATTGAAGAGTACATGGCTCTCGATCGTCTGATGGGAGCGCTTTTAACCGGAGAGGTGGTTGCAGTTCCTCGGAAGCAGTTCATCAACGTGATGGAGGAGCTGGTGCTGACCGAAGCGATCGCTCGCGTAGCTGAGATTGAAGCCGCTAGCGACTGCACCCTAGATTTAGGCGATGTGGCGGCCTATGCGCTCAACCGCCTGCCTCCCCTCTATGCCACGACGGAAGAAGGCGCTAACTATCAGCGGGGCAAGGCCAAAGATGAGCTATTCAACCTGATTTCTCAGCACGTCAAAGATGCGATTGCTCACAACCTGAACCAGCCTGACTTCTATCCTGAGCGGACTTCAATTCAGAAAAACAGCACAGGTGATGACGCTGTTCTGACCCAGGTAAGTGAACTGCTCAAGGAACACGCCTATAAGTTCGAGCATGTGCCTCAGACTGCCTAGAGCAGTTTTAGGCCGACTCAGCCTCAATCGCAATCTCAGTGAATCCGTCGATTGTTCAAATCGACGGATTTATTTTGACGTTTCTAGGGCTTTACAATCACGGTCGCGCCGATATCTACCTGATCGTAGAGACTGCGAATATCGCGATCGCGCAGACGGATGCAGCCGTGAGAAACCGCCTGACCGATAAATTCTTCCTGATTAGTGCCGTGAAAGCCAATAGCGTGTCTGCCGTCAGACCAAAATCCTAGCCATCTAGCCCCTAGCGGATTTTCTGGCCCTGGCGGAATCACCTCGCCGGTAATAGGATGCTGCCAGGCCGGATGTTCCTGCTTTTGCCGTACTTTGAAGCTGCCCGTAGGCGTTTGCCAATCAGCCTGACCCACCGCAATGTCATAGCTGGCGGCGAGCTGATCTTCCACATAGAGCTGAAGCCGCCGCTCTGCTAAACTCACCACCAGTTCCGTATTTTTCGCTTTGGCTGAAACACGCGGCATAGGGTTGAAGCCTTCGTAGCGCCACAGCGTTTTAGGCGAGCCAACGGGCGCTGAGGACTGCCACTGCGGTGAGGCCCACTCAGTTGCTACCAGCAACGCCGCCGCGCCGAAGCTCAGCACCATAATGCAGCGAGTAATGGGCTGATGGGTCAGCATAGCGTTAAGCAGCTCAAGCTTTTCGGAGTCACACTATTTGTCTGCATCAATAGTAACAAGGCTTTCTGTCAGCCGGGGACAGTTGTACCCGCTAGCGAATAAGCCTAACAAAATGTCAAATTTCGGCTGAGCGGCCCGCTGTGATGAAGAAAATAGAGATAGGGCGTCTAGCCTGAGAAATTAAAAGCTTGGAGGGATTCTATGCATAGCTTTATTGCTCCCGATAGCTTTCTCTACATTGCTGTCAAAGTCTGCGTTTTAATCTTAGCCGTTTTGGCCTGGTGGGTTTTATTTGCCCCTAGCGTAGTCTAAGCCAGGGCGAGCAGCTTCTACCAGAACTTATTCAGACTCAAATTTTTTAACCGACGCACCTTTAACGCTTAAAACTCAAACCGAGCTGAATTTCTCACCGCTTGCCTAAACGCATCAATTCAGCCGGTTGCTTATTTTGACCATGCCAGTCTAGGCACGGAAGAAATTGCCTGTTCACCTGCAAGCATTCATCTCTATGAATGAAGGAGGCAAGAATGCCAGCATTAACGAGCTGTATCTTTGAGGAGCGAGATTTCACCGGGGCGGCCAACTGTAACAGCATTGAGTTTGGCACCGGCGGATGGGCTTGGGTCACCTGGACTTTTGGCGATCGCCGCGCTTCTCTGGCGCGGGTACGCAACAACTCCGAAATTGTGATTCCGCTAACATCAACCCTAGATACGCCAGCCAACCGCAGTATTGTAGACAGCAGCTTACCCAGCGGCGTCAGCCGTATCACCGGCATCCGCGCCGGTATGGTGCCCTATAGCGCCACCTTCCTCGGTTCGAGAGAACCGGCACGTCATCCGGCCTGGCGAGTCTTCATCGACCTTTCCTTCCGGGTACGGATCGATTTACCCTGGTATTGTTTCGCCCCTGGCGGCGACACCCGCGTCACTGTTCACTATTACATCCTGGTCTCTCTAGACAGTGGCGGCAGGCTGCGGGCGAATGTGGATCAGTGGGAGTGGAACCGTACGGAGTCGGCAGGGGTCTGCGGTGGCGAAGTTGCTGACAGACTCAACAGCAGCATTCCCGGCGGCATTGGCCCACTGCAGGCTGCCTTGAATTCCCAGCTTGAGCCGTTTATGAGCTTTACCTTCGCGGATATCTATTTCTTGCCGGGAGATGGCCGTCGTTCCGGTCGTGATGATGTAAGTGATGTCAGAACCGCAGCAGCTATCGTGCTGATTCGATAAAAGGAGGCAAAATGGATTGCAATACAGGTCAACGCAAGGCTTTTGCAGATGATGTAGTTGCCAGTCTGCAGGCAGTGTTGAAAAAATATGAGCTAGATGAGGTTGTTATCCATCGAGAAGCAAATCCGGTGTTAGTTGCCGCTAGAGGCTGCTTAAAGCAGGCGGCAACGAATAAAGCCGAACGCATTGAGCTGGTGCTCCAAATCTCACCTAGCCTACAGCAGGCTGAAGAAATCAGCCAGCAGTCGGCCCTAGCCGCAGTCGCTACAGCAGTGCCGGTCGCCAAAGCATTTGATCTCTCTACAGTCGTTGCCCGCGATACGGTGGCCAAGGCTTCACCCATAATGGAAGATCCCTGCGAGTCTGAGTCTCGTCCAGGCTGAGCAAATGCAGTTAGCCAAACATGTGGTGGGCAACGGCCTGCAGCGTAGATAAGGGTACCTGGCAGAAATACTGGCGGCGAAACTGCTCCTCCTGAATAGCGGCAATCAGGGAGGCAATTGCCCCTGATTCAGAAACTGCTAGCGCTGCGGGTAAATCGATTACGCTCACCCCCTGCTCCGTTCGCACCAGCTTAAAGCCGAGCTGCTCCAGGCAGTCTAAGGCTAGGGCGAGGGTGCGATCGCTGAGGCCAAGCTTTTCCAGCAGTTGAGGGCGTGTGGCTGTTTGCTGCTGGCGGTAAAGATACTTGGCGATGCCCAGCAGGGTCATTACAATCTGTTGGGGCGCAGGCTGCTCAGGAGGCGTATAGGCCAAAGTCAAAGCCTGCTGCTGCTGGAGGGCCTGCTGCAGCCAGGGCTGAAAATCCTGCCACTGAGTCGGGCAGTGCTGCAGCACAAGGGCTGACCTTGGCGTATCTGCGTTCGCTGTCCGCTGGTCAACCAGCCACTTTGCCGTCTCGTCAGCCGCCTGTACAACCGCTGTAGGACGAACTGCTAGTAGTCGTACCTCATAGCGTTTTTGATAGGGGTTTAAATCCAGCTCAGCTATCACATCGCAGGAACCCGCTGGCAGATCATCGCGGTAGTGCTCCCACCAGTGACCAGGAAAGCCAGTACTATCGGTAGCGTCGCAGAGGTCGAAGTCGGTTTTGATGTAGCGGACTTTGTCGCCTCGCTGATCGCGGATATTGTAGTTGCGGGCGTTGTTGAACCAGCAGTTGCGCAGCAGCAGGCGCGGCACCGGATTGCCCATGCCGCAGGGTTCTAGCTGCTTAAGCTGTTTGAAAAGAGACTGCCCCAGTTCGGCCACAGTGACTTCTAGGTCAGCGGTGAGAATGGCGGCGGCGGCGATCGCGGTGGCACTTTGCTGCTCTCGCAGTTGACGATTAATAGCTTCGGTAAACAGCGGAATGTTGGCGGCGGGTAAACTCAGCCCCGCCGCGTAGGGATGACCGCCAAAGCTACGGAGTAAATGAGCCTGAGACTGGACAAGCTGATAGAGATCGACCTGCTGAGGCGATCGGGCTGAGCCTCTAGCTAGCTGAGGTGTTGAACCGTCCGGGCTAGGTGGATCAAGGCTGAGCAAAATGGTGGGGCGGTGATACTGCTGGGCAATCTGGCCTGCTACCAGACCCAGGATGCCGACGGGCCATTGCATATCCGCCAGCACAATGACGCGGGTAGTTGAGAGATCAAGCTGCTGAAGCTGCTGGGATACCTGCTGCTGTAAGTCTCGCTGTAGGGCTTTGCGGCGGGTATTGGCTAGCTCGGTTTCAACGGCGAGCTGGTGGCAGCGCTGTGGGTCATGACTGGTCAACAGCTCGACGCAAAAGCTGGCATCGCCATGAATGCGGCTGACTGCGTTGATGCGAGGGCCAATGCCAAAGGAGATATCTGTGGGGCGATCGCCGCTGCGCTTGCAGAGCGATAAAAGCTCTACAACACCGGGACGATGGGCGGTTTCGTCAGGCGCTAGCTGCGATCGCTGCTGCAGTTTTTGAATGCCCATTTGAGCTAGGTAGCGACAGTCCCCTTTGAGTTCAACCAGGTCAGCAATCAGGCCAATCGCTACTAGATCGATGAGCTGCTCTAAAGGCTGCTGGGGGACAGCGGGCAGGGTTTGGTAGAGCGCCTCTATCAGCTTGTAGGCCACCGCTACGCCTGAGAGAGAAGCCAGGGGATGATCGGCGGCTAGATAGCGGGGATTGATGATGGCCTCAACTGGCGGTCGCTGCGCAGGAAGCGTATGGTGGTCGGTGATAATCACGTCTAGCCCTAGTTGCTGGCAGAGGTCTAGCTCCGCTAAGTTAGTGCTGCCCGTGTCACAGGTCACAATTAACGTGTAGCCCGCAGCAGCCAGCCGCTCTAGTCCCTCCGCCTGTAGCCCGTGCGATTCCTTTAGCCGATTGGGAATCACGTAGGTGAGCCGCTCAGACGGAAAGAACTGGCCCAACCCTTCCCATAAAACCGCCGTTGCTGTGACGCCATCGGCGTCAAAATCGCCCCAAATGGCTACTTTCTCTGCCCGCTGATAGGCTTGCTGCAGCCGCTCAACCGCTCGCGGCATCTCTGGGCCAAACTCGAAAGGAGAAGCAGGCTGATACTGTTGGGGATTAAAAAAGCCCGCTAGCTGCTCGGCTGAGCGATAACCGCGCTGCCAGAGAAGCTGAGCCAGGTATTCAGGCGGCTGGTCCAGTCCGCTCTGCTGCAGCACCACCGATAGCCAATCTTTAGGCAGATCAAAACGCGGTTGAAGCTGCCATTGATGCGTAGAATTAACCATTAAGGCTCTGATTTTGCCGTGGAAGCGTTAATAATGGCGATTGCTTGGGCAGATTCGCCTTTAACCAAAGGATAACCTGCGTGAAACTGGGACAGTGGCTGGGGCTAATTTGCCTGATTATTTCTCTCTATATTTTGTGGCAGATTCGGCAAATTCTGCTGCTGATCTTTACTGCCGTCATTATTGCGATCGCGCTTAATTCTCTGGCCCGGCGGGTAGAGCAGCTAGGAACGCCGCGTCGGTTTGCCTTACCGGCTGTGATTGTCGCTTTCTTCGTGCTGGCAGCCCTGTTTTTTGTGGGCATTGTGCCGCCTTTCGTCGAGCAGTTCAGCTTGCTAATTGAGATCTTAATTGCCGGATTTGAGGGACTGCCCAACTTCATCCGTCAGCTACAGGGAAATCTACCTTTTGAGCTGCCTAGCCTGTCAATGGTCACAGACTGGTTAGCGGCTCAAAATGCCTCCACACTGGGAATTTTTCGCAACTTCTTCTCTTTCTTCAACAATACGCTGCAGATTCTTCTGCAGACGCTGCTAGTGGTGATTCTCTCAATCATGCTGGCGGTCAACCCCAGCGCCTATCGCGGGGCCGGACTGCGGCTGATTCCCTCCTTCTACCGGCGGCGGGCTGACGAAATTCTGCATGAGTGCGAGGTTGCCTTAGTCAACTGGATGGGGGGAATTCTGATCAGCTCGGTGTTCGTATTTGCCCTTAGCTTTTTGGGACTATCAGTTTTAGGCATCAAGCTGGTTCTAGCCCACGCGCTGCTAGCCGGACTGCTAAACTTTATTCCCAATATCGGCCCCACGCTCAGCGTCGGCTCGCCGATTTTGGTGGCCCTGCTTTCCCCCGACCCCTGGAAGGCGATCGCGGTTTTTGGCCTCTACATTGTTATCCAAAACATCGAAAGCTACTGGCTGACCCCCACCGTCATGGCACACCAGGTTTCTCTCCTGCCTGCTTTAACCCTAGCCGCGCAGATTTTCTTTGCTACGGCCTTTGGCTTTTTGGGACTGCTGCTGGCCTTGCCCCTCGCTGTGGTCAGCAAAATCTGGCTGCAGGAGCTGCTGATCAAAGATATTTTGGATCGGTGGGTGGAAAATCCGCTGCGATCGCAAACCGCAGTGACCATTTTGCCCCAGCCGCTGCCGCTGACAAGCGCTGAAGCCGTCGCGGCTGCCGATGGCATGGAAGGGACTTCAGAAGAAATTTAGCCCAGTCAGATAGGGGGATCGTGGAACTCCCGATAGCTGGCCCTTATGATCATAAAAATAACCTTAACTGATTCATAACTCTCCATGCTCAGCCGGATAAAAGCGATCGCTGAAAAGATTTCTCCTCGCCTAATTGAAATTTACCGTCATCTCCACAGCCACCCCGAACTGAGCGGCCAAGAATACCAGACTGCAGCCTATGTCTCTGGCGTCGTCTCTTCCTGCGGCCTCCACGTTCAGGAATTTGTTGGCAAAACAGGGGTCGTGGCAGAACTCGAGGGGGCCAATCCAGAGCAGACCAGGCTGGCGATACGCACCGATATGGACGCTCTGCCCATTCCGGAGCAGACCGAACTGCCCCACACCTCCCGTCAGCTCGGCATTATGCACGCCTGCGGCCATGACGTACACACAACGGTGGGCCTGGGTACGGCCATGCTGCTGGCAGAGCTAGGGGAAACCCTGCCGGGCACTACACGCTTTATCTTTCAGCCAGCGGAGGAAACGGCCCAGGGTGCCCGCTGGATGCTGGAAGATAATGTGATGGCGGATGTCAGCGCTATTTTGGGGCTGCATGTGTTCCCCACTATTTTGGGCGGTCATGTGGGCATTCGCTATGGGGCACTGACGGCAGCCGCTGACGATCTGGAAATTATCATTCTGGGGGAATCGGGGCATGGCGCCCGGCCCCATGAGGCGATTGACGCCATCTGGATTGCGGCCCAGGTAATCACCACGCTGCAGCAGGCCATCAGCCGGACTCACAACCCGCTGCGTCCGGTGGTGCTAACGATTGGGCAAATTTCTGGGGGGCGGGCCCCCAACGTGATTGCCAATCAGGTCAAGCTGCTGGGCACGGTGCGATCGCTGCATCCTGAAACCAGCGAAGAACTGCCCGACTGGATTGAGCAGATTGTAGCGGCTGTCTGTCAGCCGTTTGGGGCTAAGTATGAGGTGAACTATCAGCGGCGCGTTCCTTCGGTGCAGAACGATCCGGCCCTGACCCAAATTGTGGAAATGGCGGCGCAGGAGGCTTGGGGCAGCGATCGCGTCCAGATTTTGATGGAGCCTTCTCTAGGGGCTGAGGATTTTTCGCTTTATCTTGACCAGGCACCAGGGACAATGTTTCGCTTGGGGGTCGGCTTTGCCAACAAGCCCAACTATCCCCTGCACCATCCCCAGTTTGAGGTAGATGAGTCAGCGATTGTCACGGGTGTTGTAACGATGGCCTATGCGGCCTATCAGTACTGGCAGCAGTTTGGCCGCGACGCCTAGGACATTCACAAATCGGTCTAAGATTTTGTGATCAGATGGGCTAAGTCGAAAGACTCAATTAAATAGGACTTACGCGCCTGACAAGACTTTAACTGCTCCTAAGATCCTTGCGGCTGTCGCCCCCTGAATTAGGGGGGTAGGGGGGGATCCTAGCGCTCTAGCGGCTAGTTTGGCCGGTGATTAAACTCCCTGCCGGATTGATGTAGCCCCAGCGATCGCCCGCCTGCACCCGCGCCAATCCCTCCGAAAATTTGCTGGCGCTGGCAAAGCTCGGCTCGACTACAATCTCGCCGGTTTTGTCAATGTAGCCGTAGCGTCCCCCTTGCTGAATCACAGCCCGATCGCCGGAGAAGTCAGCCGCATAGTCAAACTGAGGCGCAATTACCAGCTCACCTGTTTTGTCGATATAACCCCACTTGCCACTGACCAAGACCACTGCGTAGCCCTCGGCAAAATCAGCCGCAAAGTCGAACTCAGGGGCGATCGCCATTTCGCCTGCCGCATCAACGTAGCCCCACTGATCTCCCTGCCGCACCCGTCCTAGTCCCTCAGAAAAGCTGAAAGCGCCATCATACTGCGGCTCAATCACCATATCGCCTGTCGGGTCAAGATAGCCGTATTTGTCCCCTGTTTTAGCCACCGCTAGCGACTCCGAAAAACTCCAGGCATCCCGGAGCAGCGGCATAATCACCAGCTTGCCGGTGGGGTCAACATAGCCATACTGGCTCTGCAGCTTCACGACCGCCAGCCCTTCCGAAAAGTTCTCAGCTAAATCAAACTGGGGTTCAATCAGCCACTCTCCCTGAGGGTTAATGTAGCCATATTTCGTACCGCCCTGCACCGCCGCCAGTCCTTCTGAAAAAGGTTTGGCCTGCCGAAACTGGACATCAATCACCCAGTCACCGCTGCGATCGATATAGCCAAAATAGTCTCCGGCCTGAGCGATCGCCCGGTTGTCGGCAAAGGCTGAAACCAGCGTAATGTTCGGGTCAATGACATTAATAACCAGGCTGCCAGTGGCGTCAATATAGCCCAGGCGATCGCCCAGGCGTACAACCGCCATGCCGTTTTCAAAATCACTGGCAGCATCAAATAGCAGGGGCTGGTTCATCTGCGTGGACTTCTCTAGGCTCATCTGCAATGGCTGTACCACAGGAACAACGCTTTGGGCTTCTAGCTGCGATGACGGGCGATCGCAGCCAGCAACCGCCAAGATAGTGAACCCTAAAATGCAGGATTTAGCAAGCGTTAACCCAGACGATTCCCAGCGGGGCACAGCAACCATTAAATTGAGCCAAAATAGCCATCCCTTTCGTTCTAACGTTAAAGCCCAGCTTTTGACCGTAAACTTACCTATACTATTGAGTCAACGGGACAACAAGATGTCCGCTTAGCTAGGTGGGCCGTAATGACACAATCCGTTCTTATTTTGGGGGGTACAGGGCGTATTGGCAGCAGCGTGGCGCAAGACCTGCTCTTAAACACCCAAGCCAAGCTGACTCTCAGCGGTCGCACTGGGCGATCGCAGTTAGATCTGGCGCAGCGAAGCCCCCAGCGGGTGCAGAGCATTGGCCTTGATTTGGACAATCAGGCGGCGCTGCGCGGGGCGATCGCGGCTCATGATTTAACTATTCACTGTGCCGGGCCGTTTAGCTATCGCGACGACCGGGTGCTGCAGCTCTGTATTGCCTTGGGCAAGCCCTATATAGACGTGGCCGATAATCCCCCTTATGTCAGAGAAGCTCTAGCGCTGCGATCGCAGGCGTCAGCGGCAGGCGTCACAGCAGTTGTCAGTACGGGCGTGTTCCCCGGCATCTCCAACAGTATGGTGCGTCAGGGTGTTGAGCAGCTTGATCAGGCTGATGAAGTGAAGCTGAGCTACGTGGTGGCTGGCTCAGGCGGGGCAGGCGTCACAGTGATGCGCACGACGTTTCTAGAGCTGCAGCATTTATTTCCGGCCTGGGTGAACGGTCAGTGGCAAGAGATTGAACCCTACAGCCAGCGCGAGACGGTAGACTTTCCGGCTCCCTATGGCCGCTGCGGCGTCTACTGGTTCAGCACGGTAGAAGCGATGACGCTGCCCCAGTCTTTTCCGCTCAAAACCGTGATCACTAAGTTCGGTTCGCTGCCCAATTTTTACAACCATCTCACCTGGCTGATGGCCCATGCCGTGCCCAAAGACTGGCTGCGCCGACCAGAGACAGTTGAGCTGTTAGCTAAAGCTAGCTACCAGATGACCCAGCTCAGCGATCGCTTTAGCGGCACAGGCATTGCCATGCGCGCCGATATTGCAGGGCAAAAAGACGGCCAGCCGACTCACTATGTCTCAACCCTGATGCAGGAAGATACGGCGGTTGCGGCAGGCTATGGCACCGGCAGCGTAGCGCAGATGATGCTCGCTGGTGAACTAGATCAGCCAGGCGTTTGGCCAGTGGAGCAGGCGCTGACCACGGCCCAGTTTGAGCAAGCTATGCGGCAGCGGGAAATTAAAATTACGCGATCGCTGACAGCTTCCTAGTCGTCCACCTCAGCTTTTTCCTGGCGCAGCAGCGGAAAGGCAATCACATCGCGAATGCTCGCGGCATCGGTGAGCAACATCACTAGGCGATCGATGCCGATGCCTTCGCCGCAGGTGGGCGGCATCCCATACTCTAGGGCCATGAGAAAATCTTCGTCTACGCCTGGCGCTTCCAAATCCCCAGCCGCCTTCCGGGCCGCCTGCAGCTCGAAGCGCTGCCGCTGATCGACCGGATCGGTCAGCTCTGAGAAGCCATTGGCAGTTTCGCGGCCCACAATGAACAGCTCGAAACGCTCAACCAAGCCCGGCTGGCTGCGGTGGGGCTTAGCTAAGGGGGACACTTCTACCGGATAGTCAATCACAAAAGTAGGCTGAATCAGCGTCGCCTCTACTTTTTGCTCAAACGCCTCGTTCAGCAGCTTGCCAATAGAGTCTATTTCTTCTAAGTGGGTCAATCCGGCTGCGGCAGCCGCTGTCTTAGCCTGATCTAGGGTTTCAAACTGGGCGAAATCTAGCCCGGTCTTTTCCTGCACCAGCTCGTGCATGGTTACTTTGCGCCAAGGAGGCGTCAGGTCAACGGTTTCTCCCTGATAGGTAATCTGCATTGTGCCTAGCACCGACTGGGCCACTTCCGCAATCATGGCTTCGGTCAGTGCCATAAAGTCGTGGTAGTCGGCGTAAGCCTGATAGAACTCGATGCTGGTAAATTCAGGATTATGGCGGGTGGAGATGCCCTCGTTGCGAAAGATACGGCCAATCTCAAATACTTTTTCAAAGCCGCCGACAATCATGCGCTTGAGGTGCAGCTCGGTGGCGATGCGCAGGTAAAGCTCTCGCTCCAGGGTGTTGTGATAGGTCACGAAGGGCCGCGCCTCCGCCCCGCCCGCTTCTCCCTGCAGCACCGGCGTTTCAATCTCCAAAAAGCCGCGCTGTTCTAGGTAGCGGCGAATGCCTGTGGTAATCAGAGCGCGGCGACGAAAGGTTTCGCGCACCTCTGGATTGACGATGAGATCGACGTAGCGCTGGCGGTAACGCTTTTCCACGTCGGTGAGGCCGTGCCACTTGTCAGGGAGCGGCAGCAGGGCTTTGGTGAGAATGGCGTATTCCTGAACGCTAACTGAGAGTTCGCCTTTGTCAGTGCGGCGGAGGCTGCCTTTGACGCCTAAAATGTCGCCTACGTCAGTGAGCTGTTTGAGATGGGTGAAGGCGCTGGCATCGGTATCGGCCATACCTGCCTGAATCTTTTTCTTATCGAGATAGAGCTGAATCGTGCCGGTTTCATCCTGCAGGTTGAAAAAAGCTAGCTTGCCAAAGACGCGGCGGGCCAAAATTCGTCCGGCGATCGCCACTTCTATATCCACTTCTTCCCCATTGGGCAGATCGGCAAACTTAGTCTGCAAATCCGCGGCCGTATGGGTGGTTTGCCAGCGGTAGCGGTAGGGATTAAAACCCAGGTCGCGGAGCTGCTGAGCTTTCTCCAGCCGGGTAGCGCGAATTTCCTCTAGGCTAGAGGCACTTTGGGCAGCCGAGCGCGATTGATCTGAGGCCATTAGAGTCCTGACGAATTTTGACAAGTTCCCATTATAGAAAGGGATGGCCCAACGCGATCGCCTAGTTAGGACGCGGTTTCAGCGATCGCTCTGATGGGGGCAACTCCAGCTAAATCCAAAATTTGCGGAATTAGGTCTTCTCGCCGCACCGCCATTAGATGCACGCCCTGACAGAGCTGCCGGGCGGCCTGCACCTGTTCGGCGGCAATCTTCATCCCTTCTAGCAGCGGATCGCTAGCGGCAGCTAGGCGGTCAATTGTCGCTTGGGGAATCTGCACTCCCGGTACGCAGCGATTGATAAACTGGGCATTTTTAGCCGACTTCAGCAGAAAAATACCTGCCAAAACCGGGCGATCGCAGCCTGCAGCTACCTGATCCATAAACTTCTCTAGTCGCTCAAAGTCGGAAATGAGCTGGCTTTGGAAAAACTGCGCTCCGGCTTCCAGCTTGCGCTCAAATCGGCGCTGCAGCCCTGACCAGCTCCGCGACTGCGGGTCTACCGCCGCCCCGGCAAACAGGTCGGTGGGCCGATCGGTTAGGGGCTTTTCGTTAATGTCAAAGCCGTGATTAAGCTGGTAAATCAGCTTCAGCAGCCGCACTGACTCCAAATCGAAAACGCTTTTAGCCTCGGGGTGATCGCCTGCCTTGACCGGGTCGCCAGTGAGGGCCAGGATGTTACGAATGCCCAAGGCATAGGCGCCCATGAGGTCAGCCTGCAGGGCAATGCGATTGCGATCGCGGCAGGCCATCTGGCAGATTGGCTCAATTCCCTGCTGCAGCAGAATTGCCGCCGCCGCGAGAGACGACATCCGCATCACTGCCCGACTGCCATCGGTAATATTGACCCCATGTACTCGCGGCTGCAGGCAGCGGGCCATCTCAATCATGTGACTGGGATCCCCCCCTTTAGGCGGCATCACCTCAGCCGTAATCAAAAACTGCCCCGCCTGCGCGGCTTGACGAAAGCGATGCAGCGAGGAACTGGCAGGCGGGGAACTGAGCTGAGCGGCAGTCATTAAAAGTCTGAATTCCTGGATTTAAAGAGAGGTCTAAGTGCGTTTTTAAAGAGCCGTGGAAGTTACGCCGTTCAAAATTGGAGACACCAATGGTAGAGACAGGATCTCTCTTGCCCCCTTGAATAGAGGGGATGGCGACAGCCGGGAAATCTCGCAGTTAGCCAAAATCTTGTCAAGTGCGTAAATCCTGAGCCGTTTGGTTAGTATAACTTCTCTGCGGAGGTCCAGTTCTCCCCATAGCCACTACAACTGGCTTTCCTCCACCAGCAGAAATTAACTATTTGCCAAGGGCTATAGTCATTGCCATCCGGTTAGAACATGAATTAACAATTGCCTGCTCGCTGGGTAAGTACTCTCTGCCGCAAAACATGGCTTATGGCAAGAAATCTTTGCGATCGCAGCTCAACGCCACGCTCAAAGTAACGTCAAGACGAGCCTAGCCAATAACCGCTCACCAAAACCCACACCGTAAGCACACGCTAGCCGATAACTAATCGCCATAACTCACACCGTAAGGGCGGGTTTAGTCTGTAACCAATCGCTACGACCGCCACTCATCAACAAAACCCGCCCCCGTCACCCACCCCACGAAAGCCTACAGATTAGCCTTGATATACGCCTCCATCCGCTCCATCCCCCGCTTAATCGTATCTAGATCCGTAGCATAGGAAATACGAATACAATCGTCCGCGCCAAAAGCCAAGCCAGGTACAGTCGCCACATGCTTTTCGGTTAGCAGACCGTTGCAAAAGTCCAAAGACTTCATGCCCAACTGACTAATATCCACAAACACGTAAAATGCCCCCTGCGGTGTGGGACAGGTCAGCCCCGGCATCGCCCGAATCGCCTCAACAATATACTGCCGCCGCTGGGCAAAAGCCTGCCGCATTTCCTCCACGCAGGCTTGTGAACTCTTTAAAGCCGCGATCGCCCCATACTGGGCAAACGTACACACATTAGAGGTGCTGTGGCTTTGCAACGTGCTGCAGGCTTTAATTAGCTCCGTAGGCCCAGCTAGATAACCCAAACGCCAGCCCGTCATGGAATAGGCTTTGGCAAACCCATTGCTAATAATGCTGTGCTGAAACGCTTCTGGACTGGCCGCGCCAATACTCAGATGCTCAGCCCCGTCGTAGAGAATCTTTTCGTAGATTTCATCTGATACCGCCCAAATGTCAGCTTCCACCACGACTTCAGCCAGCGCTCGAATCTCGTCTGGCGTATAGACCATACCCGTCGGGTTAGAAGGTGAGTTCATCACAAACAGGCGAGTTTTGGGCGTGATGGCTTTGCGGAGCTGCTCCGGCGTAATCTTGAAGCCGCTCTCTAAATCGGTGGGCACGATCACCGGCGTGCCCCCGGCTAGCTTTACCATTTCGGGATAGCTGACCCAGTAGGGAGCGGGGATAATTACCTCGTCGCCTGCGTCAATCAGCACCGTGATTAGGTTGTAGAGAGAATGTTTGCCGCCATTAGTGACGATGATATTCTCGGCGGCATAGCAAAGGTCGTTATCGGTCTGCAGTTTTTGGGCGATCGCCTGCCGCAGTTCCGGTTCCCCGGCAGCGGGGCCGTAGCGAGTTTTGCCCTCGTCTAGAGCTTGCTTGGCAGCGGCACAAATGTGGTCGGGGGTAGGGAAGTCGGGTTCACCCGCGCTGAAGCTACACACATCCAAGCCTTCAGCTTTCATAGCTTTGGCTTTAGCAGAGATTGCCAAGGTCATTGACGGCGAGACTTGGGTGATTCGAGCAGACAGTTTCATAGGCGTTCCCGGCTATTAAAGCGGCTGATATTAACTTACGATTCTGACTAGCTTAAAACCTTTTAATGTTGGCAGTTGCCAGATTTTTAACTTTTGACAGGATTGACGAGCTAAGTCCAACGGCTGCAGCAAACTCTCCACCTCTACAGCAACTGTCGTGCTGGCTTAGATCCCTCCGGCAGTTCGCTAGGATACTCCTCTCAGCCGAATGGTTGGCCTAGCTTGCTCGGTACGCTTTAGGGGTCATCCCCGTCACTTGCCGAAACTGTTTGCTCAAATGGCTATGGCTGCTGAATCCACAGATGAGGGCAATATCAGTGATTGATTGCTCCGTTTGTTTCAATAATTTTTTGGCTCGCTCGACTCGCTGCTGAATTAGATACTGGTGAGGAGATGAACCGAGGGACTGTTTAAAGAGACGACTGAAATGGAACTGGCTGATGTCGAGCAGTTGGGCTAGCTGCTCCAGCCTCAGATCCTGGTCTAGATAAGCCTCAATATAGTCTAAAACTTGCTGCAACTGGCGCGGTGACAAACCGCCCTCATACAGGGGCAACGGCGGCTTTGTCGTCGTATGATGCCGGAGAAGACTGACGGCTAAAACATTGGCGAGGGAGTTTAGATAAAGCTGGTTTCCCCAGACTGGCTGTTGCGATTCTGCTAATAGCATCATCGCGATCGCTTCAATTTGGGCATTACGAACCTGAAATTCAGGCCATAGCTGACAGCGATTGCTGCCCTGATTCAGGGTTTCATTAGCAGTCTTTTGCAAAAACTCGGCCTTGAGCTGGAGCTGCAGGCAATTTTCTTCCCCTTCCCAGCGAACAAACAGCGGTGTATTCGCTGGCGTGATCAGTATGTCGCCTCGGCGGTACAGCCCCGTATAGGTCTTGCCATCTTGAATTTGCACATAGGGCAGCGGACGCGGCGCTAGCGATAAGAACAGCGTATGCTCGTCCTCGGCGTGGTAGTGCCCTTCTCCAGCGGCATTTTGCAGGTATGCAACTCGAATGTTCTCCCCAAGCTGCGCAGGGTCAAACGGGCGGGGTGGGCAATCTGTTTCAGTCAGCGGGATAGCAGGATTTTGCACAGGGCTAACCAAATATGCCTTGTCTCAATCATAGTCAAAGCTGCGATCGCCTAAGTCTAAAAGAATTAACAACTGGCTGCAAGATCGTACAAGTAACGCAAGAACGAGATAGTTGAGAATTGATCGCTTGCCTAAGCTGAGGGTGTTGTAGATCAAGGAGAAGGCAATCATGAAGCTACTGGTTTTTGGAGCAACTGGCAGCGTCGGTCGTCAAGTTGTGGAGCAGGCGCTTGAGCAGGGGCATATCGTTACCGCTTTTGGGCGTCATCCGGCCAAGCTGAATCTTCAGCACGCCAATCTTAAATTCTGGCAGGGCGATGTCCTAGATCTTGCCGTTGTGGAGCAAGCTGTGCAGGGGCAAGATGCGGTGGTTTGCACATTGGGTTCTGGGCAAAAGCTCACCGGAACCGTCCGCTCGCAGGGAACTCAAAACATCATTCAGGCAATGCAGCGAGCCGGTATTCGACGACTCATTTGCCAAACGACGCTGGGAGCAGGCGATAGCTGGAACAGCCTCAATTTTTACTGGAAATACATCATGTTTGGGCTAATCTTGCGGCATGTGTTTAGCGATCATGAGCGGCAGGAGCAGCAGGTGAGACAGAGCGGTTTAGACTGGACGATTGTGCGGCCAGGGGCTTTTATCGCAGGCGATCGCACGGGTCAGTACCGCCATGGCTTTTCCGGCAGCGACAAAACCTCAAAGCTGAAAATCTCGCGGCCAGACGTGGCTGACTTCATTCTCAGACAGATAGGCGATCGCTCCTATCTGCACCAAACGCCTAGTTTGTCATACTAGGTGTTGGGGCTGGCATTGCTGTGTTGAGGCTGGCATTGCTGATTTTGGGTATGAATTAAAACGCGAATCAAATGCTCGCACTAATCTAGGCACATATGGGCGATCGCAAAGCGAGACGACAAGCCATCACTGCGCTAAATACCGCTGCCCTTGCTGTTACTTTCTCTGTGCTCGGTATTTCGCTGGGTGGCTTGTTTGAACATCTGCCCTGGTGGCTGATCTGGTAGGGAGCATGTCAGGTTTGCAGAATAAAGCTAGAGCATGGAGGATATAGCTACCGTGACACCTGGTAGCCCCCATGACCCCGGAGCAAAAAGCACAACTGCAACTACACCTCGATGCGATTGCCAAAATCCTGTATGAAGACAGTGACCCGGCATCAATGCAGACACTCGAAGCTATTGAACTGAGGGTTCGTGAGCAAATCCAAGCCCATGTGAGTCCAGAACTGGGGCGTTTTTTATCGGCTCAGTTAGCGGCACACAAGTCGGCAAAGAACGAAAGCTCAAAAGCACCCTAGGGGAGTTAGTGTTGACCAGCGCTCAGGCCAAACACTTATCGGTTGGGGCTTACCGTCAGATTAGTCCCCATTTAGAGAATTGCTGTCTGCGCATCAGCGCCAACGTGTCCTACGCGCAAGCCTGCAACGATGTCAGCTACTTGACGGGGATGCGCGTCCCGGCCAAGACCCAGCAACGTCTAGTGCAGTCCCATGACTTCGCCGAGCCTCAGTTGGCTGAGCTAAAGGAAGTGAGCGTGGATGGGGGGAAGGTGCGGTTGCGGACACCTTTGGGCGAACCCTGCCAGTGGAAAGACTACAAAGCGGTTGCCAGCGAAGTGGCGATGGTCGCCCGCTATCAACAGAATGATGAGCTGGCCGAGTGGGTCAATCAACAGCCTCTCGCAACGCCTTTAACTTGCCTAGGCGACGGGCATGATGGGGTCTGGAATCTGATCGCCCAGATGGGAACGGACCCCGCGCGTCGCGAGGTGCTCGACTGGTATCACTTGGTGGAAAATCTGCATAAAGTCGGCGGCTCGATTAAGCGCCTTAACCAAGCTGAAGCGCTTCTATGGCAAGGCAAAGTTGATGCCG